>JAIQFL010000133.1 GCA_020073365.1 Terriglobia bacterium | reverse complement strand
ATAATCTCGGTTAACTTTCATGGCAAGTTCAGACGGCTCTTCTCGACAAATCGCAACTACTCGCGCTAATCGGGGTCATGGAAGGAGTGCCTGAACCTTTGCTCGGCGAGGAAGCTCACCGTTTCCACGTGGTCGCCGTTAACACGAGTGGCCTTCCCGGCGCGGGCTACTATAGGAGTTCTGAGTCTAGTCGCTTATATTCGTAGTCGCGGCCGCGTCTGTTCGGCGTGAGCAAGTTGAAGATCGATCCGCAGATCGTCGGCACTTCCACCACTCCACAGGCTACTCTCGCCCTGCAGCAGCAGATCACGCGCGACCTGACCTTCACCTACATCCAGGATGTGACACAAACCAACCCCCAGATCCTTAGTGGGCGGCGGACTACCAGCCGTTGCGATTGCAGTTGATTGCCGATCTCCCGGGCCGTCGCCTGTTTCAGCAATACATTCAGCGCTATCATCCACTGGGCTATCGGGTGCCCTACGGCGCGCAACTACGCTACGTGGTAAGCGCCCCGTCTCAGGGGGTGCTGGCCTGCTTGCTGTTCACCAGCGCCGCCTGGAAAATGGCGCCGCGCGATACCTGGATCGGATGGAGCGATCAGGCGCGCCGGATGAACCTCTCCCACCTGGTCAATAACGCCCGCTTTCTGATTTTGCCGTGGGTCCAAGTGCCGCACCTGGCGAGCCACATTTTGGCGCTGGCCGCTCACCAACCCCGAGCGATTGGTCGGCGCCCTATGGAGTGCGTCCCCTCCTGTTGGAGACTCTGGTGGACCGTCCCTACTCCGGCATTTGCTACCGCGCCGCCAACTGGTTCCTGGTGGGCCAGACCCAAGGCCGTGGCGGCATGGATCGCACCCATCAAGCCCACCGCAGCCGCAAAGATATTCTGCTGTATCCGCTGGAGACGCGCTGGCGCCAACGCTTATGCCAGCTCACACCACTTCCATCCCGCCATGCTCTTATTGGAGAAGTTCCATGAACTGTTGCAGCCCTGGCGTTCCGCCTTTCCGCGACAGCGCACCTGGCAACGTGCGCAGCTTCTGGCTAATGGTCTACTCACCTGGCGGTGAGCACGAGCCCGCAGAACGTAAGGCACTCCTCCAATGCTCTGCTCTCCTGTCGTCCGGCTACGTGAACCTGGAGCCGTCAAGGGTAGAGTAGACCTATTTTGAGGAATAGTTCAGCGAATTCTGCAGAGCCACCTGGGCGTCCCACACTGGCTCCGGCCAAGCCGCTCTCTGGCGCAACTGGCCAATCTCCAGTGGCAGGCGGAACCGCCTGCCCCGCCTCGACCCTCTACGGCACCAGCATCACGGGCACCTGCCAGAACGCGGCCTTCTGGCCGGTCGGATCCACCACGCTCACCTGGCAGTCATACTGGCCCGCCTGGAGTTTATCCAAGGCAATCGCGAATCGCAGAGGCACGGCTTTCGACTTGACGTCCAAGCCCTCTGTCACCGGGAGCGGGGGCGTTTCGAAAGCCTTGGTCTGCCCGCGGTAGAAGGTGACAAAAGCCACGAGTGGCTGGGTGCTGGTCGCAGTCCGCTCATAAGCCTGAAGATAAACGTACATGTCCTTGGCCTTGCTGAACACGCGGGTCACACTGGGAATCAATTTCTGGCCTTCCTGCACCAACGGGTTGGCGGCCTGCACTTTGTCCTTCCCGGCGGTGTACAGCGCATCCTTCAAGTCCACACGCTGGCCGCTCAAGACCACCGAGCTGATGGGAATCCGTTTCTCCTCTTTGTTCAGATTCGGCACCACGAACTTGTTCATGTAAGTTCCGATTCTACCGGTCTCATCGTCGCGGGCCA
The DNA here is from genome assembly GCA_020073365.1 of Terriglobia bacterium. Taxonomy (GTDB): domain Bacteria; phylum Acidobacteriota; class Terriglobia; order Bryobacterales; family Bryobacteraceae; genus JAIQFL01. The sequence goes on along the minus strand of JAIQFL010000133.1, from coordinate 26,835 downwards.
GCACTTTGATCGAGTAAGTTCCAGGCAGAAGCGTGTAGCCGGTGTCGTATTCGATGGGGACCTTGGCCCACTGGGCCGCGGTAGCTCCGCTCAGTTTGATATCCACCTTATCGCGGATGTTCTGCACCGTGGCTCCGTAGTCATCCTTGATCTCTCCGATGAAATCGATGACCGTGCGCTCAGCGCCCCCGCGCCGGGCCAGCGCCAGTTCCCGTCCGGGGATCTTCATCACCACGGGGACGTAGTATTCCGCGCGGTTCAACTGGAAGTAATTCACTTCCATTTGAATCGTCAGGTCGGTGATCGGGTCGCCCATCATCAGCGCGTCCTCCAACTGCCGTTCCTTATCGGCGGTGGTGAACTTGCCAAACACTTTGCCGGCGAAATAGCCCTTGCGATAGTCCAGGTTGACGGTCAGCTCTTTGAGCGAAATGTTAATGCGGCGGAACTTGCCATCCAAATTTGCATTGGTGGTGTAGTACCCGATGATGTAGTAGCTGCTGTTGGCCTTCTGCGCGTTCACGATGCCCAGCGAGAGATCGTTCACGTCGAACAGGGCCTTCCCCCCGGTATCCGCGGCCAGCGAATACATGGTGTCCTGCGACCGCTGGAACCGGGTCTGCATGGCCAGAGCCCCGCGGCCGGAATACATGCCGAGCCCACCGGGCGATGCCATGCTGGCGTCACCCAGGGGAGCCTGTGCCACCAGGCCGCGTGCATCTATTGGGTACAGAGACACGTTGGCGCGGGCGGCGGCGTTGGTTGCGGAACGCATCTGCGCCTGGTTGTCCACGCCCTGGAGCGTCAGACCGCTGGCGAAGTAGATCAGCGATTTCTTCTCGTTGAGCGAGCCCAGCGTGTTGACCGCGGTCTGTAGCGCCGCCAACTGGCGGTCGGTGTTGAAGATATTGAACTCGCTGTCGTCCTGGCCGAAAGCGGCTCCGGTATCGGCGGAGGCCGCGTCGTTGGCGTCCCCGTTGAAGCCCTGGTCTTCGCCGATGACGAGCGTCTCGATCTGCTGATTCAACGCATCCTTGTCATCCGTGAAATCCTGCAGCACTTTGACGGAGCCGCTGGAATACTCCATCATGGCCATCAGGTCCACGCGTTGCATCTGCGTCAGGATGAACTTCCGCGCCGCGGCCAGAGCCCGCAACTGGTCCGGAATCGGCATGGCGCTCATGTCGAAGTACAGGACCAGCAGGCGGCGGTTCTTGTATCGAATATCGCCAGGCTTCTCGGCGGCGATCTGGTTCTTGGTGACCGACTGGACCGGGCCCGTTTTCAGTTCGGGCGCGGTGGGCTTCACGGCCGCCGCCGCGGGCACGGGATCCGGCTCGACTTCCTCCTCCAGCTTCATGAATTGACAGAAACTAATAGTTTGCGGTTTGCCATCCTCGGTCACCACGAAATCCTTGGCGGTGAGACCTTCAATGACCTTGCCTTCCTTGTCCTTGACACTGACCATCTCTTCCACCAACTGGGCCATGGCCGAGAACTTGACGGGCTCATTGGCAGCCGGTGGTGGATTCTGCGGAGCGCCAGCGCGTGTGGGCGGTTGGGCCTGCGGGGCTCCGGTAGCCATCATCGAAACCAGTAGACCAATGAGAATCGGTCGCATATCTTCAGAACCTCAGTCGCAGATTGGCTCGGATAACCCGCATCTGATTGGCAGTGCCGGGCAGCCCGAACTGTTGGCTCAGGATGTTCGTATTCCAGTTGGGAAAAGTAACGTGATTGAGTGCGTTGGACGCATCAAACCGCAGATCGATGCTGTGGCGATCCCCCACGGTGAACGAGCGCCCCATCGAAGCATTCAAAGAGAACTGCCCCGGGCCGATAATCGAATCTCTCCCCGCATTCCCCCACTGGCCCAAGGGAGGCGCTACGAAGGCGGCCTTGTTCAGAAACACACTGGGAGGGGCGTCGTACAGGGGCTCCCCCGTATAGTTCGGGCGGATCCCGGTGATTCCCGTTCCATCCACTCCCACTGGATAGATAGGAGTCAGCGGCAGTCCGCTGGATACGTTGATCTGGGTGGCGAAGGTCCACTCCTTGACGAGCAGTCCTCTCCAACCGCTGAGAAGGGCGCCTCCGCCGACTCCTACCCCGGTGCTGTACTGCATCTGCACGCTCAGGGTGTGGTGGGCATCGAAACTGGAAAGTCCCCGTTCGCCACTCAGGTTGAGCCAGTTCTGGGCGAACATGGAGCTTAACTGGGCGGCCCTGCCGCCTAGCCCGGAGGAGTCATCGATGGCCTTCGACAAGGTGTACTGGACGGTGGAGGTGAATCCATTGTGGAGCCGGCGGCGCAACTGGATGGTGCCGGCTTCCCTGGTGGAATTACCGTTAGAGGTCAGGTATCGATATCCCGGCAGGCAGATGGGGCAAGGATTCACGGCGCCGGTAGGGTAGGTGTTGGGGTAGAACTGCTGCGGGGCGCGCGTGCCTTTGATGCCCAGATAGGTGGCCGTGACGATCAGGGCGCCCGGAAGGTCGCGCTGCACCGACAACTGCCAGTTCTGCGAGTATCCGATACGGAAATTCGGATCCACTGCAAAAGTATTGGTGGTGATGTTAGGAGCGGCGTTGAATCCGTTGGCCAGTGTGAGCGGATTGTTAACGGGGTCGTTCTGCACGCTCAGACTCTTGGATAGGGGCGACTGCTGATACATTTGCGCGGCAATCGACTGGTACACCGAGGTGTCGTAGTACACGCCATAGCCGGCGCGGATGGTCAGCGAGGATGCCAGGAACGGATGCCACGCGATCGCCACGCGAGGCTGAAAGGCGTGCTTGTCCGGATGAACCAGAGAGTCGGGGTAGCTTTGGCCGGTCAGCGTGCCGGTGGGACTGTTGGCCACCACCGGCGCTACCGGCCCAAAGCCTGGAGCGATGTCCAGGTTGACCAGGCGGCCATAGAGTTCCGTGATCGGAGAGCTGTAATCCCAGCGCAAGCCCACATTCATCGTGAACCCCGCCCGAACCCGCCAGTCGTCCGTCACGTAGGCATCGTAGGTTGAGGACCGCAGGTACTTGTCGGCGTTGCCGAAGGCAATGGCGCTCTTGTCGGGGATTCCCAGCAGGAAACCGGCAAAGTCGGAGCCCGTTCCAACCACTGGCTGGCCGTTCACGATCTGCTGGGTGGATGCGCCGGTAAAGGTAAATGAGCCTCGCGGGTCGCTTTGCGACAGGTAGTTGAATTGCTGGCGGCGGAAATCGGTTCCAAAGTTGATATTGTGCGATCGGCGATTCCACAAGGTGTCGAAAGACATTCCCGCGGTCTGGTTGCGCGTGTACGACTGTTGTCCGTCGTAGAGCCCCGAAATGCCGCTGGAGAAACTCAGACTGGGCGGGCCCCAGTTCAGGGGGTCCTGGTTATTACCCGTGATGCCGGCTTCGCCCGAGATGTTTTCGCGATTCGCAAAGAAGGGCGTGGCGCGCGTTGCCGCCCGGCTGAACTGGAGTCCGAACCGGCTGAACATCCGCTGGCTGAAGCGGTGCTGCCAATTGAAGTTGGTGTTGATTCCGGACGTATCGCCGGTATCGCGGAAGCCGAACAGGGTGGGGTTTTGCGAGGAGGTCCGCTGGTAGGCGAAGAGGCCATTCACCTGATTCTTGGGGCTGAGCGTCTTGCTCAGGCGGGATTGTACGTCGTCCGTGGTGATCCCGCTCACGATCGGAATCTGATAGTTGTAACTCGCGGAATTGAAGTTGGGCGACGGGTAGAGACTCAGCAAGGCCTTGGCTTGGGGGCTGATCCGGCTCTGCGGCACCACATTGTTGGGGAACTGCGATCTGGTAGTGGGATCGAACACCGGTATGAGCTGACCTTGTGGATTCACGAGCTGGGAAAAATCTCCACTGCGCTCCGCGGCCGTCGGCATGAGACCGGGTACGGAGTTGCCATTGCGGCTCCGCGTCCACTGATAGTTCAGGAAAAAATTGATGGGGTTTCGGGATACCGGGATGATGTGTTTGATATTCAGCGGACCGCCGAATGAGGCGATCCCTTGAAAGCGGTTGGTGGACGGCTTGGGAATGAACTGCCCGTTGACCGAGAAGGGGCTGGCATCCAACGCGGAGTTGTCCAGAAGCATCCCCACCATAGCCTGATACGGGGAACGGAAGCCCCTGCGATTGTTGCCGAACGCCGGGTTCGTCGCGAACGGCGAAGAGGCCCCGTTGTTCTGGCTGCCGTTGATGAGAAAGCCTTCCGTAGCGCCCTGACTGGCATCTCCAGCGGCCGCAGTGGTGGGGCCGCTATCGGCGGCTGGAGGCGTGGCGGCTTCCGGGGAGGCATTCACACCCGTGCGCTGAAAGCCGTTTGCGCTGTTGGTGGCCGGCGCCGGCGCGCTTCCGGCCTTTCCTTTCTTCGGCGCTCCCTTTTTATTCGCGACCGGCTGAGCGGCCTGCGCAATGCTGGGAGTCGCCGCCTGCTGGCCCGTGGCAGCTTGGCTGGCATCGGCTTGGCCGCCAGAATTGGGGGCCGGGGCTGAAGCTGTCGCCGCCCGCGTGGTGGATGGAGGCGGCACCGTGGGAGGCGGGGCCATCGCCTTGATCTCGTCGAACGGCAGCAACTTTAGATCCCACTGCGGGCTGGGCGCGTTGGGCGCCACGTCCTGTTTGATGGGGGCGAAGCACAGCATCTCGACTTGTATCGTCCAGACGCCATCCGGCAGGTCGGCGAAGGAATAGGCGCCCTGCCCATCGGTAACGGCAACCAACTTCTTGTCGCCCTGGCTTGCCGTTACGGTAGCGCCGGGGACCGGCATGCCCCCGAATCTTACCTGTCCGTGATGCTCCGCGGCCGTCAGGCCGAACACCGCCAGACACGCGATGGTGCAGCACCGGAGATAGTTGGGAATGCCCCTGATTGCCATCAAAACCTCGCTCCTTCGTCACCAGACAAGCGGCGGACATCGGCCGGCGCCGCGCAGGACCTGAAAAATGGAAGGCTGATGCCCATTATCGCCTGTTTCATTCCTTTAAGCTCCTCTACGTCAGCAACATGGCCCTGGTTCACCGCGTTCACGCCATTCGGGAAAGGGTCCGGCCAACCACGAGGTCCGTCCACACGAGGCTCTGTAACACAACCGCTTGTTGATATGACGATGGAGATCCAATAGTGTTTAGCACTCCCCGGCCTTGTAATGAGGTTTTTTCGTGTGGGGCAAGTTGCTTACCCGGTTCGGGTTGTCCACCTGCCGTTCTGCCTGCCATCCCGCCCCACGGAATTCCGGTGACCTCGGGTTAATTCTCTGTGGCAACCCTTTCCGCGTGATCGATCACCAGCAGATCCAGAGGCAGTTTCTTGGCTTCCAATTTGAGTCCGAGTTGCGTCTGAACGGCGGTAAAGAGCGAAGCACCGTTGTCGGAGGTGGCATCCGCCGGCCCTCTCCCCTCGCCGCCGCCCTCCGGACGCGGCATTGGCATGGGCATTCCCATTCTCATCGCCATCCCATTCGTAGACTCGTCCGGGGTGTAGTCGAGCTTGATATCGTAGTTTCCCTTGAGTGCGGTTTGATCCTCCACCGGGCGATCCAGTTGCCGGGAGAGCATGTCCACGAACTGCGACAATGAAATGCCCTTCGCCTCCAGGTGACCCATACCGCGCATCATCATCATGCCGTTGCGCAAGGGACCCCCTCCACGTGGACCGCCAGGACCGAAAGACCCGCCACCCGCGCGCGCCATCGGTCCCCCCGGAGCGCCGCCGTCGACTGTCGTGGGAGGGTCGTCCACAGCCTGCTGGATCTTAGGCCCACCCTTCGCCACCACCAGCGCGTACGCCGGCAGATCCTTGGTTTCGCGATGCAGCGTCAGGCTGAACCGCTCCTTGAGCAGTGTCTGCCACATCAGCGCAACCTGCTCCCTGGTGGTCTGGGGCGGCAAGGTAGCGACAATGTTGAATCGGGTGGAATTCATCCAGTCGGGTCCGGAGATCTGGTAGTCCCTCACCCCATATGCCGCCCGGAGGATGTCGCGGAGACTCACATTCTCCCAGTTTATCCGGCCAGGGTCGCTCTGGTCACCGGGGCCCCCACCCATCCTGATCATGAGGCGGCCCTCGGTCGGTGGCGGAGCGGGCTTCACCGACGCCACCTCGAATGAGAGGGTTGCGGCGGTTTGGCCGAAAGCCAAGGATGCCGTCAAAACTATGAGACTCCCACCGATTATCGTTCGTATCATGTTGTTGGTCTCCTTACCGTTACGACGTTTCCAAAACACCTAGATTGTCGGAAGCCCGACAAGTCGAAGTTCTCCTATCCCGATCGTCTTGCACCGAGGCTTTTGTCTTTTGGACGTCATCTCGCGCAGAATAGCTCGAACCTCCGGAATTTTTGTGGTCATCGGACGGCACTAATTCTCTGTCGGGACTCTTTCCGCACGGTCGATGACGAGGATCTCAGCCGGCAATTTCCGGCCTTCCACCTTTAGCCCCCACTGCTCCTGAACCACCGGCAGCAAGGAACGTCCGAGCATCATTTTGGCTCTCACTATCCGAGCTGTTTCGGTATCCTGCCCCCCGTCCTCCGCGGACCCTGAGAGGTCCACGGTGAGGTCATAGCGCCCAGTAAGCCCGGTCATGTCCAGCACCGGATGGTCCATCTGTTTCGTCAACAGGTCGGCCAATAACGCCATGGACATTTTGGGGAATGTCACGCTGTTGCCCGTGATTTTCATGCCAGAACCGGAATTGTCGTCCGAGGTGTGGAGTTTGGGCGGGTTCTTTCCGTGGATCAGCGCATACACCGGAACCTCCTTCTGCTCACGATGGAGGGTCAGCTTGAACCGGTCGGCCAGCAGCGTCTGCAGCATCAGCTTCATCTGGGCCTCGGGAACGGGCCCGGCCCCTTTCGCGGCGATGTCGTAGTGGTCGGTGGCAAGCCAGGCCGGCCCCGAAATCTGGTAGTCTTTCACGTCATACGCCCATTCCAGGCAGGAAACCAGGCTGACGATCCGCATCGTGAGGGTGTCCGGGGAACTCTGAATGACGTCGCGCCCTTTCGCGGCCTCGACAGCGCTCATCTTGCTTGCCTTCACCGACGCCACCTCGAACACCGGGTGCGCTGCCGGCCCCTGGCCGAATGCCCCATACGACGTAAGGGCGATCAAGCTCACACTCACTACCGTTCGTGTCATCTTATCGGTCTCCCTGGCCCCGGAAATGGGGATGCCTTCCCTCAAGGCGTCGCGCGCCATCAGCCTCGGAAGCGCTTATACGCTGAGACGTCGCCACGGAACGATTTGTGACAGGGCAACTGCCGGCCGCCAAACTAATTCTCGGAGGGCTTTTCCGCATGGTCAATGACAAGGATCACGAGCGTCTTCAACGTGCAATCGGTTGCGGTAAGGATGCCGCTCGCAGAGGGTCGAATCGAATTGCCGCGCGTGCCCGGGTTGGTGGAAGTCTCGCAGAACTCGTGTTGTATTCGGGAACCCGCTCCTGCCCGCCGGCCAAGCCCCGCAACTCGCTGAAACCGAGTCTGTTAGCCACGCCGCCAGTTCGTTCCGTCATCTTCCCTCCACCCCCCTCCCGCAACCCAAACGGCCCTCCAAACCCGCGCTCCTTCCACCAGCCGGAAGCCCCCGCCGCTTTACACCCCGCGATCCTCTGAAATTCAAGCGGTACCCCTACTGCTTTCCCCAGAGGAATCCCCCATGCCCAACTATGACCCCCATATGGGCGCCCGCAATCGGAAGCCATGGGCCGGCATTTTCGCCCGATAACGTCCTTTTGGCGGCGGCATCCCCGGTTCGCTTATGCCCACCGGGGGTGCGCGAAACTTCAAGCGGCTGCAACGCGTTAATATTACAGCAGGCACAACGTCCTGGATGTTATGAACGCACGAATTCTTACTACCGCGACACTCGCTATCGCAATCGCTGGCGTCCTTCCGGCCAAGGCCGCCGATCCGCAACTTCTGAGCCTGGTGATGCCCGACGCCAAGGTTTTGGCGGGTGTCAACGTGGATCAGGCCAAGACCACGCCGTTTGGCCAGTATGTGCTCTCGCAGATGCAATCGCAGAACCTGGAGATGCAAAAACTGGAGGCGCTGACCGGCTTCGATCCCACGCGCGATGTGCACGAACTGCTGGTCGCATCCAATGTTGCGAACGGCGCTACGGCCAACGACCACACCGGCCTCTTCCTGGCTCGCGGGACCTTCGATTCGGTCAAGATTACCGCTGCGGCAACCGCGGGCGGCGGAATCACCGAGAGCTACAAAAGTGTGACCATTGTCGAGGACCCGAAAGGCACTCATGGGGTCGCCTTCCTGGATTCGACGCTGGCAATAGCCGGCGATGTGGCGAATGTCAAGGGCGCCATCGACCGCCAAGGCCGCGCGTATCCGATGCCCGCCTCTCTGGCGGTACTGGTGAACAAGTGGAGTTCCACGCAGGACGCCTGGGCCATCACCGCGGTACCGCCTTCTTCGCTGCATCCGCCGGCTACCGCTCCGAGCGTTCCGGGCATGAACGGCGCAGGCGCCTTCCAGGCGATTCAATCAGCGGCCGGCGGCGTGAAGTTCGGCGCCTTGGTAGTGGTGACCGCCGAGGCACAGGCCGACAATGCGGACGACGCTACTCAGATGGGCAATGCCCTGAAGATGCTGGCGATGTTGGCGCAGATGCAGGCGGCCAAGGAACCCGCGGCAGCCGCGCTGGCGCAATCGCTACAGGTCAGCACGTCGGACAGCACTTTGAACGTATCGGTCAGCTTGCCGGAGGATCTGCTCCAGCAGGTGGTGAAACCGAAGGGCAACGTTCGCCGGGCCGATAGGCCCGTCATCAGGCACATGTAGTTACCGTGGTGCCGAGACAGAGAACACGGTAGCGCTATTCCGCCACCACCGAATCTGGCGTCTGCTCTTGCAGCAGGCGCTCGTAGACTCCTCGCGCCGCCCTCTGAGCCGCAATTTTCTTGGTCCGTCCTTCGGCCTGGCCGGTCCAGTCTTTGCCCACCCGGACTTCCACCGTGAAGGTCTTGGAGTGCTCCGGACCGCGCTCCTTCACGATGCTATACCGCGGTTGCGGCAGCTTGCGGGATTGCGCCAGCTCCTGTAGCACGCTCTTGAAATTCTCGATGGCCGGCTGAATGTCCGTCCCGGCGTCCTCATCGCTGGAGAACGGCGCGTCCAGCACGTGCCCGGCCACGAAGCTTTGAGCGGCTTCCAGGCCGCCATCCAGATAGATCGCAGCGATGATGGCTTCCAGGCCATCCACCAGCAGCGTTTTTTTGGCCCGGCCGCCGCTCATTTCCTCACTGCGCCCCAGTTCCAGGTAGCTGCCCAGATCCAGCCGCCGGGCTACGCCGTGCAAATGGGCGGCGCTTACAAGGTGGGCCTTCAACCGCGAGAGCTCGCCTTCCCGATAGCCCGGAAAACGCCGCACCAGGGCTTCGGCGATGAGAAACCCGAGCACCGAATCCCCCAGGAATTCGAGTTGCTCATTGTCGTTCAGAGGAGAGCTTGGACCGGTGCGCGATTCGTTGGCGAGCGAACTGTGGGTTAGCGCGCGGCGCAGCAGTTCCGGGTCGGAAAAGTGGTGCTTGAGCCTCAACTCCAGCGATGCGGTCTCCGCGCGCATGGACGAGGGATTACTTTTTCGACGCCGCGGCCTTCACCGACGTGGCCACGTTCTTGATCGCGGGATGGAGTTGCGGGTCGGCCAGCAACTTGTCACAGATCTCGAGGGCTTCCTGGTTCTTGCCGGCCTGTTGGTATGCCGAGGCCAGGCGCACCGCATAAGTAGCTTGCGGATCGCCATCGTTGGCGATCTTGAATTCGGTGATGGCCACATCGTACTTCTTGCGGTCGAGCGCCACCAACCCAAGGTCGTTATGGGCCTCGGCCGTGAGCTGTTTCTTGGCGTCTTCCCACTGCTGATCCGCGATCTGCGGGTTGGGCTTCGCCACCGTCTTCAGGTTTTCGATGGTCCCGTTCAGATACTTCTCGGCCTTGGACAGCTTCTCTTCCTTGTCCAGATCGTTCTCGCGCGTGTGCGTCGCCAAAATCTCGCCCAACATCAAGGTCGTCTGAAAATTCTTGGGATTGACTTCGAGAACGCGCTCGCCGAAGATCTGCGCCTTGTCGGTGTCCCCCTTCTGCTTATACGCCTGGGCCTCGAACATCAGGGCGGCTTCCTTGAAGTCGGTGTCGGCAAACTTGGTGAGCAGATCCTCCGCGGCCTTGATGATGGCGTCGGGATTGTTCGCGTTGGCCGCGTTGAAAAGCTCCGTCAACGCCTGTCCCTCGGCCTGCGACTTGGGCGCCGGTCCCTTGGGTTGTGCTTGGGCCGCCTGGCCTTGCTTCGCCGGCGGGGCCTGCTGTGCCATCAGGCACGAAAGACCGGTCGCCAAAGCCAGGGTTCCGGTGAGAATCATTCGTTTCATTCCAAAAACTCCTTACGCTGTTTTGCCTGCTATTTCGAAATCTGTTGCATGCCCAGTTGCGCCGCTTTGCGCGCCTCTTCCGAAGCTCCGCCAAGCTGCATGGCGCTTTGAAAATACTTGGCCGCCCGGGGGCCGTCTCCGGCAGCCATGGACAACCGTCCCAGGAAGACCAGGGTCCAGCCTTTTACCCACGGTTCCGGCTCCAGCTCCAGGGTCTTTTCGAACAACCGCTGGGCCGTCTCGGGATCCTTTTGCTTAGCTGCGATCCTGGCCATGCCGTAATACGCGGCCGCGTGCATGGGATTCTGGTCGGTCTGCTGCAAGACGTCCATGAAACGCTTCTTGGCCTTATCGAGTTCGTCCGCTTTGTAGAGCTGCTCGGCGTCATCCAGCGTCTTGGCGGCGCCGGTGAGCGCCGGGGGCGGAGGCGGAGGCGCGGTCTTCACGGCCGGCCGCGCGGCGGGTCCCTTGCTAAACTCCACCTTGGAAAGCCGCGCGTCCTCCTTCACCAGGTCGATGGCTCCCACCATTTGCGGATAATAGAGCATCATGGCCTGCTCCTGCTTCTCGTAGACCGGCAGTTGTTCGGCAAAGTAGGGCGCCAGGATATAGCCTTCCTGCACGGCCTGCTGGACCCCTTCCGGTTTGTGGTCCAGCCGGGCCTCCACCGCCTTGATCAGGGATTCCGTGGTCAGCAGCAGGAAATCCTCTTTGAAGGAATCGTCCAGTCCCTGCGCCCGGAGGGCATGGTCGGCGAGGCCTTTCTTGCGGGCCAGAATGTCCTGGTAACGGGTGGCCAGCGGTTCCAGCGAATAGTGCAGGTAGGCATGCCGTACATCGAAAATGCGCGGCTCGGGCGAAGGGGAGATGACCACGGTGTACTCCGAGCCATAGCTGCGGGTCTGGATCTGGTTGGGCGCGGCCTGCAACTCGACCAGGATCTGAAAGTGGCTCCCACGGACCCCGGAGGTCTGCTGCCTCAGCAAGGCGTTTACCTGGAGTACGGCGTCCGAAACCGGCCCGTGATAGCGCTCGATAAACTGGTCGATGCCGCGCTGCGAGCGTTTCCACAGATCCTCGATGTTGGCCTCGCGGTAGAAAGTGGCCAGCAGAATGGAGAGCTCCGTCATGCCGCTGACATCCGGCGGGACCTCGACGTCGCGCATGGTGATGGCGAAATCCGGCGGTCCGCCCGCGGTGAGCGCAAAGGAAACGTACTGGCTCAGCTCCAGGGTATCGTTCCTCCTGCGATGTTTGGCGAAGAACTCCTTGATGGCGGGCAGGGAAGGAATACTGCGCTTGGCGAGTTCCGCCCGCATGGCATTCCGCAGCGGATGATTATTCGACGACGCGAGATCGGCATCGTAACCGGCCGCGTTAATCGCCGCCATGACGGTAAAAAGGGTGGGGCTGGCGTCGAGTTGTCCCATGTCTGGCGTGGCCGCACGGACCGGGAGGGCTATCGCCAGAATGGCTGCAAAAGCTAACCGATACAAGCAAATCCGCAGAATACCCCCAGTTTACCGTAATTCTTGGTGGAACAGACCATCGCCTTTTGTGGTCTGTCTGCCTTGTGGGGCGGACCTCTGGCAAAAGTGCCTGCGCCACGAGACCGGCATGATAGAATAATCCAATCCGGCCAACATGGAACGCGCCAGCAAGCTCATCCGGGCTATGAAACTGTCCGGCGATACGATCAGCGCTCAGGAAATCGCGTGTGCCGCCTGGCCCCATGCCGTCGGCCGGAAGATCGCGGCGCACACCCGCCCAGCCCGCATGGTTCGCACGCGGCTTATCGTGGAAGTGGAAGACCTCATCTGGCAACGCCAGCTCTTTGCCCTCAGCTCCCACATCCTGCGCAACCTCGAGAAAAGTCTGGGGGCCGGAATGATCGAGGACGTGGAGTTTCGCGTGGTGCCGCGCCGCCGCGAACCGCAACGCGCGGAACTGCCCGTGCCCGCCCTCTTCGCGGACGAAGCCAATGGCATTGTCGACCCGGTTCTGCGCGGCATCTACCGGGCATCCCGAAAAAAGGCGCTGGTGTGAAGATTACGGAAAAAGAAGTCCGCTACGTGGCCGGCCTTTCCAACCTCGCGCTCACCGACGCCGAAGTCGCCAAATTCCAAACCGACCTGGACGGTATCCTGCAACACATGGACCGGCTGAACGAAATCGACACCACCGGCGTGGATCCCATGGCGCAAGTGCTGTTCGAGGGCGAAGAAACGGCCACCTTGCGGGCCGACGTCCCGATGCCGCCGCTGGGCAACCAGGCTGCCTTGGCCAATGCGCCGCAAGCCGGGGCTGGATACTTCAAGGTGCCAAAGGTGATTGAGCGGTAATGTTCCTGACCGTTGACAGTGTGCGCGAGGCCCTGCTCTCGCGCCAGTCGAGCGCCTCCGAACTGGCCACCGAAGCGCTGCGCTTCGCCGAAGCGGAGAACCCGCGGACCAACGCCTACCTGCACTTTTCTCCGGAGCGCGCGCTCGCTGCGGCGAAGCGCGTGGATGAGCAGATTGCGCGTGGCGAAGACCCGGGCCCGTTGGCCGGCGTGCCCCTCGCGGTTAAGGACGTGATCCTCACCAAGGGCCTGAAGACTACCTGCGGCTCCCGGCTCTTGGCCGACTACGTTCCTCCGTACGACGCCACCGCCGTGGTGCGGTTGGAGTGGGCGGGCGGTGTCCTCATCGGCAAGACCAACTGCGATGAGTTCGCCATGGGCTCTTCGAACGAGAACTCCGCGTTCGGGCCGGTGCGCAACCCCGTGGATCCCAGCCGCGTGCCGGGCGGCACCAGCGGTGGATCGGCGGCGGCGGTCGCGCAGGGCACCGCCGTGGTGGCGCTCGGCTCCGATACGGGTGGCTCCATCCGCCAGCCGGCCTCGTTTTGCGGCGTGGTGGGGGTGTGTCCCACCTACGGCAGGGTTTCGCGCTACGGGCTGACCGCGCACGCCAGTTCGCTCGATCACATCGGACCCTTGGCCAGGACGGTGAAGGATGCCGCCACCCTGCTGGCGGTGATTGCCGGCCGCGATGCTTGTGACTCCACCTCGGCCGACGCGCCGGTGCCGGACTATCCCGTACATCTCGATGGCAACGTAAAAGGCCTGAAGCTGGGGCTGCCCCGCGAGTATCTAAAAGATTTGACGAGCGAAACCGGCGACCTGATCGCGAGCGGCGTCGAAGTGTTGCAGCGGCTGGGATGTGAAGTGCGCGAAATCAGTCTGCCGGCCACCGATTACGCCATCGCATGCTACTACATCATTTCCACGGCCGAGGCCAGTTCCAACCTGGCGCGGTTCGATGGCGTACGGTATACCTTCCGTTCCGGTAGTTCGGACACGCTTTCGGAGATGTATCGGAACACCCGCGGCGAAGGCTTCGGCGCGGAGTGCAAACGCCGCATCATGCTGGGCACATACGTGCTCAGCCATGGGTATTACGACGCGTATTATGTGAAGGCGCAGAAGGTGCGTTCGCTGATCGCGCGTGATTTTGCCAATGCGTTTCAAGAGGTGGATGCCATCGTGGCGCCGGTTTCTCCGTTCCCGGCCTTCAAACTGGGAGAGAAGGTGGACGACCCGATCGCCATGTACCTCTCGGACATCTATACCATCACCGGCAGCCTGGCGGGCATTCCATGCATGAGCGTACCGTGCGGAAGCACCGCGGGCGGCCTGCCGGTAGGGATGCAAATCCTGACCCGGCATTTCGACGAGACCACCATGTTCCGGCTCGCCGATGCGTTCGAAAAAGCTCAGAGGAGTTAAAGGAGAATCGTTATGCCATTCACACTACCGCCGCTGCCCTATGCACCCGATGCACTGGAACCTCACATCGACAAAATGACGATGGAGATCCACCATGGCAAACACCACAACGCGTATGTCACCAACCTGAACAAGGCGTTGGAATCGGCGCCCGACCTGGCGAATAAAACGGTGGAAGAGTTGCTGGCCAACAACTGCGCCATCGTTCCGGAGGCCATCCGCACCGCGGTGCGCAACAACGGCGGCGGCCACATCAACCACTCGATGTTCTGGAAGATCATGAAACCGGGCGGCGGCGGTCCGCCCATCGGACACGTATCCCAGGCGATCACCGGCGCGTTCGGGAGCTTCGACAGCTTCAAGGAGAAGTTCAACGCGGCTGGGGCCGGGCGTTTCGGCTCCGGCTGGGCGTGGCTGGTGAAAGCCGGGGGCAAGATCGAGATCTACTCCACGGCGAATCAGGACAGCCCGGTGATGGAAGGGAAGCACCCGGTCATCGGCTTGGATGTCTGGGAGCACGCGTATTATCTGAAGTATCAGAATCGCCGCCCCGACTATATGTCGGCATGGTGGAATGTGGTTAATTGGGAAGAAATCGAGAAGCGGTTCAATAGCTAAGAGAAACCAAACCGCTTGGCAGGCGAAAGCGCCTGCCCCACCCTGACGCGCCAAAGTGGGGCAGGCGCTTTCGCCTGCCAACTGATTCTTGTTTGCAGCTTCCGACGGTCGCCGTCTAACTCATGCGCAACTACGATCTTGTCGTAATCGGCTCCGGCCCGGCTGGACAGCGTGCCGCCATCCAGGGCTCGAAGTGCGGCAAGCGCGTGGCTGTGATTGAGCAGCGCGAGATCGTGGGCGGCGCTTGCATCAATACCGGCACCATCCCCAGCAAGACCATGCGGGAGGCCGTGCTGCACCTCTCGGGATACCAGTTCCAGGGGATCTACGGGATCAACTATCACGTCAAGGAAAAGATCACCATGGCCGACCTGGGGTTCCGGGTCAACCAGGTGATCAAGACCGAGGCCGACGTGACCCAGGCGCAGTTAGCCCGCAACGGCGTGGACGTCATCATCGGCCGCGCCAGCTTCCTGGATGCCACGCACATCCGCGTGGAAAATTCGAGCGGGCAGGCCGATTTCGAAGCGCCCATTATCATCATTGCCACCGGCACCAAGCCGGCGGTATCCACCACCGTGCCGCTCAATGGCCGCACCATCATGAACAGCGACCAGATTCTGGCGATGCCGCAGATTCCGAGAACCTTGATCGTGGTGGGCGGCGGTGTGATCGGCGTGGAGTACGCCTGCATGTTCGCCATCCTAGGCGTGCGCGTGATCCTGGTGGAGAAACGCCCGCGCCTGCTGGAATTCGCAGATGCCGAAATCATCGAGGCGCTCTCGTACCATCTGCGCGACCATCGCGTGACCATGCGGCTGAACGAAGGCGTAGCCAGCGTGGAAGAGAGCGCCGATGGCGCCGTGGTGGCGAACCTGGAGAGCAAGAAGCGCATCGCCGGCGACGCGCTGCTCTACGCCGTGGGCCGGCAAGGCAACGTGGATGAGCTGAACCTGGCGGCGGCCGGTCTGGATGCGGACAACCGCGGCCGCATTTCGGTGGATGCCGAGTATCACACCAAGATCCCCAATATTTATGCGGTGGGCGACGTCATCGGGTTTCCCAGCCTGGCTTCGGTCTCCATGGAGCAGGGCCGCATCGCCGCCGCCAATGCGTGCGGGCTGAAGATTCAATCCAACCCCGCCACCTATCCCTACGGCATCTACACCATCCCGGAGATTTCGTTCACGGGCAAGAACGAGGAGCAGTTGACCGACGCGGACGTGCCCTATGAGGTCGGCGTGTCCTACTATCGCGAAACCGCGCGCGGGCAGATCCGCGGCGACACCACCGGCCGCCTGAAGCTCATCTTTCACCGCGAGACGCGCGAGATTCTGGGCGTGCACATCATCGGAGAAGGCGCCTCGGAATTGCTGCACATCGGGCAGGCGGTGATGATCCTGAAGGGCAAAATCGATTACTTCGTGGAGACGGTGTTCAACTATCCCACGCTGGCCGAATGTTATAAACAGGCCGCATTCAACGGCGTGAACAAGCTGATGCGGTTTTAGGGACACGGGCATTCCCGCCTGTGTCGGGAGGCTTCAAAAATGGGGCGCAGCATCGGGGTGCTGGCGACACGCTACATTTGGGTGGGCATGGTGGAGGGCACCAGCCTCGGCACGGTGCGCATGTATCCCGAACCAGGCCAAGGCGAGATCGATCTCCGATCGGTGCCCGCGGATGAAATCATCGCCAAGATTCTGGAGCAGGTCGACGCTCTTCACGCTGGCGAGCCGGTGGAGTCGGTGGGCGCCGGCTTCCCGGGAATCGTGCGCAACGGCGTGGTCGACGATTCACCCAATCTGGCGCAGCTCAAGGGACTGGATATCCATGGCCGCCTGTGCGCCGCGCTGAGGGCATCCGGTATCGACGCGCCGGTAACGGTCCTCAACGATGCCGATGCGCTGGCCGCGGGCATTGCCGCCACGCGGGGCGGTCTCGAAAAACTGGTCCGCGTGTGGTACCTGGGCGACGGCATCGGTTTCGGCCGCTACCCCCATAACGAGGGTGTCGGCGAGGGCGGCCACACGGTGGTGACGCTCGACCCCAAGGAGCGCTTCTGCGGGTGTGGCGGCGAAGGGCATCTGGAAGGGATCATGGGCAACCGCGCCATGCGCCTGCGCTTCCTGGATATGGAGCCGGAAGAGGTGTTCGCTGCGGCGCACCGGGGCGAGGCCCGCGCGGTGGACTTTGTGAGGCTGTGGCACCGGGCGCTGGCGGCCGCTACCGCTACCAACGTGCATCTGGACGGCCCCGGGCGCTTCTACATCGCCGGCCCGAATTGCGACTTCGTGGACCTGGGTTTGCTGAACCGGTATTTGCAGGACATGGTGAAGATGAGCCCGCTGCAGGGGAGCTTCTTCGAAGTCGTGTCGACCAGCCAGGACCTCGCGCTCATCGGCGCGGCGGTCAGCAGCAGGGTCCGCCAATAACGATCAGCGCCCAGCCGCCCTTGTTCCGGACTTCGCGCGCCGGTGGAAAGGCCGCCTTCACCCGGTCGACTTCATGAAGCTCGAAGCCGCTTGCCAGGATCACGCCGCCGGGCCGCAGGACGCGCATGAAATCGCGCGCCAGGTGCACGATCGCTGAGGGGCTGATGTTGGCCACTACCAGGTCCATGGACGCTGCCGCCACCGCGTTGACCGAACCGACAAACGCGCCACCGGCTATCGAAACCGCCACCGGGTCGATATCACACGGGTAGACCTCTCCGGTTCCCAGCAGCCGGGCCA
Organism: Terriglobia bacterium; assembly: GCA_020073365.1. Taxonomy (GTDB): domain Bacteria; phylum Acidobacteriota; class Terriglobia; order Bryobacterales; family Bryobacteraceae; genus JAIQFL01. The sequence continues at coordinate 9,314 of JAIQFL010000133.1, read as the reverse complement.
CCTGAGACAGGATGCCCGAGCCCGTGCCCACGTCGAGCACGGTCATGCCGGGCTTGCGATACTCCTCCAGCGCCTCGATGCACAGTTGCGTGGTTTCGTGAACACCGGTCCCGAACGCCAGGCCCGGGTTTACGGCAATGCGGAAGCGGCCCGCGGGTGCGGGGTCGTCGCGCCAGGCGGGCACCAGGAAGAACCGCTGCCCGGCCTTCATCGGCTGAAGGAGGTCGCGCGCCGATTGCACCCAATCGCGCGGCTCTTCGATGCGCAGGCCCGCGCCGGGGTACATCCGGCGCAAGGTGTCGCGATCGGCCCCGTCCTCAAAGAACGCGCGCAGACGTTGGGCGTTCAACTCGACGATGCCAGCCGACCCGTTGTCCCACAATTCGGCGATGAGAAGGTCGCGATCTTCCGGGTCGCATTCGATTTCGAGAGAGAACATAGTCCCCGCCAGGTAGAGCTACAGGTATGGTCGCACAAGCGGGGAGGGGCAGGCGATTCGCCTGCCTCGCCCGCGTTCCGTAGCGGGACGCGGCGCGCTTCAGATCGGGGCCGCGACCGGTGAGAAGCTGGGAAGAAATCCCGATGCGCAGGCGGCACCGCCTGCGCCACCCCAGCATTGGTGGGGCGGGCGATTCGTTCGTTCTGAGGGAGTGGTTTCCCCTAAAGCACAAAACCACCAGTTCCAATCACTAGTTGAAGTGGGCCGCGTTCAAATCCCCGAAGCGCGCCAGCTCGGACGGCAAGTCCTCCAGGGTGTAGATCGAATTCGTCGGGCAGACCGGTATGCAGGCGCCGCAATCGATGCAGTCATTGGGATCGACGTAGAGCTGCGGCGCTTCGACAAAACTAGTCTCATCCTGCTTGGGGTGGATGCAGTCCACCGGGCAGGCCTGAACGCACAACTCGTCCTTGGTACAAGTGTCCGTAATTACGTATGCCATATGCCCGGCAGGGAGCAATTCCGATGCCAGGATTGGGTCAGCCCTAAACAATAGATAAATAGAGTGCAAACTCAACAATCCGGCGCTCTTGGGTGGGGGAATCCGCGCAGGGTCGCCGGGGAACCCTGGTCTCCTCACCCGAAACGGTAAACTATTCAGTAATGAGAATCGAAACCCGGGCCGTGCACGCCGGACGGCACATCGATCCCGCCACCGGCGCGGTCACTACTCCGATTCACCTCTCCACGACGTTTGAGCGCAGCCCTGGCGGCGAGTACCCTCTGGGCTTCAGCTATTCGCGCGAAGGCAACCCCAACCGGCGCGCGCTGGAAGAATGCCTGGCAGATCTCGAAGGCGGCAAGGAGGCCCTGGCATTCTCCTCGGGCCTGGCGGTGGCGACCGCGCTGGTCGAGGGCCTGGAACCCGGCGATCACATCATCGCGCCCGACGACGTCTACTGGGGCCTGCGCAAGGTCATCGGCGACGTCTTCGGAAAATGGGGACTGGAGACGAGCTACGTCGACATGACGGAAGAGGACCAGGTCCGCGCCGCGATCCGCCCCGCCACGCGCCTCATCTGGGTGGAGACCCCCTCCAACCCGCTCATGAAAGTCACCGACATGGCCGCCATTGCCGCGCTGGCGCGCCAGGCTGGGCCCAACATCATTACGGTTTGCGATGGAACCTTCGCCACCCCGATTCTCCAGCATCCGCTGGATTGCGGCATCGACATGGTGTGTCACTCCACCACCAAGTACATCAGCGGACACAGCGACGTGGTGGGCGGGGCGCTCATCACGCGGCACGACAACTACCTGTTCGAACGCGCCCGGCGCGCGCAGCGTTACGGCGGCGCGGTGCCTTCTCCCTTCGATTGTTGGCTCACCCTGCGCGGCATCGACACACTCCCCTACCGCGTGCGCGCGCATTCGGAGAACGCGCTACGCGTGGCGCGCCATCTGAAGCTCCATCCGGCGGTGGAGGCGGTGCATTATCCGGGCTTGCCCGACCATCCCGGCTACGAGATCGCCGCTCGCCAGATGTCGGCCTTCGGCGGAATGCTCTCGTTCCAGGTGATCGGCGACCGCGAGACGGCCATGACCGTGGCTGCCCGCTGCCGGCTTTTCATTCGCGCCACGAGCCTGGGAGGCGCGCACAGCCTGATCGAGCACCGCGCCTCGATAGAAGGCCCACAGTCGCGCACCCCGCAGAATCTGCTGCGGCTGGCGGTCGGGCTGGAACATCCCGACGACCTGATCGCGGATCTCGACCAGGCGCTGGGTAGAGGTCGTCTGGCGCCCACGGGTTGAGCAATGAGTCGAACCGTCACTTTCGGCATCGTTGGTGGGTACGGCGCAACCGGGAGAGTCGTTGCGTCCGAGCTCTGGAAGTCCTGCGAAGCGGAGATCCTGGTCGGCGGACGTGACTTGGCCAAGGGGAAGGCCCTGGCGGCGGAGTTCGATTGCAGAGTGTCCGCGGCGCAGCTTGACATTCTCGATGCCCCTTCGTTGGACGGCTTTTGCCGCCGGTGCTCGATCGTCGTCAATTGCGCCGGACCTGTTGTGGTGTTGCAGGATCGCGTCGCACAAGCGGCCTTTCGCGGGCGGTGTCACTACATCGACGCGGCAGATATATCGTTCGTAAGGGAACGCATGCTTCCTCACAGACGGGAGATTGAAGATTCGGGGATTGTCGTTCGTGATCTCGGCCGGTTGGACGCCTGGTCTGACTGAACTCCTGCCCGTTTACGCCGACCGACTGGCAAGAACCAGGCTGGACACCATCGAATCCATGATGGTGTACTTCGGCGATTCGGGCGAGTGGTCCGATAGTGCTTTGCGCGACGCAGCCTGGTTTATTCATCAGGCGGGACTCACCGGCGCGGGCTACTCTCGCAAGGGCGAATGGACCCGCGCCAAGACGTCCGAAGCCTTCCGCAAGGCGAATCTTGGCGACCCGGTCGGCTCCCGCCGTTTCGCCATGTTTTCTATGCCCGAAACGCGCGAGGTAGGCCGCCGGCTCAAAGACTACGATGTCTTTACATACTCCTACCTGTCGGGATTGCGGAATGCCTTGGCCCCCATGCTGATCGCTCTGGTCCCTCTTCCCGAAAGGTTGAGTGTCCGCCTGCTCCGGAACGTCTTTCGCAGAAACCGATTGCCCGTGGACGGTTTCGTCGTGGCCCAGATTATCGGGCGTTCGCAAGGGCGCCCACACGGCGTGAACGTCCAAATCGTCTACAGGGACCGTCGCGACTACTGGATCAACGGACTTGTGCAGGCCACCGCCGCCCGGACTGTTGCGGGGAGTAAAGGCGTCCAGCCCGGCGTCCACTTCCTGGCCGACGCCGTGGATCCAATTGCGTTCATGGCAGAGTTGCGAAAAGCCGGAGTCGAGCAGGTCGAGAACTTCTACGAACCGCGCGAGTGAGAAGCTGTCAGAGAATCGCCGGCAAGCGGGCGAGGCAGGCGGAACCGCCTGCCCCACCTTACGCCAGGTCGAATTTCTCCAGGTGCAATTGGGGGTCGCTCTTGATCATCACCGTCCGCCCCAGAATCTCCTCCAATTCCTGAAGGTAGGTATTCTGATTCGACTTCAGCACCTTGGCCACCTCGGGCGCCACGCGCAACATGACGTCTTTGCCCTCGACACCTTTCGAGATCTTGTGGGCCTCCTGCAGGATCTCGCCCACGACGGTCTGCGCGCTCTTTACGTATCCGGCGCCTTCACAGTACGGACAGGGTGTGCACAAAGTACGTTCCAGGCTCTGCTTCACCCGCTTTCGAGTAATCGCCACGAGTCCGAAATCGTTGAACTGGAGAATCTTGTACGGCGCACGGTCGGCCCGCATGGCTTCCTCGAGCGCCTGCATCACCTTCTGGCGGTTCTTGCGCTCGTCCATGTCGATGAAGTCCACCACGATGATGCCGCCCAGATCGCGCAGCCGGATCTGCCGCACAATCTCTTTGATGGCATCCGTGTTGGTCCTGACGATGGTGTCTTCCAGCCGGTTCGACTTGCCGACGAATTTGCCCGTGTTGACGTCGATGGCCACCAGCGCCTCGGTCTGGTTGATCACGATGTAGCCGCCGGATTTCAGCCACACTTTCGGCCGCAGCGCCTTTTCCAGCTCCGCGGTAATGCCGAACTCCTCGAAGATGGGGGTGGCGCGCGTGTACATCTTCACGCGGTTTACCAGGGGCGGCTGGAAGCGCTGCACGAAACGCAATACGCTCTCGTATTCCTCTTCGTTATCCACCCAGATGCTCTTGAAAGCGGAGGTAAGCTGGTCGCGCAGGACCCGCTCCACCACGTTCAGATCGTGGTGGATCAGCAGCGGCGCAGGCCTCCGCTCGGCCTTCTGCCGCATGTCCAGCCACATGTTGTAGAGGAACATCATATCGGCGCGCAGCTCTTCTTCGGAGCGGCCCTCGCCAGCGGTCCTCACGATGTACCCGCCCGAGATTCCGGTGCGATTGGATTGCAGAATCCGCTTCAGACGGGAGCGTTCCTCGTCGCTCGGGATCTTTCTCGAAACGCCGATGTGGTCCACCGTCGGCATGTAGACCAGGAAGCGTCCCGGCAGCGCAATGTGCGAAGTAATGCGGGCGCCCTTCTGGCCCAGCGGTTCCTTGGCGATCTGAACGATGATCTCCTGGCCCTCCCGCAAGAGGTCGCTGATGGAGGGCGCCCCGGCCTTCTCCGGCCGCGGGGCTGAAGGTGTCGCGGCAGCCGCGGAAGGCGGCGCCGGCGCAATACGCGGCTCGGGAGCGCTCCGGGGGCCCGGCTCGTGTGGACGCGGCTCGGGTGCCCCGCCCTGGCCGGACCCGCGAGGGATATCACCCATGGGACCACCCCGGTTGTCCCGGCCCCTCCGCCTCATACGCCGCGAGACACGGTGCAGATATCGCGGATCCTGCTCGCGAAGGGTGGCGGTCAAGCTGGTGGGGATGCGGGCCGGCTCCGGTCCTTCTTCTTCGGCCGGCGAATCGGCTGCCTCAACCGCTTCGGCAGGTTCACCAGGTTCCCCGAGTTCGCGGGGTTCCCCCGGTTCGGCTTCCTCCGCACGAGTTTCCTCCGTGACGTGTTCTTCCGGCACTGGGGCGGCCGCTTCTACCCCTTCGGAGGCTTCCGGCTCGGCTGAATCGGTCGGGATGACATCCACATCCTCCGCCGTTTCGGCCGAATAGACTTCCACGGGCGGCGTCTTTTCAGCCTGCGGTTCGCGTATCGGCGGGGGGGCGGCGAGCCTGGCGGCCTCGACTGCGGCGTCTTCCGCTATTTCGACCGCGGCTGCCAATTCCGGTTGCGGCTCGGCGGGCGGTTCCGCCGCGATCTCGGAAACCCTGTCCACCGCCGCATCCGCACCTTGTAGACGAAGCGACCCGCTACCGTAGTCCTCAACCGGCCCGCCGTGGTGCTGTGCTTCCAGACGCCTGGTGTCGTCCTCCGGCTCGGCGGTTTCGAATCTTACCTGGTGTGGTTCGGCTTCGAGAGCGACCTCACCGTGCGGACCGTCTTCCCCTTCTTCGGAGCCCGGCCTCGTATACTTGGCCAGAGACTCGCCGGGCAGCACGAAGAAATCGTCGGCATCCTCTATACGGGCTGTCTCAACCACCGGTTCGGGCACACTCGCCATCAAGGGTTCCGGTACCGGTTCCGGTGGGTTGACTCTTGCGGCTGTCTCGTTTTCGGAGGTGCCCCTGGGGCCCGGTGAGTAGTACTTGGAATCCGGCAGGCGGCCGCCGCCCTTCTGACCCCTGCGCCGCCGCGAGCGGTGACCTCTCCGGTCACGGTCACGGTCGTCGCGCCGGGGATCCTGGCCGGAGGCGGAAAGTGGCGCGGCCGGCGGAGCTGCCTCGATGATCGGCGCACTGCTTGCCGGGCTGGCGTCGCGCACCTCCTCGGGCTCCGGAGTCTCGGCGGGTGGAGTGGCCACCGGCCCCAGGGGGGCCGGCCCCTGTTGCTGCGGGCGATCCAGTTTGAGGACCTTCTCCTCTACGCTGGTCACGATTTTGTCGTATTCTTCGTTGTCCTCGAAGAAATCTGATACATAGAGAAACGCGTCGCGGTCCAGGCCGATGTCGACAAATGCCGATTGCATGCCCGGCAGCACGCGCGTGACTCTACCTTTGTGGATACTGCCTGCGAGAGAGTACTCGTTCTCGCGTTGATGATAAACTTCGACGACCTGATCGTCTTCGACAATCGCCACACGCGTTTCGTGGCGGTTTGCCGAAATCACTAACTCCTTGGACATCGACACCTCCAAAGGAGCATGGAGAGGGTAAAGCTATGGAAAGGTGGGCACCCTGCGTGGCTCTTGGGTCCGCCGTGTGTCCGGAGAACGAAAACAAACCCGCTACAAGATCACGCTGGCCGAAGGTGGAGCTGCTTTCCTCATACACCATCCGGCCGGGAACCACTCCTCTTACATGGGAGAGCGCTTTCGCGCCACCGTCCCGAGGGGTCTCTACAGGCTCCCGAATATTCTTAATCCGATGCGGGCAGTTCGGCCCTGAGGAAGGATCCTCCGAACCCCTGCCCGGTTAATTCACAAACCTTCTGAGGCGGACGCTGTTCACCAGCCCCAAAGCCAAAAAACTCGACCAGACACTGGAACCACCGGCGCTCATGAAGGGAAGCGGAATACCGGTTACCGGCATCCTCCCCGCCACCATCCCGACATTCACCAGAATGTGGAACAGCATCAGGCCAGCGACTCCCATACAGATATACATTCCCGCCCGATCGGGCGCCGTTTGCGCATTCTGGACGATGCGCATCACCATCACGAAATACAACGACAATAGTACTACCACGCCCACAAACCCGTGCTCCTCGGCAAATGCCGAGAAGATGAAATCCTTGTGCGGCACGGGCAGAAAACGAAGCTGGGTTTGAGTTCCCTTGGTGACCCCCTTGCCAAACATCCCGCCCGATCCAACCGCGATCTCGGATTGAATCAGTTGGTAGCCCGTACCCTGCGGATCCCGGTCGGGATCCAGGAAACCCACCAATCGCGCTTTCTGATAATCCTTCAGGAAATGCTCCCCTAACGGAAGCACCAGAACCGCCACTACGGCAATGACGGCCACATACTTCCAGCGAAGACCCGCGATAAACGCACCCACCACCAGAACAGCCACATACGTTAGGGCCGTCCCCAAGTCTGGCTGCTTAAAGACCAGAAACGCGGGCACCGCCACCAACAACGACAGAATCGCCATATCCCGAATATCCAACTCTTCCGTCTTCAATTCGGTCAAGTACCGGGCTGTCATCAATATTATCACCAGCTTGACGAATTCCGATACCTGCAAGTGAAGGCCTCCGCCCAGGGGAATCCAGCGGCGCGAGCCGAAGGCCGACTCCCCGATGACGTAGGTACCCAGAAGCGCTACCACGGAACCGACAAACAGCATCGGAACGTAGTGCATGAGCGCGTGATAGTCCACCGCCAGGATGAGCCACATCAAGAACAGGCCACCGAGCACATAAACGATCTGCTTCCACCAGGCGCCGTGGTAGTCGGTGTCCATCGTGGCACTGTAAATCTGCAGCACCCCTACTGCGGATATCACCATCGTGATCAGCAGGAGCGGCCAGTCGATATCGCGCAAAGAAAGATGGCGCATGTCAGTTGGGGGGCCGGGAAGACAGGGGTTGGGGGTTAGGGGCTGGGGGTTGGGGCCGGGAAGACGGGGGTTGGGCGCTAGGGGTTGGGGGTTGGGGGTGTGAGGACTTCGGCGGCTGCTGAACCTGCTTGCTGGCAGGGGCTGAAGTCTCCATGATCGCGGCATCCACAGTTGCGGCTGACCTCTCGGCGGTATTCGCCCCTGGCCCCTGGCCCCGACCCCCAGAATCGGGGGGTACCCCGCCTGGCCCCTGCTTATCTGGCAGTCCCAGTCCAGCCATCGCGGCCAACCGGGCAGCGTTGGACGCCTCCACCTGTTGGAACGCCGCCAGCCGCCTCTTTTTGTCGAAATAGGCCGCCATCACGTCCCGTACAATGGGCGCTGCGAACTGGCCGTGGACACCGTGCTCAAAGAGCGCCACTACCGCTATCTCCGGCGCGGAACGCGGAGCATAACCCTCGAACCAGGCATTATCCCGCATGTCTTTGGCATGTCCCGCTGCGGTGCCCTTCAGAAAATCGTTAGACGCCAACTGCGCCGACCCGGTTTTTCCGCATACCTCGACGTACGGCAAGCGGGCACGCCCGCCCGTGCCGCCCTCGTTTACCACGCCGTACATCCCGTCGATGATATCTTTCACGTCCTGCGGATTGAGCGGCCACGTCACCGGCTGGTCGGTCTGGTCGAGCGCCTTAAGAAGATGCGGGTGGTGCCAGACGCCACCAATCGCCAACCCCCCGATCGCGCGGGCCAATTGCAGGGGCGTCACAGTAAGCGCGCCCTGGCCGATCGCCACCGAAGGCGTCTCACCGGCGTACCATTTCGTCCGTTGCGTCCGCAGTTTCCATGCGGTCGAGGGCATGATGCCCGTATTCTCGTTCGGCAGGTCGATTCCCGTGGGTTGGCCAAAGCCCGCCATATTGCCATAGAAAGCCAGATTGTCGATCCCCGCCTTGCTGCCGATCGTGTAGAAGTACACGTCGCAGGAATGCACGATGCCATTGTGCAGCGCCAGGGTGCCATGCCCCTTCGGTACCCAGCATTTTTGATACTTGCCGTAAAGCGAAATGCCGCCGGAACAGTGCACCGTGAATTGGTCGTCGATGGCTCCCGATTCCAGCGCCGCCAGGGCGGTGAACGGCTTGAAAGTGGAGCCGGGCGCCTGTTGCGCCTGAATCGCCCGATTCATCATTGGGGATTCCGGGTTATCCAAGATCTCCTTCCAATCCTTCGGCTTGATCCGCACGGAGAACTTATTGGCATCGAAGGTCGGCCGGCTCGCCATGGCCAACACCTCGCCGGTTCGCGGATCGAGCGCCACCACCGCGCCTTGCTTCCCTTCCAGAGCCAGTTCCGCCACGGTCTGCAGGTCCAGATCGATGGTGAGTTGCAGATCCTTGCCCGGGATGGCGGGCTTGGTGGCCAGAGTCTGCCGTACCTGCCCGCGGTTATCGACTACCACTTGCCGCTGTCCGTTGACGCCCGTCAGCCAATCGTTGTACTGGCGCTCGATGCCGAACTTCCCCACAATATCGCCCTGGTTGTATTTGGCGTATTCCGGCGAGTCCAGTTCCTTCTCGCTGACCTGACCCGTGTAACCGATCACGTGCGCCATCATACCGTTCTGCGGATACAGCCGGCGCTGCGACGGGATGAGCACCAGTTCCGGGAAGAAATCGTGGTGCGAATCGACGAAAGCCAGGTCCCCCGGCGTCAGCTCCTGCTTGACGACGAT
>JAIQFL010000132.1 GCA_020073365.1 Terriglobia bacterium | reverse complement strand
GTTCCTCCGGCCCTCCAGCACGGCACCGCTCCCACCGCATCTGCCGACGCCCCGGCTGTCGAGGCCGCTCTCACGTCCGCTCTCTGCCTCATGGAACTGCATCGCCAACTCTTGCCCCCGTCCAGCGCAAATAAACAATACCTTCTGTTGTCCCGACGACTCACTCGCATCCGACATCTCTTTGAAAAGCTCAGCCAAGGGCCTGCTGGAGAAAATAAGCACAGATTGGCCAGTAAATGAGCGCTGCGGCTACGGGCTCTATCGCACCTCGACGCCAACCTCCGCACGCCGGCTCTGCTACTACCGCTGCCTTGGCTGCGACGCGTATCGTCATCTCAAGGGCGCCGTCTGCGACAATCCGCCGGTACGTCAGGACCAGCTTGATGCAGTGGTCTGGAAGGAACTCACCAGGAAGGTCTGGTGAGCCTGGAACAACTCCGTTGCCGGATGCCAGAACTCGGCAAGCAAGATCAGGCGGTTCAGGCCGAACTGCTGTCGTGGGAAACGGCCGCCAGCGATCAAACCAAGTATCTGCGGCTCATCGAGACGCTGGCTGACTTCCATGCACGGCTGCGGGAGCGGGCGGAGACGCTGGACGTGCCGGAACGGCAAAAGATTCTACGGCTGCTTGTGAAAGAGATCCTGGTAGGCCGGGAGACGATCACCATCCGGCACTCCATTCGGATGCCGAACTCCGCGCCGGAACCGAGCGGAGCACCGAGGCCACCTCACGCACCTGAAACGCCAGCGACGGCCCAACCTGACCCATGTTATCTTTTGCGTTCAGGCCGTGGTATCACCCTTGCTGGCCAACTTATACCTACACCACGTTTTCGATCTGTGGGTAGAAGCCTGGCGGGGAAAGGTGGCGAAGGGCAAAGTGATGGCCATTCGCTACGCGGACGATCTGGTGGTGGGGTTCGAGCGCCGCGACGAGGCGGAGCGGTTCCTAAAGGAGTTCGGGGAACGGCTGGCGAAGTTCGGGCTGGAACTGCATCCGGAGAAGACGCGGTTGATCGAGTTCGGACCAAACGCCGCACGGGAGCGCGGGGCGCGGGGGGAAGGGAAGCCGGAGAGTTTCACGTTCCTGGGGTTTGCCCATGCAGACGCTCCGCAGCCGCATGCACGAGCCAGTACCGAAGGTCGGCGAGTGGTTGAAACGTGTGCTGGAAGGCCACTACCAATACTTCGGCGTACCGGGGAACCGGGCGAGTTTGGGGTTGTTTCGGGAGAGGATAGCCCGCTACTGGGGCCGGTTCTTACGACGGCGCTCACAAAAGGGGAAAGTCTCTGCCATCCGGTTGGGTCGCCTTTTCACACGCTGGTTGCCTCGTCCCAAGGTGGTGCATCCTTACCCGGAGCAGCGCTTTGCCGCTACCCATCCAAAGTAAGAGCCGTATGCGTCAATCACGCCCGTACGGCTCTGTGCGGGGGGTGCGAGGCAACTCGCATCCCTACCGCGACAGCCGCCCAAGTGCGGGCCGGGCCCGCTCCACGGTTACTGCTGTACAATCGGTCCTATGAGACGATTGGCCCTCGCGTTTGCTCTGGCTGCCACCGCGGCGCTGGCTGCCGCCCCTGAAGAATTCTCCACCTCGGCTGGGACCCTCCGGCTCACACCGATCCAGCACGCCAGCCTCATGATCAAAGCCGGCGAAAAGGTGATGTATGTCGATCCGGCCCAGGGCTCCTACGACGGCCTGCCGCCGGCCGACTACATCCTGATTACCGATATCCACGGCGACCACATGGTCCCGGCGCTGGTCGACAAGCTGAAGAAGCCCGGCACCGTGATTCTCGCGCCCAAAGCCGTTGCCGAGAAGGTTACCGGCGCCACCGTGATCTCCAATGGCGAGACCAAAACGATCGGCGATTTCAAGGTGGACGCCATCCCCATGTACAATCTGAAGCCTGCGGATAACGGCCAGATCTACCACGAAAAAGGACGCGGAAACGGGTACATCGTGACCTACGGCGGCAAACGGTTTTATTTCTCCGGCGACACCGAAGGAATCCCCGAGATGAAGGCGCTGCGCAATATCGATGTCGCCTTCGTCTGCATGAACCTGCCGTTCACCATGACGGCCCAGGACGCGGCTGTAGCCGTGCGCGCGTTCCACCCTGCTATCGTCTATCCGTATCACTACCGCGGCCAGGACACCGCCGTCTTCGCCAAAGCCCTGGAAGGCAGCGGCATTGACGTGCGGTTGCGCGACTGGTATGCCAAGTAGACGCGCGATGCCCCAGGCAGTTCGTCCGTGCACACCCAGATCGAATTCCGTTTAGAAACCAAATCCACTTGGCTAGACCTGAGAATCTTCGGGGGCCGCGGCGATTCCTGACCCAGAGGGTGCTCGCACGAGTGCTTGTGCCGCGAAGCTACTCGGCCCGCAACGTGGTCATCGGGTCAATTGCCGAAGCCTGGCGCGCGGGAAGATAAGAGGCCGCCAGCCCCACCATCGCGAGAAACCCGATCGCCAGGCCAAACGTGCGCGGATCGGCAGCCGACACCCCGTACAACAGCCCCTGCATCAAACGATTCAGCCAAAGCGCGCAGCCCGTTCCCACAACCACGCCCGCGAAGATCACCTTCACGCTCTGTGTCAGAATCATGCGCATCACGTCGCGCGGCCGCGCCCCGACGGCCAGGCGAATTCCGATTTCGCGGACTCTCCAGCGCACCAGGAACGACATCACGCCGTACAGTCCCACGGTGGCCAGCACCAGTCCCAGGGCGGCAAAACATCCCAGCAGCAAGGCGGCCAGCCGCGGACGGGCGGCCGATTGGTTGAGGTGACGGTCCATTGTTTGCATTTCCCCGATGGAAATATTGGAGTCCAGTCGAGTAACTCGTTCTCTCAACTCCGGCGCAATTGCGGCCGGATCCAGAACAGTGCGGACGAGGATGCCTATATTGTCCCCGAGGAATCCGGTGTCGATCCCCCCGGACTGCCGGTAGGGAAAATAGATTACGGGCTCTGGCCCCACCGCGAGACCTGCGGTTTTCACGTCGCCGACAATTCCGGCGACCGTCCACCAGGCCTTGGGCCCGACGGAGACCTTTTTGCCGATGGGATCTTCGCCTGGGAAGTTACGGCGCGCGAGCGTTTCGCTGATGAGCACCACGGGGGGCGCGTTCGCGGTATCGGTATCCGACAGGCCCCGCCCGCGCAGCAGCGGGATACCCAATACCCGGAAGTACGAGGCGCTGACGGGAGGTTGCCGGGCAACCGGCCGTCGCGCCATGGGCAGGAGAGGCCGCCCTTCTATGCGGAAGCCATTGGTCGCGTGGAAATCACCAGGCGGAATCGTACCAGCGGCGTCCCCTGCCACTCCTGGAAGGTTGGCGATGCTTTCCAATAGCTCGTCCAGAAATGCCGACTGCTTCGCGCCGCTAGCATAGCGGTTGCGACTGAAGTGCAGCGGCACCGTCAACAAATGATCCGACCGGAATCCCAGGTCCCGATATCTCTTTGAAGCCCGGCGCCTTTCGCAACATGCGCAGGGCAAATCGCAGATCATGCCAAATGGTCGTCACCAGACTGTCTCCTTTGCGAACTGGGGGTTCCGCTGGCCGGTCCATCGCCCGATGAAGTTGCGACAGACGTTCCAGAAAGGCGCTATGCACCAGATCGGCGACGATGACGGGCGCCAGCCCCCAGCCGCGACGCTCGCGCCACCGGTCTTCAAAGGTTGCCAGCAGGTCGGCGCCGAACGTCCGCCGGAATCCCGCCGGGAAGAGCCGAAGGAGAACGGCCACCAGCAATCTCATCGGACCTCCCCTTGAGCCAGCAGTTTCCGCGCCCGCAAGAGATCCATCACCCCGGCCAGCCTCTCGGCTTCCGACTTCAGCGCCCGGCGGCCCAACCCGGTGAGAGCGTAATTGCGGCGGCGGCCGTCCCCTTCGGCTTCTTCGATCAGCCCGCCTTCGAGCAGCCGCGAGAGAAGCCGATACAAGGTGCCGACCTCCAGCTTCACCGCGCCGATCGAGTCCCGTTCCACCTCCTTCATGATCTCGTAGCCGTGCCGAGGTCTTTCGAGGAGCACCAGAAGGATGTGAAAGTCGGCTGCCTTTAGCGGGGCCCGCGACCCGAGAACGTTCATGCCAGTAATCCGAATATAGGTATTTTACTGGTAAAGACACGTTGCGTCAAGAAAAAAACCGCTCAACTGGTTCCCGGCATAAGTCTACCGAGACTGCGCTCCGCCGCCCCGTTGGGCCGCTCCTTGACGGCCAGCGCCGGGCGATGCGGGCTGCATCGGTTCGCCGCGTCATTCCACGGGAAGACTCCGCGGTCGACCTGTTTCCGAATGGGCGACCCATGCGCCCGCTACCCTGCTCCGGCATAACGGCATCCGGGCGGAGTCGCTATCTGCTCGCCGCCGCCGGGGCTTCGGCGTTGTTGATATGCTGGACGGCCTTCCACGATCCGTCCGCTTCCTTGCGAAAGATGGTGACAAACCGGCCCTTCTCCGTGACCGCCTTCTTGCTCGCTGGGTCGGTGGCAGTGAGCACGTAGGTTCCGCGGGTGTAGCCCAGATCCCCGCCCCTGGAGACTTCCACCTGGACAGGCTGCAAGGCGAGTGACCAGTTCGGATCGGCCAGGGCATCCGTCATCGCCTTGCCAATGGCGCCCTTGCCGGCAGGCCCCTGTGCCGTTTGCCAAACTGCCAGCGACCATTCAGCCGGGTCTTTACAGCACTGCTATAATAGATACAGATGGTTTTTAGCCGCCCGCACGAGCGGGTTGTCAAAGGTTCGAACCGCCCCCATCTCAACGTAAACCCCTGTCCCGTTTTTTCCGAAGCTTGGAGGTACCCAGCACCTACTCAATGAAAGCCAGCGTGCGCATTAACCGAGGCGTCGAAAGCCTCTTTGGCACCCGCGATGAGAACATCCGGTTGATCGAATCCGGATTGAGCGTCCACACGCAACTGGTGGATAGCAACCTCGAAATCGAAGGCGAAGCGGATAAAGTCAGCCGGGCGGAGACCATCCTGGAAGACTATAACGCGCTGGTCCGCGAGGGCCACGTCTTCAACAACGGCGACCTGAACAGCTATCTGCGCGTGGTGACGCTGGACCCTGAGGTGTCTCTCCGCGCACTGGTCCGCAGCGGCAAGCAGCGCAATTTCGGCAAGAAGATGCTGGCGCCGAAATCGGTCAACCAGCGCCGCTATCTGGAAGCCATCGAGCGTAACGACCTGGTCTTCGGAATCGGCCCGGCCGGTACCGGCAAGACCTATCTCGCGGTGGCCATGGCCGTCTCCGCCCTGATCAACAAGCAGGTTGCGCGCATCATCCTGACGCGTCCCGCGGTGGAAGCGGGCGAGCGGCTGGGTTTTCTGCCGGGCACCTTGCAGGAAAAAGTGGATCCCTATCTGCGCCCGCTTTACGACGCCCTGTACGACATGCTGGAGAGCGATCGCGTAGAGAAGTTGCTGGAGCGGAACTCGATCGAAGTGGCGCCCATTGCCTTTATGCGGGGCCGCACGCTGAACGACAGCTTCATCATTTTGGACGAGGCGCAGAACAGCACTTCGGAGCAGATGAAGATGGTGCTCACGCGCCAGGGCTTCAACTCCAAAATGGTAGTGAACGGCGACGTGACACAGATCGACCTGCCCACCGGCCGCCGCAGCGGTCTGATGGATGCGGTGGAAGTGCTGAAGGGCGTGGAAGGCATCAGCTTCGTGCAGTTCGACGACAAAGACGTGGTGCGGCACACGCTGGTGCAGCGCATCGTCAAAGCCTACGAGCGTTATAACGACACTGTTGGCGTTGGCCGGCAACTCAGCCTGAAGCTGGCCGAGCCCGCTTGCGAGAGCGCCAATGGCGACGGCAAAGCGGAGGCTCCCGCACCTGCCCCGGACACCGCTCCGCAGGCCTGAGCCCGCGCCATGATTTCCCCAGAAGGCAGTACGGTTACGTTCCGGCGAGTTCCCACCGAAGTGCGACCGAGAGCCATCCTGAATTTCGCAAGGAAGATCGAGCGCGAGGTATCCAAGGGTCGCGCGTTCGATTGCCTGATTACCGGCGATGCGGAACTGCGCCGCTTGAATCGGGAATTTCGCGGCAAAGACGAGCCAACAGACGTCCTGTCGTTTCCAGTTGGTGGGGTATGCTTCAGCTTGCCCGGCAATCATGCAAGGCAAGCTAAAGCAGGCCCCACCACGCTGGGCGACGTTGCCATCTCCCTCGCCCGCGCCCGCACTCAGGCCCGCGACTTCGGGCACGCCACCGAGCAGGAAATCCGCGTCCTGATGCTGCACGGACTATTGCACCTCCTGGGGATGGATCACGAAACCGACCGCGGACAGATGGCGCGCGCCGAGAAGCGCTGGCGTGCGCGGCTGGGGCTCCCCAATGGCCTCATCGAGCGGGTGCGGCCATGATGATCGCGGTTGGGCTCGCCACCTTGATCGCCATTCCGCTCCTCGGGCTCGTGACTTTCGTGCAACTACTGTACCTGGAGAGCATGCGTCTGCGCACACGAGACCTTCCCTCGCTCAAGTTCTTCAAAGACACCCTGGAAGACAAGCTGGGGATGAAGACCGAGGACGGCGCGGGGACCTTCTCTCTCATCAAACACACGCTGCTGGTCCTGCTCGGGGCCCTTTTGCTGGCCTGGTTCGCCGATGGCGAGCCTTGGCGCGCGGCGATCTTCTGGCAAGCCGTGCTGGTGGTCTGGCTGACCATGGTGGCGGTGGCCTACGCGCTGCCCCAGCTTCTGTACCGCCGCACCACCGGCCAATGGCTGGTCCCGCTGGCGCCCCTGCTGCGCGGCCTTGCCTGGCTGGCGCGTCCGTGCGTCGCCACCCTCTCCTTTTTCCAATCGCTCATCGATCTTGCCGACGCCGACACCGGCGCCGAGGAGGCGCCCACCTCCGCCGAAAACATCGAAGCCCTGATCTCCGCCGGCACCGAAGAAGGACTCATCGAAGAGGAGGATCGCAAGCTGATCCAGTCCGTGGTCGAGTTCGGCGACAAGGTGGTGCGCGAAGTCATGACGCCGCGGCCCAACATCGTGGCCATCTCCGCCGACGCCACGCTGCAACAATTGCGGCAACTGGTGATCACCGAGCAATACTCGCGAATCCCCGTCCATGAGCAGAATATCGACCAGGTGATCGGCTTCGTGCACGTCCGCGATATGTTCGAACTGCAGGAGGCGGACCGCGAAGACCGCACCGTGCGGGAGCTGGTCCGCCCCATTCTGTTCGTTCCCGAAACCAAGCCGGTGAGCGACCTGATGCGCCAGATGCAGCAGGAGAACACCCACATGGTAATGGTGGTGGACGAATACGGAAACACCGCGGGCCTGGCCACCATGGAGGACCTCCTGGAGGTCATCATCGGCGAGATTCGGGACGAACACGAGCCCAATAGCGACATCAAGGAAGATGGACAGGGCGGCTATATCGTGTCCGGCAACTTCGATCTCGACCGCGTCGGCGACCTCTTCGAATCGTTCCACCGGGAAGAGGATATCGAATCGACCACCGTAGGCGGATTGGTCAGCGAATGGCTCGGACGCGTGCCGAAGGCGGGGGAATTTGTGGATCGGGATGGCGTGCGCATCGAGGTGCTGGCCTCGGACGACCTGCGGGTGGAGCAGGTGCGCATCCGCAAGTCACAAACGGTCGCTCAATGAACGAACATTTCAAGTCCGGATTCGTCTCGCTGATTGGGCGGCCGAACGCCGGCAAATCCACGCTGCTGAATGCCCTGGTCGGGCAAAAAGTGGCGATTGTGGCAGACAAGCCGCAGACCACCCGCACGTCCATACAGGGAGTGGTCACCGGACCTGACGCGCAGATCGTCTTCGTCGATACGCCCGGTATCCACAAGGCGGACTCGCCCATCAACAAGCGTCTGATGGACACGGTGCGCGCGTCGCTGGAGGAGCGCGACCTGCTGCTGTTCGTGGTGGACGCGGCACGCACGTTCAGCGAAGAGGACCGGCATTCCGTTGACGTGGTGCGCCGGCCCCCCGCTACACCCGTCATTCTGGTGCTGAACAAAATCGACCTGGTCAAGGAGAAAGCGCGGCTTCTGCCCTTGATTGAGGAGTACCGGAGGCTCTACGATTTTGCGGACTACATTCCCGTCTCCGCCGCCAGAGGCCGCGGTCTCGAGGAGCTGCGGAAGGCGATTATCGACCGCTTGCCGAAAGGGCCCGCCTACTTCCCCGCGGACCACGTCACCGACCAGCCGGAGCGCTTCCTGGCGGCGGAACTGGTCCGCGAGAAGGTGGTGCGGGCAACCCACCAGGAAGTGCCGCACTCGGTTGGAGTAATCGTGGACCGGTGGGAGGAGACCGCGAGCCTCACCCGCATCTACGCCACTATCCGTGTGGAACGCGACGGGCAGAAGGCCATCGTGATCGGCACCAAGGGCGCGATGCTCAAGAAAATCGGCACGCTCGCGCGCGAGGAGATGGAGCGCATCTTCGGAGTGAAGATCTATCTGGACCTGCACGTTCGCGTACAGCCGGGATGGCGTGAAAAGTCGGCCTTTCTCAATGCGTTGGACTGGCGTACAATGGCCGGAGACGATGAATTCTAAAATCTGTGCCGCTCTTGCAGTCCTGTTATTGCTGGCGGGCGTCTGTCTGGCCGCCGATAAACCGATCAGTGACGACCTGATCGTGGATCAAGTGCGCATCAAGCTCTCCGCCGATGCCGAGGTGAAAGGCGGCGCCCTGGTGGTGGATTCGAAGCAGGGAGTCGTTACCTTAGGCGGCACCGTCGAGTCCCAAAGACAGAAGGACAAGGCCGCCAGGCTGGCTAAGAAGATCAAGGGCGTCAAGCAGGTCATCAACAATATCGAGATCAAGAAGCACGGGTAAATGAGCCGCGCCACCCGCACCGGTCTCGCCGCCGCAGTTTTCGTCCTGCTCGTTTCGGGTCAGGACTTTTCCGAAGTCAAGGTCGAACAACTCGCCAAAGGCTACAGCTTCACGGAAGGGCCTGCATGGTCCAACAAGGACGGATACCTGGTCTTCAGCGATACGCCGGGCGACCGCCTCCTGAAGTGGGTTCCAGGCAACGCGGTCGAGGTCTTCCGCGAGAGTGCCGGGGGCCCCAGCGGCAACGCCTTCGATACCGAGGGCCGCCTCTACACCTGCGAAACCCACGCGCGGCGGGTCACGCGCACGGACAGGAAAGGGGCGATTGAGGTTCTGGCGGACAAATGGGAAGGCAAGCGGTTCAACGCGCCCAACGACATTGTGGTGAGTAAGACCGGGCACGTCTATTTCACCGATCCGGCGTTTGGCGAGCAGTCCGACCACCGCGAGCTCGATTTTTACGGCGTGTATCACATCGCGCCGAAGGCTCCCATGAAGCTGGTAGCTAAGCCCAACGGGCGGCCCAATGGCATCGCGCTTTCGCCCAATGGACGCATTCTGTACGTAGTGAATTCGGATGAGCGCAACATCCGCACCTACGATGTGGACCGCAACGGCGACACTTCGAACGAGCGCGTGCTGATATCCGGAATTGCGGGCGTCCCCGGAGGCGTGCGGGTGGATGAGAAGGGCAATCTGTACGTAGCCGCCAACGGAATCGCGATCTATAGCCCGGACGGCAAATCGATTCACATGCTGGAAATGCACGGACGGCCTTCCAACTGTGGCTTCGGCGAGCCGGACCTGAGAACGCTGTTTGTTACCGCTGGCGGTATGGTCTACCGTGTGCGCCTGGAAGCGAGGGGGGCGTATTGAGGACCCGTGAGGCCCTTCGTGGCGCAAGCACTCCTGCTTGCCGCGCCCGCACTCGTGCGGGCGCTTGGCGGGCTGCCACGGCGCCCTCCCGGCTAAACACGTCGGCGATCTGCCTCACGCCACTGATCCATGCCTCCTGAAGACGATCGCCGCTATCCCCAACGCCCGCTCGTCGGCGTGGGCGCCATCATCCTCAAGCGCGATCGCATCCTCATGGCGCAGCGCGGCAAAGAGCCGTTGAAAGGCTGGTGGTCGCTGCCCGGCGGCGCCCTCGAAATCGGCGAATCCCTGAAAGACGCTGTCTGCCGCGAGGTACGCGAGGAAACGGGTCTCGAGATTCGGCCGCTGGGGGTCTTCGAGATCTTCGAACGCATCATGCGCGATGCCGGCGGAGCGCCCGAATACCACTATGTCCTGATCGACTATATCTGCCGGATCATCGGCGGCACCCTCTGCGCGGGGGACGACGTCTGCCGCGTGGAGTGGGTGCGCCGCGCTGACCTGCCCACGCTCCAGATTACGGAAGGCACTCTCGGCGTCATTCAAAAAGCCTTCGGGAACCGCCGAAGATACTGGTAGCGCCGCGCGGCGCCGCGGGCCGGGTCTCCCCATGTCCGGGCCAGCGACCAAATAAATGTCCTAAATCTGACAACGTTTTAGCGAGTTCGGACGTCATATCTTCTAAATGCGCATTTCCCGTGGGCTCCCGACAGTGTTGCTCCTGTCCGGGCTTGCTGGCTGCAACCGCTCCCTGCCGCCCAGTACGCAAGCGGCCGCTCCCGCGGCGCCTACCGTCTCCCAAGACCCCAGTAAACACGAAATACGCATCACCGGCCTGATTCAGGCTGTACGTTCGGTCAAGATTCTGGTGCCACAGATCCAGGGTCAGTACGGTAATTTGACCCTTACCCATCTGATTCCCAACGGTACGCGCGTCCAAACCGGCGATGTGATCGCCACCTTCGATCCCACCACGCAAATGGATGCCGCTCGGGACGCCCAGGCCAAATTCGAGGACTTGGGCCACCAGGTGGACCAGAAGGTCGCCGAGAATCGCGCCAGCTCCGAGAAACGCATGGTCGATCTGCGCCAGGCTGAAGGTGACCTCACCAAGGCGGAGCTGGAGCTCAAAAAAGGACCCGTTTTGGGCGAAATCGACAAGTCGCAGGCGGAGGCGAAAGCAGAAGGCGCCCGTGCCCAGGTTGCCAGCCTGAAAAAATCCATGGCGTTTCGCGAACAAGCCGAGGTGGCCGCTCTCCGCGTGCTGGAGCTGCAACGCGACCGGCAAAAGATTGCCATGCAGCGCGCGCAGGACAACCTCCAAAAACTCGAGATCCATGCGACGCTCGCTGGGATGGTCGTCCACGAGCTCACCTTCCGCGGCGGGTCGCTCGGCAAGGCGCAGGAGGGCGACCAGATCTATCGGGGATATCCCCTGGCGAGCATTTTCGACCCATCGGAGATGTTAGTCCGTTGTGTGATCAACGAGCCGGATGTGGCTGCGCTGGCGCCGGGGATCCACACGTCGGTCTACCTCGACGCTTTCCCCGATCTGGAGCTCCACGCGACCTTCGTCTCGGCAAGCCCGGTGGCCTCCTCGCCGCTGGGGACGCCCATCAAGTCCTTTGTAGCGGTATTCAGCATCGACAAGTCCGATCCCCATCTCTTGCCGGATTTATCAGCGGCGGTAGTGCTGAAGATGCCGGAGTCCTCCGGTTCGCCAGCCGGAGTCGCCAAATGAGCGGCAGAAGGTTGCGGCTGCGGGTGTGGGCCGGGCGCGTGTTCGTCCTCGGGTTGCTCGCCAGCGCCGCTTTCGGCGTGTATCGCTTCCGCAAGGTCCAGGCCGGCACGACATTCCCCAATGCCCCGGTGCGTAAGGGCGACTTTCTCGTGCTGGTGCGTTGCCGCGGCGCGCTGCGCGCTCGGCAGTCGGTGGGAATCTACACGCCAGTGGTTCCCAATCTGAGAATTGCCTGGCTGGCCCCCAGTGGAGAGGACGTGAAGGAGGGGGACGTGATCGTGCGGTTCGATTCCAGCACCGCACAGCAGTCGCTGATGCAGAAAGAGGCGCAACTACGACAGGCCCAGGCCACGCTGGACCAAGCCGTCGCGCAAGCCAAGATCACCACCCAGCAGGACCAGACTGACTTGGCGGACTCCAAGTTTTCGGTGGAGCGGGCGAAGGTGCAAGCCAGCCTGGCGGCTATCAAGAGCGTTATCGACGGTGAGGAGTTCCGCGTTGACCTGGGAATTGCCGAGCAGAGGCTCAAGGCTGAGGAAGCCACTGTAGCCCTGCATGAGGCCTCCAACAAATCCAAGGTTGCGTCGCTGACGCGCCAGCGCGATCAGGTCCAGGCCGATGTGGACATCACCAAGGCGCGCATCGCGCAAATGGAGTTGAAGGCGCCCGGCGGCGGCCTCCTCACGTTGAACCTGAACTACTCGGGAGTCATAACCAGCGCCGAAGCCCGGCCCTTCAAAGTGGGCGATGCGGCCTCTTCCGGTATGGTCCTGGGCCAGATTCCAAACCTGGACACACTGGAAATGGACGCCAAGCTGGAGGAGGGCGACCGCGGACGCGTGGCGCTCAAGCAGGACGTCGTGGTGCGCATCGATGCACTCCCCGAACTCATGATCCCCGCGAAAATCAGCCAGGTCTCGGCCCTGGCCGAATTGAGCATGGAGTATCCGTACAACCGGAGCTTCCGGGCGCAGGCGGCCATTCTCAAACCGGACAAGAGGCTTCGGCCGGAAATGAACGGGGGTATGGACATCATCATCAGCCGCATTCCGAACGCCCTCAGCGTGCCGTCCAAGGCGCTCTTCAGGCGTAACGGCAAGCCCATCGTTTACGTGGCGGAGAACGGCCGGTACCGGGCGGCCGACGTCGAAATGCTCGCGCGGAATCCCGACGAGGTCGCCATCACGGGAGTACCCGCGGGGGCCACCGTCGCCTTGGTGGACGTCGACAAGGAGCAGAAGAAATGAGCGCTCGACGCCTGATCGTTCCGGTTGTGGTGTTGGCTGTGATCGGCGGGATCGCGTGGGGCACCATCCTGCTGATCCGGAACGTAAACGCCGCCACCACATCGGAAACGCCGACCACGCGCGTGAAGCGAGGACCGGTCGCGATGACCGTGACGGCGCGCGGGGAATTGCAGGGCGGGAAGCCCGAAATGCTGGTTGCGCCCATGGTGGGGAGCGATGCTTTGACCGTGACGGAGCTGAGTCCATCGGGTGACGTGGTGCATGAGGGCGATGTTGTGGTCAAGTTCGACACCACGCAGCAGGAGTACAATCAACGCGAGGCGGAGGCCGACCTGGCCGAAGCCCAGCAGAAGGTGATCCAGACACTCGCCGAAAACCAGGCCAGCGACGAAGAGGCCCTCGCCGCGGTGAATTCGGCCAAGACTTCGGTCAAGGTAGCGGAGCTGGAAGTCCGCCGCAACCAGTTCCTAGCCGCCATGAAGGCGCGCGACAACGAGATTGCCCTGGAAGCCTTGCGCAATCGCTTGAAGCAGGCGGAGCAGGACCTCGCCAACAAAAAGACCACCGGTAACGCCGCCTTGGCAATCCAGAGAGCCGGTGAGAACAAAGCCCGTACCATGGCGGCGATGGCGCAGAAGAGCATCGAAAGCATGACGTTGAAGGCCAAGACTTCCGGCTATGTGAACCTTCAGCCGAATACCTCCGGCAGTTTCATGCTCACGCAAGGGATGGTCTTGCCGGCGGTTCAGATCGGCGACACGGTTCGCCCGGGGATGGCGGTGGCCCAGATTCCCGACATGCAGAACTGGGAGGTGAGCGCCAAGATCGCCGAGGTGGATCGCGGTCACCTGGCGGTGGGCCAGGCGGTTACGGTTGCGGTGGTGGCGCTGGCCCGGAAAACCTTTCCCGCGCACGTTACCAGCCTGGGCAACTCCACAGGACAGCCGTGGGACCGCAGATTCGATTGCCGCATGTCGCTCGACCAGGCCGGGCCGGAGCTGCGGCCTGGCATGAGCTCCACCTTGATCATCACGGCCGAGAAGCTGGATGACGTGCTGTGGGTGCCGTCGCAGGCGCTGTTCGAGCGCGACGGCAAATCGTTTGTCTACCTGAAGACGGCCAACGGATTCACGCCGCGGGACGTCAGCCTGTTGAAACGCACCGAGAGCCAGGTGGTGCTGACCGGGCTCAACGAGGGCGACACCGTGGCCTTGTCGAATCCGAGCGAGCAGAACAAACCCGCCGCACAGCCCCAAAGCGCCATGAAGGCCATACCCAAATGATTCTGCCAACCGATATTGTGCAGGCCGTTTCGAACCTGCGCGCGCAAAAGACCCGCACTCTGCTCACGGCCTTGGGGATCGTCTTCGGCGTCGGGAGCGTGATCGGAATGCTGGCCATCGGGGCCGGGGCGAGAGAGGAGTCGCTGCGATTCATCGAGCAACTGGGCGTGCGGAACATCCTGGTGGACTCGCGGCCCACCATGAGCCGGGACGAGTTCATGCAGCGCAGGAAGTCTTCGCAGGGCCTCAGCGACCGCGATGTCCGGGTCCTCCGGGCGAACATCGAGGCCATCGACATGGTGTCCCCGCGCAAGACGCTGCATCCGGCGAGTGTGTTGCCGAAGCCGTCCCTCGATCTGCCCGAGTTGTACGGAGTCGCGCCCGCCTACAGCATCATCCACAGTCTGCACGCCGTGGAGGGCAGGTTTTTCGACGAGTCCGACGAAGCCGCCAGCCGCCCCTTTTGCGTCCTGGGGGACACGGCCAAGGTGAGTATCCTGGGGTTCGGACCGGCCGTCGGCAAGTACATCAAAGTCAATCAGAACTGGCTGGAGGTGGTGGGAGTTCTCAAGGAACAGCTCCTGGCGGGGTCGCAGAATTCGGGCGCTTCCATGCAGGATCTCAACAACATCATTTTCATTCCGCGCAGCACCTTTGAATACCGGTTCTGGGATCCCATGAGCTCCATGCGGGACGAGCTGGATGGCGTGGAGGTCCGGCTGCGCGCCGATGCCGACAGCATCGAAGTGGCCAAGGTGGTGACCGGGGTGCTGAATTCGACGCATCACGACGTCCAGGACTTCACGGTGACGATCCCCGCCGCCCTTCTGGCACAGCAGAAGCGCACGCAGACGATCTTCACCTATGTGATGGTGGCGATCGCGGCGATTTCGCTGCTCGTGGGCGGCATCGGCATCATGAATATCGTGCTGGCGACGGTGCTGGAGCGGACCAAGGAGATCGGAATTCGCCGCTCCATAGGCGCGCGCCGGGCGGACATTGTGCGGCAGTTCCTCACCGAGTCGGTGCTGATCTCAGTGGGAGGTGGGCTGCTGGGCATCAGCTTTGGCTATTTCCTCGCATGGCTCATTGCCCGCACCGCGGAATGGAAGACCATTGTGACCACTGGCTCGGTGGTGATTGCGTTCGGTGTCTCGGTGGCGGTGGGCCTCGCCTTCGGCATCTACCCGGCGGTGAAGGCGTCGCACATCAATCCAATCGACGCTTTGCGTTACGAATAGCCCCTAAAGTGACACGGACATTCTTGTCTGTGTGTGGCTTGCATGTCTCTGCGTGTCTGGGCTTACGCACGCCGGCAGGAGTGCCCGCGTTCCTCAAGCCGTCGCAAGATACGGCTCAGCGCTCGCGGATTCCACCAGGAATTTCCGCGACGTCACTCGCACCCCGATTCGTCCGCCCTCGCTCCGCACGATGAAGCCGGTCACCTGCAACTCGATGGGGTAGATGTCAGCGTACTTGGATGGCCAGTCGACCACTATCTCGACGTGGGCGCCTACCGGCAGCATCCTGCGGCAACGGAAGCTGAGGCCGGTAGTACTAAGGTTACAGGTGGTTCCAGATCCCGCACGGGGCACGGCACCCTTCTGGGCGACTCGGTAATGCAGAGGAAGCCGTAATTCGTAACGCCGGTTCCGGCGTTGCTCCGTCAATACTGTTTCCATCCAGTTCTCCATGGCCTCTTCCCCGTATGATGTGCAGATGCCGCTCGATCGACGCGGAAGAGCAGTTTTATTAAGTTTGGAGACTAACCAGCAATTCGGCAACCATGGCTAAACCGTAAGTAAACCCTAGTATACAAAGGTTAACTGTCGTACTTTTTACCCGGTCAAAAGTACATGGAGCCACATTTTTGGCTCGCTTCGGTTCCTCGCCGTGCATGCTCTACAATGGAAGAATGACCCGCCCTTTCCGCCTGGCACGCCAGGTTCCCGCCTGGTTCCTCTTGGGAGCGGTTTTTCTGTTCGCGCAGGATTGGAAGACAGCGACCTCGTTGCCCGCGGTGGATCTGGAAGGCCTCACGGCCGCGAAGAAGGCTTCGGTGCTCAAACTTTTGCGCAACCGCGACTGTAGCTGCGGCTGCAAAATGAAGCTGGCGGAGTGCCGCGTGGAGGATCCCGGTTGTACTTACAGCCGCGGCATGTCCGCGGTGGTGGTGGCCGCCATCAAGGAAGGGAAGACCGAAATCGCCGCGCTGGCCGCAGTCGAGGCTACTCGGTTCGCCCATCCGCCCGAGCCCAAACTGCTGGACGATCCGGTCTCCATCCCGACCGCCGGATCGCCCGTCATGGGCCCGCCCAATGCCCGCATCACGCTGGTGGAGTTTTCGGACTTCCAGTGCCCGTACTGTGTGAAGGCCATTCATCAATTGGACGCGGTGATGAAGGCTTTCCCCAACCAGGTGAAGCTGATCTTCAAGCAATTCCCGCTGGACTCCCACCCGCAGGCTTCCATCTCCGCCGCCGCGGCACTGGCGGCTCATCAGCAGAGCAAATTCTGGCCCATGCACGATGCCTTGTTTGCCAATCGCGAAAGGCTTTCGCGGAAGACCATTCTGGATCTCGCCACGGGCCTGGGTCTCGACATGAAGCGCTTCACGGCGGACCTGGATTCCCCCGAGATCAGGAAGGCGGTAGCGCGCGACATCGGGGACGGCGACCATGCCGGCGTGGAAGCCACTCCCACCGTCTTCATCAATGGCCAGCGCTACAACGGCTCTCTCGAATTGGCGGCCATCAAACCCATCCTCGACAAGGTGAAGTGACACGGGCATTCTTGCCTGTGTTGGTTTCGCTTTCCTTCACCCCACACCGGCTCCAATGCCCGTGATACATTGGCTCCCATGAAGATTGCTGTCTTCGCATCGCTATCGCTTGCCGCCCTGGCGTTGGCTCAGCCCAAGCCACGCTATCTCGACAAGGAAACCTTCTTCCAAATGGAATCCGTGACCGCGCCGGATATCTCGCCGGACGGTTCCCAGATCGTCTTCACGCGCGGCTTCGCCGACATGACGAAGGACCAGTCGCAGGCCAACCTGTGGATGGTGGGTTCCAACGGCGATCGCCCGCGCGAGCTGACGCAGGGCGCGTGGCGCGATTCGGAGCCCGTCTGGTCGCCCGACGGCAAACGCGTCGCGTTCCTCTCCACACGCTCCGGCGCGCCGCAGATTCACGTGATGTGGGCCGACACGCGCGAGGTCAGCGAGCTCACGCATCTCGACTACACGCCGTCGGCCTTGCGCTGGTCGCCCGACGGCAAGTGGATCGCGTTCAACATGACCATCCCGGATGACACGCCCCTCCTGCCCATCAAGCTGCCCAAGACGCCCAAGGGCGCGCAGCTCGCCAGGCCGGCGGTGATCGTAGACCGCCTCACATGGGGTCGCGATGGCGTAGGCCCGGTGGCCAAGGGATACGCGCACGTCTTCGTCATCGATTCGACGCTCGGCGGCACGCCCCGCCAGGTCACACAAGGGAACTACAACCACAGCGCCGCGGAGTGGTCCACCGACGGCGGCACCATTTACGTCTCCGGCATCCGCAAGCCCGACGCCGAATACCTGAAGGGCGATTCCGAGATCTACGCCATCGACTTGAAGACCCTCGCCGCGAAGCAACTGACCACCCGCAAGGGACCCGACGCTAATCCGCACCCCTCGCCCGACGGGAAGTGGATCGCCTATACCGGCTCCGACGAGCAGGGGCTCACCAACACCATCGCCAGCCTCTACGTGATGGACACGAGCGGCGGACACCAACGCCTGTGGGCGGGCAGGCTGCCGAGTTCGCCCACCGGCATCCATTGGGCCGCCGACAGCGGCGGCGTTTACTATGCTATGCAGGAGAGCGGCGTGGAGAACCTCTATTTCGCCCCGCTCAAGTTGGACTACCCGGATAGGCCGCGCCCGGTCACCACCGGTACGCAAGTGCTGACCGGCGTCTCCATCTCGCGCAACGGTTACGCCGCCGCGGTGCGCTCGAGTTTCCAGGAGCCTGGTACCCTGGTGGCCTTCAACGTCGAACGCCCCAGCGAGATGAAGAAGTTGGTGGACGTGAACGAGGACGTTCTGACCGGCGTGAAGCTCGGCGACGCGGAGGAGTTGCGCTTCACCGCTCCCGACGGCCTCAAGGTGCAGGGATGGCTCATCAAGCCCGCCGATTTCGACGCTTCCAAAAAGTACCCGATGGTGCTGTATATCCACGGCGGCCCCTGGTCCATGTACACCGTCGGCTTCAACTGGGACTTTCAGAATTTCGCCGCCAGCGGATACGCCGTGCTGTTCCTGAATCCGCGCGGCTCCACGGGCTACGGCCAGGAGTTTGTGAACGGCATCCAGCACTCCTATCCCGGCAAGGACTATGACGACCTGATGGCCGGTGTCGACGCCGCGCTGGCCAAGGGCTGGGTCGACAAGGACAATCTGTTTGTGTGCGGCGGCTCGGGCGGCGGTGTGCTGACAGCCTGGATCGTGGGCCACACCAACCGCTTCCGCGCGGCCGTTTCCATGCGCCCGGTGATCGATTGGGGCTCCTTCGTCGGTAACACCGATGGCGCGAACTGGTACGACCAGTTCACCAAATACCCATGGGAAGACGCCGAGCAATACGCCGTTCGGTCGCCGCTCCACTACGTCGCCAATGTCACCACGCCGACCATGGTCATGACCGGCGAGAGCGACCTGCGCACGCCCATCACGCAGAGCGAGGAGTTCTACCGCGCGCTGAAGATCCTGAAAAAGGAGACGCTGCTGGTGCGCATGCCCGACGAGTTCCACGGCTGGCGCCGCCCGTCCCACCGTGTGATGCAGCAACTCTACCTGCTCGCCTGGTTCGACAAGTGGAAGAAGTAGGCCGGGTCGGGGGCTGCCGGCAATGTGGCGGCGCTCCCCGTTTCAGGGTCGTAATGCCGCTGATTTGCCATCCGCCGAAGGCGTTTCGGAAGAAACGGTTGTTCGCTGCAAAGAACGGAATCGCGTAGATATACGCTGCAACCACGCGGTGGCGGATGTCGAATGGAGCATTGCCATACCACCACCACTGGCATACTCCCTCAGGCCTTCGGGCATGAGCATGTCCGGACGAATCCGGACATGGCAGCCTGAAAACCCGTTCCACGAAACGCGCAGGGGTTACGGACAATGGTGGGTGGGAGAGCGCGCATGAATCGATCGAGTGGGGTTTTGCTGCATCCGACCTCGTTGCCGGGCCGCTACGGGATCGGCGAGCTGGGAGCGGAGGCGGTTCGGTTTGCGGATTGGCTGGCGGCGGCCGGGCAGCGGATCTGGCAGGTGCTGCCCTTGGGGCCTACGGGGTATGGCGAGTCGCCGTACCAGTTGTTCTCGGCGTTTGCGGGAAACCCGCTGTTGTTGAGTCTCGACCGGTTGGTGGAACGGGGATGGCTGGCGGAGGCGGACTTGCGCGACGCCCCGGAGTTCTCCGGGGATGTGGTGGAGTTCGAGCGGGTGATGCCTTGGAAGCATGCGGTTCTGCGGCGCGCGTTCGAGGGATTCCAGCCGGATGCGGAGTTTGCGGAGTTTTGCCGGGATAAGGGCTGGTGGCTCGACGATTTCGCCCGGTTCATGGGGCTCAAAGACGCCAACGGCGGCGTGGAGTGGAGCAAGTGGGATCCGCGGGTCTCCGCCAGCGCGGAGGATATCGCGTATCACCGGTTCCTGCAGTTCGAATTCTTCCGGCAATGGCGCGCCTTGAAGAACTATTGCGCGGGGTTGGGGATCCGCATGATGGGGGATATTCCGATCTACATGGCGCACGATAGCGCGGAGGTGTGGGCCCATCCGGAGCTCTTTCGTTTGGACGCGGTGGCCGGGGTGCCGCCGGACTACTTCAGCGCGACGGGGCAGTTGTGGGGGAATCCGCTCTATCGGTGGGATCGGCTGGCGGCGGATGGATACCGCTGGTGGA
Source organism: Terriglobia bacterium (assembly GCA_020073365.1). Classification (GTDB taxonomy): domain Bacteria; phylum Acidobacteriota; class Terriglobia; order Bryobacterales; family Bryobacteraceae; genus JAIQFL01. Next base: position 10,066 of record JAIQFL010000132.1, on the reverse strand, counting down.
TAGCGCGGATGCGCGCGGCGCTGGAGCTGTTCGACATGGTGCGGATGGACCACTTCCGCGGGTTTGAAGCGTTCTGGGAAGTCCCGGCGTCGGACAGCACGGCGGTGAATGGGCGGTGGGTGAAGGGGCCGGGGTCGGAACTGTTTCGCGCGCTGGAAGCGGCCCTGGGCCGGCTGCCGGTGGTGGCGGAGAATCTGGGGGTGATTACACCGGAGGTGGAAGCCATCCGCGAAGAGTTCGGGCTTCCGGGGATGGCGGTGCTGCAATTTGCGTTTGGGAAAGATCCGCAGGCGCCGGGGTTCCGGCCGCACAACTACGTCCGCAACCTGGTGGCTTACACCGGCACGCACGATAACGATACGGTGATGGGCTGGTGGCACAGCGCCGGGGGCGACAGCACGCGAACGCCCCAGGATGTGGAAGTGGAGAAGGCGCGCGCGCGGAGCTATTTGGGGACCGACGGTCGGGAGATGCACTGGGTGATGATCCGGGCGTTGCTGGCGTCGGTGGCGGATACGGTGCTGTTTCCGATGCAGGATGTGCTGGGGATTGCGAGCGAGGGGCGGATGAATACGCCGTCGGTGGCCAGCGGGAACTGGAGGTGGCGGATGCGGGGGACGGCCTTGAACGAGGAGGCGGCGGCGAGGCTGCGGGAGTGGGTGGAGGTGTACGAGAGGTAGACCCGCGAAGATGAAACCCTGCCCCGTGGGACAGGCCCTTTGGCCTGTCTGCGGCGGCCACGCCGCCGTGGGCTAATCAATGTCACCGCATCCGGTTAACCTCCCGCGCCGCCGCACCGTTGTAGGGCTGGAGGTACATCAATTGAACAACCAAGAAGCAATTGGACTGGCCGTTTTCTTCCTGGTGATCCTGGTGCTGATCCTGGTCTTCAGCGCTCATCGTCAGAGGGCCCAGAATGAAATCCGGAAGGCCCTCATCGAACGGTTCGGGTCGGCGCAGGATCTGGGAGCCTTCCTGCAGTCCGAAGGAGGACAGCGGTTCCTCGCCGACTTGTCGTCGGGAATGTCAAGCCCGCTGGGATCGGTGATTGGTTCGGTGCAGAAGGGGATCATCCTGGTGTTGCTGGGCCTTGGTTGCTTATTGGCAAGCCTGGCGCTCAATTCCATGGAGGTGGTGGCGATCGGACTCGTGCTGGGATTCGTCGGGTTGGGATTCCTGATATCGTCGGGCATTACACACCGGATGTCCCGCAAATTGGGGCTACTCGAAAGGCCTTCCGGTGACGACCGGGTGAGAAGTTCGGGGAAGTGATTCGTGACCATCGCGATGGCCATGGAACGGGTTGAAGCCGGCCGGGCGGAGCCGCTCAGCCGCGAACAGTTCGAGGTCTTCTACGGCCGGACGGCGCGCGCGCTTCGTTCCTACATCTGCCGGGTAGCGGCCAACCCGGCGATTGCGGATGACATTCTCCAGGAGAGCTACATCCGCCTGCTCAGTGCGCCCCCCATGCTGGATGGGCCGCGGAAATCGTACCTGTACCGGACCGCGACGAACCTGGTGACGGACTACCATCGCGCGCAGAGCCGTCAGCGGCGTTGGTGGCAGCTCACCCCGCGGCGCGCGGAGGCCGCCGATTCCACAGTGGAGCTATCGTCCGACATGGAACGGCTGTTCGCGCGCGTTACGGAACAGGAGCGGGCCCTGCTGTGGCTGGCGTATGTGGAAGGCGAAGGCCATCGGGAGATCGCGGAGATCCTGGGGTTGAAGGAGAAGAGCGTGAAGGTGCTCCTGTTTCGCGCGCGGCGTAAGATGGAAGAGATCCTGAAGAGCCACGGATTCGAGGCGAGCCATGAATGACGCACGGTTCACACGCTGGCTGAAACAGATGGAGGGTGCCCGGACGGATAGTGTACTGCCCGAGGCGGATGCCATCTGGTGGCGCGCGCAACTGCGTCAGCGGTTGGCGATGGAAGAGCGCGTCACGCGTCCCCTGCGCATCGCGGAGCAGTTGGCGTGCACCGTGTGCCTGCTGGCGGCCGTAGTGTTGTCGGCCCTGCTCAAGTGGGGCAAGCTGTAGCTTAGTGGTGAGATCTTTCTTCGTGCAGCGAGCCGCAGACACAACCGGCGCTGTCGGTGTAGGAAAATGAAAGGGTGACGATCGAAGAGTTGCGGCGCTCCAAGAGAGACGAGATTCTCAGAGTTGCCGAGAGTTACGGCGCGCGTAATATCCGCGTCTTCGGATCGGTCGCACGCGGTGATAGCTCTGCGGGGAGCGATATCGATTTCCTCGTGGAACTGGATCCCGACCGCACCCTGATGGACCTCGGGGGTCTGCTAATGGACATCCAGGCTGTCCTCGGCATGCGAGTCGATGTCGCTACCGAGGACATGCTGCGTCCAAAGGTCCGGCAGCGGGCGTTGCGCGACGCCGTACCCCTATGAGGGACGACTCCCAGCGCCTTCTGGATATCCAGATGGCCCTCGACAGGATCATTGCCAAGACAAGCGTGGGGCGTGCTGCGTTCGAAACCGACGAGATGTTGCAAGTGTGGGTGCTGCATCACCTGCAGATTATAGGAGAAGCAGCGCGGCACCTCTCGGACCAGTTTCGAAAGGGTCATCCTGACAGAGTGTGGTCCGAGGCGATTGGACTGCGTAATATTCTGGTCCACCACTACTTTGAAATCAACCCGGAACGGATCTGGAGGGTCATTGAGAATGACCTTGGTGATTTGCAGACAAAGGTATCGCGGGCCCTGTCGGAGCAGGAAGGGAATACGGACATCGAAAGCCATTGAACATGCTCGACTGGAAACAGGATCCCCACCGGCGCTATAACCCGTTGACCCGCGAATGGGTGCTGGTCTCGCCGCATCGCACCCAGCGGCCCTGGCAAGGGCAGGTGGAAAGTGACGACGCCCCCCAACAGCCGGAGTACGATCCGGAGTGTTATCTGTGTCCCGGCAATACCCGCGCGGGCGGGGTGCGCAATCCGAACTACACTTCGACGTTCGTCTTCGATAACGACTTCGCCGCGTTGAAGCCGGATACTCCGCTGGACCGCTTCGAGAGGGAGGGGCTGCTGATCGCCGAATCCGAGCCGGGGATTTGCCGGGTGGTCTGTTTTTCGCCGCGGCACAATTTGACCATCGCCAACATGCAGCCGGGCGATCTGCGGAAGGTCGTGGATGCCTGGGTGGAGCAGTACGGCGAACTGGGGCGGCATCCGTTGATTCGCTACGTGCAGATCTTTGAGAACCGCGGCGCCATGATGGGGGCCAGCAATCCACATCCGCATTGCCAGATCTGGTCGAGCCACGCGGTGCCCAATGAGGTCGCGAAGGAACAGGCCTCGCAACTGGCGTGGGGCGAAGCGCGCGGCGCCTGCCTGCTGTGCCAATACGCCAAATTGGAGCAGGCAGCCGGCGATCGGATGGTGGAAGAGAATGCGAGCTTCCTGACGGTGGTCCCCTTCTGGGCCATCTGGCCGTTTGAGACGATGGTGATTTCCAAACGCCACCTTTCCGCTATCGACGGGCTGTCGGAGGCCGAGCGCGATGGGCTGGCGGACATCCTCAAGCGCATTACGGCGCGGTACGACCGGCTGTTCCAGGTTTCGTTTCCGTACTCGCTGGGATTCCACCAGCGGCCCACCGACGGATCGCGGCACGAAGAGTGGCACCTCCACCTGCATTTCTATCCACCGCTGCTGCGCTCGGCGACGGTGCGGAAATTCCTGGTGGGGTACGAGATGCTCGCCACGCCGCAGCGGGACATTACACCGGAAGCGGCGGCCGGACGGCTGCGGGAATTGTAGGGTGGTGGGGCAAGCGGTGCCGCCTGCCCAGACAGGCCTAAGGGCCTGTCCCACCGTCCTGCTGTTATGATGCCTCTAGCGGGAAAAATCGACCGTGCAGCGGGAAGAGGTCCTCGCCAAGCTTCGTGAAAGGATTGTCGCGTTCGCGGCATCCCATATATCGAGGGACGTCGCGGAAGATCTGGCCCAGGAGGTGCTCATGCTGCTGCATGAAAAGTACGCACACCTCGAACGCCCGGAAGACCTGTTGCCGCTCTCCCTCCAGATTGTGCGGTTTAAGATCATGAGCCTGCGCCGGAAATCGGTGCGGCGCGGCGAGTATACCCAGGTGTCCATCACCGACATTCCGCTGCCCGATCTGGATGCCAACCCGGCGGATTACGTGGAGCGGAAGCAGATGTTGGAACAGCTCACGCGGGCCATGGGCCAACTGGGAGAACGCTGCCGCGACTTGATGCGGCTCAAGCTTCAGGGGAGGAGTTTTCCGGAAATTCAGAAGATCATGGGGGCCAGCGCCATCAATACGGTCTACACGTGGGACCACCGCTGCCGCAAAAACCTGTTGGAACTGATGGGCGGGGATTGGGGACCAAAGCGATGAATCGGGAAGACATCCAAAAACTGTTGGGCGGATATGCCACCGATACGCTCACCCCGGAAGAGCAGCAGGCGCTGTTCGAGGCGGCCCTGAACGATCAGGAACTGTTCGACGCCATGGCTCGGGAGCAAGCGTTGCGCGACTTGCTTCGCGACCCCGGTGCCAAAACCCAGCTTCTGGCAGCGATCGACGATCCTCCACTGCCGTGGTACCGACGGCTGGTCCGGGCGTGGCGCCCCTTGGCGGCGGCGGTGGCGATGGCCGGCGTGGGCGCGATTTCAGTGGTGGTGTGGCAGAATTCGCGCGCGCCCAAGCCCGTCATGGTGGCCCAGGTAAGCCAGGCTCCGGCGGGTCCGCAATCGGCGGCGGAAGCGGCGCCGCAACCGCCGCTGCAACCGCCCGAGCCGCGGCAAATGGATGCGCCGGTCAAGACGGCTGCGAAGGGAACTCTCGCCAGGAGCCCCGCTGGCCCGGCGGAACAGGACCGGCGTGCCAAAGTGAAGCAGATGCCCGAGGCGCCGAAGGCCCCGGATCTGGCGGACGCGCTCCATGAACCGCCCCCGCTTCCGAGGGCGGAACCCAAGCCCGCGCTGCCTGTCCTGACATCCGGATTGCGCGAGGGAGCGGCGTCCGGTAGAGGAGCCGTGGGCCGTTATGTGGGCGCCCAGCCCGGGATGCCAGTGGCTCCTGTGCCAGCCACGCCGCCGGCCATAACCGGGTTCCGCGACAGCGCGGCGGGCGTGCCAGGCGGCGCCGTGGGCGGAGTGGCCGGCGCGGCCCCACCGTCGCCGCCGGCAGCGGCACCACCGAAGACGGAAGCACAACAAGCAGGCGCGCAATCGGCACAGTCTCAGAGGACGCCGTCGCAATCCATACAGGTGCAATCGGAGCCGGCGCCGCGATTTCAGCAGACGGCAGTCCAGGAACGCATCCAGGTGCAGGCCTCCAACGCTTCCGTGGATGTCTTGTCGGCTCAAAACGCGCGGGCGCTGTTTTACGGGAATTCGGGCGAGTTGAAAGATTCTGAGGCGCCTGTGGGCCAGACCGAGGCAAAAACCCGAGCCGCCTCCGCTCTGAAGAAGACTTCGCCGCAAGAGAACGAGAAGTTGCAGCGTCAGGATCTCGATATGAACGGCATTCGAGCGGGCTCAGGCGGCGCGCTCCAGCGGCCGGTGGCATATCCCGGCGTGCGTTATAGCCTGCGGCGTAGAACGGGTAACGGCGAATTTCAGCCGGTGGATCCGGACAATCTGAAGGCCGGCGACACCATTGAACTGGAGTTCATACCGAATGACAGCGGCTCACTGTCGGTCATGGGCCGAGCGAAAGATGGCGGCTGGCGGGAGGTGTTTTCGCGACGCGTGGAGCGGCTCAAGACATACACCACAGCACCGTTGCAGTCCGGCGAGAAGGAGCTGTTCGTATCGTTCACGCGGCCTCAAGTGGCGTTGAACGGCGCGAATCTGCTGGACCAAAAATCGCGGGCGAATGTCACCGAGCAGATCACCAGCGAACCGGCTGTCTACGTGGTAGGCGATCCGCTATCCCAGCAGGTGCACTTCACCATCACGCTGAACTACAAGTAGGGGCCCGCGGGAGCGGCGCCGGTTGCGGCTTCCAGGAAGAGACCGGCTACGCGTGGCGCATCGAACTGCTCCACCCATAGCGCGCCCATGCGGCCCAAGCGGGCGCGCGTCTCCGGAGAGCCGTGGAGCGTCTGGATGGCCGCGGCTAGGGCATCCGCGCTTTCCGGATCCACCAGGACTCCGTGCGGGACCACCTCCGGTATGGCCGCGGCGCGCGACGCAACGATGGGCTTGGAGGCCGCCATAGCCTCCAGCAGCACAATCCCGAATCCCTCTTGAACGCTGGGCAGGCAGAAGACGTCCGAGCGGTTGTACTCGGCCGCCAGGTCCGGGCGCGAGACGTCGCCCAACCATTGCACGGTGCCGGCGAGTTTCAAGTCGCGCGACAGGCGGTGCAGCATGGGAGCGCAGGGGCCGCTTCCCACGATGCGAATCTCGAGTTTCGGGATGTGTTCCCGCAACTGGGCGGCCGCCCGGAGCAGCACGTCCACGCGCTTCCGGCGGTACAGGCGGCCCACGAACAGCACGGTGAAGCCGGAAGGATCCGCCGGTTGGCGTTCGAGCAGGCTCCGCCATTCGCCTAGATCGATCAGTTCGGGTACTACCGCCGGGAAACGCGGCAGGCCGTAGTATTCCTGAGCGCGCTCGCCGGAGTAACGGCTGGTCACCAGGACCCGCGCCGCGCGCTGGACGTGGATTCGCTCGCGGCGGGCCTGCATCGACATGGTCACGCGCGTCAGGCCGGATTCGAAACGGACCTCGTCGGCGATGACTCCCTTCAGAGATGCCACGTGCGCCGGGGACTCGCCGGCGATGCGGTAGCCGTCCATGTCGAAACCCACGGTGAGGTCGAACCCGGCACTGGGGCGCAGGGAACGGTTGAATACCAGGCGCTGGAGCGTGTAGATGGGGAAGCGGTGGCGCGGGCTCTCGATCTCCACGATGTGGCCGAGATTCCGGAGAGCGCGGGCCAGGACGTGGATGCCGACATAGGTGCCGCTGCCGCGGCGGATATCGAGCGGCGTGGAGGTGAGAAAGCGGATTCGCACGAAAAGCTCTCAGCAATCGCCCTTCAGCAATCAGCCCATCCGACTCACATGAATTGGTTATCTGCCGTCCAGCGGACGGGCGATGAACAGTCCGCGGTCACTCAGGCCCACCGAATCGAACACGCATCGAAGACCGGCGGCTTCGAAATGCGACGCCATCTGCTCTGTCGGCACTAACGCCAACCGGTGAACTTCCTCCGCCCTCCTGACACCCTCATTGGTAGCGATCAAATAGTGGAAGTGAAGGATTGAAACGTCGCCGATCCGTTCCGGCACACTCATCCGGCACACCTTAAGATCCGGCTCGTCCACCGTGATCATGTGTTGCCAGCCTGGCTTGTATTCCTCCGGGGAAAGCCAAGGCTCAACCAAAATGACGCCGCCGGGAGCCAGATGGGTGCGGAAGCATGTCAGCGCCGCGATAGTATCTTCGGCTGTAAGCAGGTATCCGATGGAACTGAAGAGGCATTGCACAACGTCATAGCGTTTCTCCAACTGAAATGCTCGCATGTCGGCTACCCAGAAACGGCCGGCGGGATTCTTGGCGCGCGCAATCTCGACAAACTTGGGATCGAGATCGATGCCATCGACCTCGAAATCAGTCGACAAGAACCTGGCGTGCTCACCCGTACCGCACGCGATGTCCAGGATCGTCCTGGCGCCCGGCCGTTCCCGCGCGATGAGCTGCCGAATCTTCAATGATTCGCGGCCGTAGTCCTTGAAGGCATATATGGCGTCGTAAATCTCAGCCGTTTCAGAGAACATCGGCCTCTCCGGTCCGAGCGCACACCGTCGCAACGTGAACGTTGCTTAGCTTGACGCAGGGGGCCCAAGACTCGCGCGGCATTTCTAGCGGGACGGTTTCGCGCCGGCCCGCTTACGGCCGCCCCAATGCATACCAGATTACAAAGTCTGTCATGGGCGGCGTTGTCCCCAGTTGGCGCATCCGCGACGCGTTCTGGCCGCGGTGATGCTGGCTGTGAGTCACCGCCTGCAACAACAACACGCCGGCGGGCGCTTCAAACGGGCCCTTTGGCCCACGCGGCAAGGCAATCATCTTGTCGAGATCGGCCGACCCCAGCGCCGCGGCCAGGTCCGCATGAGCCTTCTGCATCGCCATTTCCAGTTCGTCGATGGATTCGATTTCCTTCATCCCGCCGGTGTCCGGCACCTCGGCACGCGCCAGCGCGGTCAGCATCTTCAGCGCGCTCACCATGTGGTTCAAACGCGTGCGGATCTCCGCATCTTCCAGCAGCGCGGCATTTCCGCGGAGCGTTTTCCAATGCGCCGCATCGGCCCAAACCTGATGGCGTGCCAGGTCCATCAACAATTCTGTGTTCATCGCCCTCCCTCCAGAAACCCCAGGTATCGTTTTACCACGTTATCGAGACTATTCGTCAGATCCAGGCGGCCTGAACCAGCGTTGTCGATCAGAACATTATCCTCACAGGAGGTGCGGCCCCTACAATGGGATGTGGCCTTCATTGCTCCGCAGAAAAGAGCGGTCTGCCTGTTGAGCGGCGGCCTGGATTCCGCCACCTGCCTGGCGTTGGCGCGGCGCGAAGGGTACGCCTGCTACGCGCTCTCGTTCGACTACGGCCAGCGGCACAAGATCGAGCTCGAAGCGGCGCGGCGCGTGGCCGCCAGTATCGGGGTGGAGAAGCACCTGGTCGCGAAGATCGGGCTCGACGCGTTCGGCGGGTCGGCGCTGACGGATGACATCGCGGTGCCCAAGGCGCGTTCCACGGAAGAGATGGGGCACGGGATTCCGGTGACCTACGTTCCGGCACGCAACACCATTTTCCTCTCGTTCGCGCTGGCGTGGGCCGAAGTGCTGGAGAGCTCGGACATCTTCATCGGGGTGAACGCTCTGGATTATTCGGGCTATCCCGATTGCCGGCCCGAGTACGTCGAAGCCTACGAACGCATGGCCAACCTGGCGACCAGGGCCGGGGTGGAGGAGGCCAGCGAGCTGAAGATCCACACACCCCTGATGCACTTGAACAAGGCGCAGATCGTGAGACTGGGGGAGGAACTGGGAGTCCCGTTTGGTCTCACGTATAGCTGCTACGATCCCGGGCCGGAGGGGCAGGCGTGCGGGCAGTGCGATGCGTGCCTGTTGCGGCGCAAGGGCTTCGAAGAGGCGGGAATTGAAGATCGCTGAGCTGTTCTATTCGCTGCAGGGGGAAGGATCGCTGGTAGGCGTGCCGTCGGTCTTCATCCGCACCAGCGGGTGCAACCTCCGCTGCCGGTGGTGCGATACGCCGTACACATCATGGAAGCCGGAGGGAGTGGATCTCACGCTCCACCAGATCCTGGACGAGGTCGAGGCGCACCCCGCGAAACACGTGGTGGTGACGGGCGGCGAGCCGATGATCGCGCCGGAGATCATTCCGCTGACGGAGCGGCTGCGCGGGCTGGGCAAGCATATCACGATCGAGACGGCGGGTACGGTGTTCCAGCCGGTGGCCTGCGACCTGATGAGCATCAGTCCGAAATTGTCCAATTCCACGCCCGTTGGACCGTGGGCCGCGCAACATGATCGTTTGCGGGTCCAGCCCGAGACGCTGGCGGAGCTGATGGGGCGTTATGACTACCAACTCAAGTTCGTGATGGAGAGGCCCGAGGATCTGGAAGAGGTGCGAGCCCTGGTGGCGGCGCTCGGGGCGGAGCGGGGACGCGTGATTCTGATGCCGGAGGGCACGGACCGCGAACGGCTGCGGGAGCGGGGAGTGTGGCTGGCGGAGGTCTGCAAGGAGGAGGGTTTCCGGTTCAGTCCGCGGCTGCACGTGGACCTATACGGGAACCGGCGGGGTGTGTAGGGCATATAGGCGGGATGTGCGACTAGTGTAATGCCACAGCCGAAAATGGACAGGGAAGCCAGAACTGATCTTCCAGATCTGCCAGCCTACCATGCAAGGTCAGGAAATGCTCGGTGGCAGACCACGAGTTGGCAACTGGGGTGAAGACGGCGGAAAAGGAGGGGATGGAGTGAAACGTCGATCTGGCGTCGGACCGCGGAGTGGCCTGGCAGGGGTGAGTTTCGACCTGATGG
>JAIQFL010000579.1 GCA_020073365.1 Terriglobia bacterium | reverse complement strand
AGGAGGCTCCGAAAAACCCCTTCAACTGGAAACAAAAGCGGGATCAGGACAGCCGGCCTAAGACGGCAACAGTCCACCGGCAGCCCGTCAACCGGCGGCGCCCCGCTACAGTACGCCCTGAGGCCGAATCGAGCCGCCGGAGGCTCAAATTACTGTCTGAACCGCAGGTACCATTAGGTACCATTGCCGGACTCACCGACGGCCGCCAGCGGGAGGGCGTCTGCGGGCGACGACCCAGGGTACGTCGCCGAGCGCTACAAGGCGGCGCTCCCCAAGACCGGCATCGGCCGGAGTTGCGTCCGGTTGAAGCGTGTTGGCGATCCGGACTGGGAAACCCCACACAGGCAAGAATGCCCGTGCCACCTACCTGGTGCGGCCGATCTCGTAGACGTAGATGCTGTGGTTCATGGAGCCGGACTTCACGTGGACCACCTCGACGGGCCTCCAACCGGTGATGGGGAATTGGTTCGAAACCACGCGGGCGCCGGGCTTCAAGTACTTCTCCAGGTTGGGCTTCATCTTCTCATTCGAGCTGGTGAGGAAGAACATGGTCACCACATTGGCGGGACTCAGGTCCATATGCAGGGCGCTGCCTTCCACCATGCTGACGCGATCCTCCAGGCCCAGCGCCTTGATCCGTTCTACCGCCTTACGGCAGAGGTCCGGCTGAATCTCCACGCCTACGCCCCGCGCGCCAAACTGCTGCGCGGCGGTGATCACGATGCGGCCATCCCCCGACCCCAGATCGTAGACCACGTCGCCGGGCTTGACGTGGCCGGCCTGCAGCATCCTCTCTACGATGAATTGGGGGGTGGGGATGTATGGCGCCAAGTTTTCGGCGGCGCCGAATTTTTGGGCAACTACGGGGGATGCGATAGAAAGCAACAGCAACGTAGTGGAAAGAGCCCGCATGGTTATTGCGAAGGCGAATTACCGCTTCCGGTCCTCCCGAACTTCGATTTTACAATATGTCCCATGATTTCGCTCCATGAGAAAAACACGTCGCGAGGCCGGGTAATGGTAAATTCGAGGCCCTTGAGGTACTTCACGGCATTGCCAATGGCATCCCGCCAGGGATTCGTTTGCGGATTCAAGTTGTAATTCATGTAGAAGACGGGAAGTTTCACGTCCGAAAGCTGCTTGAGGGTGTCTTGCGGAAGCCCGTCGTCAATCACCACTTTGGGCCCGGCGAAGATCACTGCGTCGGGCTTTTCGTCCTTTAGTTCCTTGGTGATGAGATTGGACAGGAACTCCATGTCGCCGTGCTTCTGGCTGAGCCGCTTGAGATCTACGGTGCCGAGGTTGAGGGAAGTCAAAGACTTGCCAAGCGCGGGAAAATCGATCTGCGAGGCGTCCTGCTGCCGGTAGATCACGCGCTGCTCCTGCATGTTGTACGCAATGATCGAAAACTTGCCGATGCGCGGTTCGCGCGCGATGTTACGCAGGATCGAAATGAGAGCGTTGGTGTCGAGCGGCTGCAGCGTGGCCGATCCCGAATCCTGGGGAGCAAAATTAATGACTACCTTCACATTCAGAGGGGTGTCGTGCTGTCGCTCCACCGGGGCCTCCTGCTTGAAAGGCTCGTTATCGGCCGGTTGTACGACGGTGGGTGCGATATCCAGCGCCATTTGCTTGTCTTTGGAAGGCAGGGAGGCCTCGATATCCCAATAGAACGAGCAAAGGCGCTCGGCGCGGTCGCGCATCAGCCAGTCGACGTGGTACTTCCCTTCCCCCACTTCGAAGGTGCCTTGCAAATAGGCCGGGCCGCTGGCGTCGTCACTGAGCACCGGAACCTGAATATGCTGCGAGAAGTAGACCGGTTCCTCGGGGTGGTTCTCGGGCGTCACACGAAACACTATGGTGAGCTGATTGTCCGAACCGGCAAGCTCCTTGAGCGGAATCGAGACTTCGTATCCGGAATGATATTTGAGATCGAAGCCGAGCGACGGTTTGCCGGGAGTCACCGTGCACGGCAGGTCTTTGCGTACGTCCTGGGCTTCCAGGATCGCGGCGTCTGAAGTGAAAAGGCGGACCCGGCCTCCCGGGCCGGAAACCGGCATGAAGTCTTGTGCCGAAAGAACACCAACCAGGAATAACAGGCAGGCAGAAAACTGCACCTTCCCGAAAAGATCGTACCCCGTCGAGGACCTGAACATCGCCATTGCCGTAAGCACCTGTGGTACCAACGTTGCCGCTACGAGGAGACAGCGTGTTGTCCGTATTATCCCGCATATTTCGTGGGCTGCAACGAATAAAAATAGTCTCTTTCGTAAATCGTACTATGGCTCCGGTTCCCCACACCAAGGTGCTGGCAGTCCTGGGACAGTAGAATGGAGGGCGGAGGAAGCCAACTCGTGTTCGACAGGGACCGCACCAAACCGCAGGGCGATGAGCCGCCTTCTCCCGATGGCTTGCCGCCCGACGTGATCGTCAGCGCGGATGCGCGCCGGCCGGAGCGGATTCCTCCGGGACAGTCGCGCACGCGTAAGTGGCCGGTGCTGGACGCCAGTGGCCCGCCCGCCATCGATCTGTCGACGTGGCGGTTCCAAATCTCGGGACTGGTGGGTGCAGAAGTTGCATGGGACTGGAAGGAATTTCTGCACCTGCCTCGTGTCAAAGTGTTCGCGGACTTTCACTGCGTAACGCGGTGGTCGCGGCTGGGGAACCTGTGGGAAGGAGTTTCCACTCGCGAACTGGTGCGCCTGGCGGGAGGGCAACGACCCGAGGCGCACTACGCGATGGCTTACGGTTACGACCGCGGCTGGACGACCAATCTGCCGCTCGAAGACTTTCTGGCCGAGGATGCGCTTGTGGCAATTCTCCATGACGGCGAGTCCATTACCACCGAACATGGCGGCCCGGCCCGGCTCATTGTGCCGAAGCTCTACGCCTGGAAGAGCGCCAAATGGGTGTCCGGGGTGGAACTGATGGAAAAGGACCGTCCCGGTTTTTGGGAAGCCAACGGCTACCACATGCGCGGCGACCCGTGGAACCAGGAGAGGTATGGGCTGTAGCCTTGGGCGTAGCTCGTCCAGGGGCCCCTCTGGAGGCGACCCCTGTGGGACGACCTCCTGGTTCGCGTTCTTCCTGGCCGCCCACCGCTTCTTCGGCCCTCTCATCCGGCTTCAGCCTGGCTTTAGCCGGCTTTAGCCAGGCCTCAGCCGACTACTGCGCCGCGGGCCGCGACGCGGTGTTTCACCCGATAGCGCGACACGTACCGGGCACCCGAGGGAGCCGGCTCCGGACGCGATGCGGATTGGATCTCGTCCAGCATGGTGGTTGCCTGGATCGCACCGGCGTCGAACCTATAGGACTCCATGGCGCGCCGGACCTCCTCCATCTGCCCGGCATAGGCCGGAAAGTCCACGAGGGTGGTCGCTTCCATCTCCTCGTGCCCATCGGCAAAGCGGTACACCATCAGGGCGTCATGGTAGATCTGCGGGTTAATGGGAAAGCTGACCTGCGCCAAGGCCTCCAGCAGGGACTCCAGGTGGCGCGGATCCACGTTGATCGAAACCGAAACTAACGTCCCCTTGCTGCCAGACAGCAAAGGAGCGGCCGTCGTTATTTTGGGCCAGACGCTCATTCCATCCCTCCAGCATCCGGCAAGGGAGGCCCGCCGACAAACAAAAAACCCTGGAGCCCAAAGGCGCCAGGGTCGAAATGTTCTCGAACAGACCGACTCGCCTTTAGCACTTTTTTTCGTGGTTGCAATTAGACTGGGCCAACAACGCCCTAAATCAATCCACGTTCATCTTAAGGATACACCCCATCGAGTCTGGCTGCAACGGTTTTAATGTTTGTAAAGTTTGGTAGGGTGATTGGTGCGCGGCGCCCGGTCCTGCTTCGCGATTACTCCAAAATAGCGGAAACGCCTCTGCCAATTGCCGCCTCATATAGGGAGTTGGCCCAGGGGCGCGAACCCGCGAGCCGGGTTCACGGATCGGGAGCAATTTATGAGGTTTTCGAGACTTGTTGGGGCTTGGCTGGTGCTGGCTGGTCTGGTTGGCGCGCAGAACCTCGCGCCCGAGGTGCTGTTACTGGCTCGCATTAAGTCCCACATGCGGGAGGAACTCGCCCATGTGCCAAACTATACGTGCCTTGAAACCATCGCCCGTTTCCGCAAAGAGCCCGGCCGTCCTTCACCGTTCCAGGGAGAGTTGAAACCGATGGACACGGTGCGGCTCGAAATCGTCTATGCCGATCGCAAGGAATGGTACGGCTCGCCCGGCGACCGGAACTTGAGCACAGACAATCCCGTTGAGTTCATCGGCAGCGGAATGATCGGAACCGGGGCTTTCGCGCTGACCCTGAGCAACGTCTTCGAGGGAGCCGCTTTCACGTATCGGGGCGAGGATGCCGTGAGCGGCCGGAAGGCTGCCAAATATGACTTTCATTTGCCTCAACTCCTGAAGGTCTTTCAGATTTCTATCCTGGGCGGCAGCGGCACAGTCGGCGAGGAGGGCTCTTTCTGGGCGGACCCGCAATCGCTGGATCTCCTCCGTCTGGAGTCTCACGCCGACGAGATCCCACCCTACCTGCCGTTGGAAGAGGCGAGTACGAAGGTGAGCTACGCTCGTACCCGGATCGGCGACCTCAACGTGCTACTGGCGCAACAGGCCGACTTACACATGTTGGAGACCTCGGGCGTAGAGAGTTACGATCGCATCGAATTCACGCACTGTCGTGCGTTTTCCACCCAAAGCACCATCCACTTCGAGCCGGAACCTCAGGAACCGGCGAAATACTTGCCACCGGCCCCGCCCACAGTCGTCCTCGCCCCGGAAGGTGCCAGCCAGGCCGTTCCAGCCCTCCTGCCAATCACCGTGCAACTCACAACACCGATTACGTACAAGGACACAGTGGGTACGCTGATCGAGGGCCGGGTTTCCGGCGACGTAATGCGCAAGGGGAAGATCATGATTCCGAATGGCTCCGTGGTCCGGGGGCGGATTCGACGGCTTGAGCGTCACCAGAGGAGTAGTGGTGGAGACTTCATCCTGGGACTGGAGTTTACGGAGGTCTTCGGTGCTTGGCAAGAGTGACCCAATAGCGCTTGACTGAACTGACCCGCGCCGAGAACGGGACTGGGAACGGGAATGCGGGACAGAGGGTCGTCATCCACGCCGAAGGCGTGTTCCTTTGGTGGGAGTAGAGGAGCAGGCGATATCATCCACGCCGCAGGCGTGCGGGGTGGTTTTCCATCATCCGCACCAAAGGTGCGCATCGTGAGGTGGGG
>JAIQFL010000131.1 GCA_020073365.1 Terriglobia bacterium | reverse complement strand
GTCTGGGCCGCCGAGTCGCCGTACTCTTCACCAAGACGTACGGCCGCGTGCTCGCACCGGGCATAAGCGCCCTCGATCCCGGCCTACCTGAAGACGTCGCGGCACGCAGCGGGGTCAGCAGCGCTTGGCGCTGCTTCGAGCGGAACCTTGATGATTTCATTCAGGCCCAATTGACCGCTCCGTGAAACTTGACCGGTTTGTGAACTTTTTGGCCCCCAAGTGGATCTAGAAATCGAGCCGCATGACCACCTGGCCGATGCGGTTACCGCCGACGCTGGTCACCCGGCCGAACGTCGTGCTGGTGGGACTGGTGCTGATGCCGCCCAGGGTGTGGCGATTCAGCGCATTCAGGAGTTCAACGCGCAGCTTGAGCCTGTACTTCCCTTCTTTGCCGAGCGAATTGATCTTCTGGAAGCCGACATCTTCATTCCTGGTGGCAAAGCCGCGAGCCTGGGTATACCGGGCAGCGCTGGTCCCCAGCAGGTGCGCCGGGCCTGGGTCGGTGATTGCGGATGTCACAAGGTACATATTGTTGGGATCGTTCGGAGCCATCAGGTTGAACTTGCTTTTATCGAAAGTGTCGACAACCAGCGGTCCGGCGGCGACGTTGGCCCGGTTGCTTCCGCCGTTCCATCCGGTCATCGGGCTGGTCCCGCTGAAACCCAGCGGGGTCCCACTGTAGTAGTTGGCAATGACGTCGAAAGACCAGCCCTTTGCCAACGTGTTGAGCACGCCGGTCGCATTGCCGAACAGGAAGTGCCCCTTGCCTATGGGCAGTTCGTAGGTGACGTAAGCCTTGACCATATTCGGTTGATCGAAGCTCTCGACGGCCCGGTCATTCTTACGATTGTTGACATCGAGAGGCCCGTTCAGATTGCTCATATCCTTGGACCACACCCAGTTGCCATAGGCCTGCAAGCCGTGGCCGACCTGGCGGTTTACGGTGACTTGCAAGGAGTTGTAGCTGGAGAATCCGTCCGTCCCGTTGATGGTGGTGAAGGAGCCGGCGCCGTAAATCTGCGGATACTGGCGAAGAGCGGCGGCCAGGGTGTTGTTGAAGCCGGCATATGGGTAAGGGATCCCGTACTTGGCGGCGTCGGCCGCGCTCTTGATGGTTGCGCTCAGGTTGGTTCCATATTGCCCCACTGCGGACCAGGGAATCTGGTTGAGGCGGGTCAATCCGGCGTAGAGGCCGGTCGCCTTGGTGCCCACATACCCTATGTCGACGAAGGTCTTCTTGAACAATTCGCGCTGGATATTGAAATTCCACTCCTGGATGTAGGGGCTGTTACCGTAGCGTGGATCGATGTAGCTCATCCCGCCGCTGTTGGTATTGGCGAAGGAGGCGTTGAAGGTGGGCGGCTGATAGGCGTTGGGAAGTCCACCGTCCCAGTTGAATACGCCGTTCCACGGCGCCAGGGGATCGTTGGAGTAACGATTGGCGCCCAGCCAGGGGAACGTTTGCACGTTCGTGGCGGTGTAATTGTTGGCTGCGTCCGGGTTGTAAACGATCCCGTATCCACCGCGAACCGTGAGGTTCTCGAAAGGCCGCCATGCGAAGCCGATGCGCGGGCCCCAGTCCCTGTACTCATTGTGGCCGAAGTAATTCTTGCCAGTGCAACCCTTGCAGTTGCCGCCGAACGCATAGGCGCCGGGCAGACCGGTAGCCGGGTCGGTGATGGTGGGATCCCAGACCGCCATGCGCCCGACAACTTCACCGGCCGGCGGTTGATGGTCCCAGCGCAGTCCGAGTTGGAGGCTGAGCCGGCTGTTGACCTTGAAATCGTCCTGGAAGAAACCAGCGTAGTACCGGCGGCGTCCACCCAGAACCGGGGTGTCCGAGAGGCTGGCGCTATCCACAATACCCAGCAGATAGCTGGCGAACGAGTAGCCGGTATAGGTCCCGGAGCTCGGGTCATTCGGAATCGCGGTGGAGCGGGCGGCGAAACCGAACGTGGGATTGGAGTCCGGATGCGAATTCAGTTGGTAGCCATGGGCTTCGAAGCCAATCTTCATGAAATGGCGGCCACGCGTGATGTTGAACGTGTCCATGAAGCCCCACGAAACGTTGTAGCCCACGTTGTTGGCAGGGTAGCCGGGCTGAGCCAGGCTGACGATCGGACCGCCTCCCCAATTCACGTAGGGAAATCCGGTGGTAGACAGGCCCTTGAGGCCCATCGCCGCGGCGCCGTCCGTGCCCACATTGGTGTTGACCGACGGATTGGTGAAGCGATTGTAGTTCACGGTCACGTGATTCAGCATGTGAGCGTTGAGCGTATAGTCGTAATTCAGGCGCGCCAGTTGGCCGATCGTCCTCTGCCAGCGGGCCTTTGAGAGCGGGCCGCCAAACTGGTCGGTGATGTCCCACATGCCGCCCTGGTCGTTGTTCTCCCACGGCTTGTAATCGTAGCTGTAGGACCCGGACAGCTTCTGCTGGCTGCTGATGTTCTGGTCCACCTTGATGGATACCAGATGCTGGTCCGTAATCGGCTGGGTCGAGAGCGGGAAGTATCCATTATTCGTAAGAGGATACTGGCCGGAAGGGTCCTTCACCTGGGGCAGGTAATGGGCCTTCGCGATCGCGTTCAATTTCTGGGAAACGGCGCTGAAGCGGGACTTCGGAATGGCATTGTTCGGAAACATGTCGCCGACCCATGCTCCGTTCGCCAATTGCCAGAAGGTCGCCGGGTCGTATATCGCGCCGGTGAGCATCTGCCGGCCGAGTGCATCTGTCGACGAAAGCGCTTTGCCAAGCAGCCGGCTGAAATCGCCATCGTAGAATTCGGGCTGGGGCAGCGTCACGCTGGGCGAGCCAAAGCCCAGGGAGCGCTCGCGGTAACGCTCATACGCCACATAGAAGAAGGTCTTGTTGTGACCGTTGTAGAGCTTGGGAATGTAGACCGGGCCGCCAAAACTGAAAGCGAAATTCTGTTTTCGGTCCTGGCCGCGATTCGCGCCGCGAGCTTTGTTGGAGAAGGTGTTGGCGTCGAGGGCCTCATTGTGCATGGCGCCGTAGGCGCTGCCGTGGATCTCGTTCGCGCCGGACTTCATCCCGAAGTTGAAGATGCCACCCTGCGACCGCCCGAACTCGGCCGAAAGGCCGTTGGTCTGGACATTCAACTCCTGCATCGCTTCCACCGACACCATCACGTGACTGAACGCACCAGCCATGTACGTAGTCACGCTGGCGCCGTCCAGCAGCGTGTCCTTGGTGTATGACTGCGAGCCGTTAATGTGGCTGGTCCACTCGCTGCCGCTGACACCGGGGGAAGTCTTGAATGCGAAACTGGCGGCATTGCGCGTGCCGCTCCAATCCAGCGGCAAATCCGTGAGCGCGGTGGCGGTGAGTGCCGTCCCGAGCGTAGGAGAGTCCGTCGCCAGGCGCGCCGACTCGGCGGTGACCTCGACCGACTCGGTGATCGCGCCGACCTCCAGTCGGACATCGGCCCGGAGCGTGTCGGCGACGCGCACCTCCAGATTACTGCGCACCAGCTTCTTGAAGCCGTTGGCCTCGAACGTAATCATGTACGGCCCCGCCGGCAGGTTGGGGACCGAATACTGTCCGTTTTCGTTGCTTTCGGCCGTGTAGGCGGCTCCGGTGGCGGCGTTGCGCACCTGGAGTTTCACGCCTGGGATGACCGCGCCGGTCGGATCGGTGACCGCTCCGACGATCGAGCCCCGGTCCAGTTGGGCGAACAGCAACACCGGGACAAGCGTAAGCGAGACTTGTGCCAACTTGAACAAACGCATTACTCCACCTCACTGATGTTGTGATCCTAAGCGATAACAGCTTTACGGACCTTTAACTACTAAATAACCAAGGGTAGCACCGGCAATCCTCAGCGGGAAAGTGTTCTACGGCGCCCTATGGCCGCCGGCTTCCACAAACTTTCCTATTTCAGACCCCAAACTATACGCTGCCGCGTATTGTATCTCGATTCGCTGCGAAAGTGCTCAGCCGGGTCGGCGGCGGTGCTTAACGGCTTTGGGGACTCGTGGCGAGATCTGCCTTGTATCAGGGCACGGCTTCAGCCGTGCCGGGAATCACGGAGTGCGGTGGGCTTTAGCCTCTGGCGGTCTTTTCTCCGTACTCGTGCCAGGGGCTAAAGCCTTGTTTCTCTGTGCTCGTCCGGCACGGCTGAAGCCGTGCCCTGATACAAAACTAGAGCTCACACTGTCTTTCCCGAATCAACAGTTTTCCCAAAACGGTTAGGCACCCGGTCGGCGGTGATCTCCATTTATTTCCCTGTGATCTCTTTCCGATCCGCAAGATCATTGTCCGGAATCACCACGGCAACCCACGGCGCATCGGCCGTTTCGCGCCTGCCTTCCCACTCGACCGTCTGCGGTGTCCCCGCTCTGAGCGTGACCTTCCGGCTTGCCGGCTCAACCGTGAGATTATCGGCGCGCACACCGAGGGTGTGCTCTCCACTCCCCGAGAGAACCACCCGGATTGTGACCATCCCCGCCGCGCCAACCGCGCCCGTGACCCGCACATCGATGCTGTTTTCGGCAGCCAGCCGAAGAGAGTAGCTCTCGCCCGGCAGTACCGTCACGAGGCGTTTCTGCCCGCCGGCCGTCAGTTCGTACTCGCTCGCCGGAAGCGTAGCATGAAATTTCCCTGTCTTCGGATCCGGAGTGGCCCGCGAGACGCGGCCGCTCGACACCTCGCGAAACTGCACCGGACCCCGGGCATTCCCCTGCATCTCGGCCGGACCAGCCAAGTCGCGCATCAGCCAGATCCATCGGCCTACCGGGTGGACCCACACTTCCTTCCAGTTGTGGCAGTTTTCGGTCGGCCAATAGGGTGCGTCGGCATTCCGGTGTGATTGGATGCCGACGGGCAGCGCGCCCACGATATCGCCCGACATCGCGGTATACTGCGGCGGATAGTCGTACCCCTCGCCCCACATCAGGCTCTCCACGAACGGATTCCTGCCGACCACCCACTCCAGGTTCCGCTCCGCCAGATTGGCTAGTTCCAGGTTCCCGCGCAGATGGGCCGCCGCCGCGATGGCTTTGTTCTCCGCCAGCATGGTGCCGTTGTTGCCGCGGAACTCGAACCATACGGGGAATAACCGGACGTAATAGTGGTCGCCAACCTTGACCCCGTTCAGCACCTGTTCCCGGAAGGCCTCACGGGTAGCTCCGTTGCCGCCGCGTTCGGGCTGCTGCAGGTACTCATCGTCTTTGAAGATGGAGTTCGCCAGCATCCCGTAGGGTTCGGTGAATTTGGCCATGGGCTTCTGGAAATACTCGCTGTACAGGGTCACAGCCGAATACCACTTCATCCAGTTCGGGTCGTCGGGAAACACTTCGCACAAGCGCACCAGCGCCATTGTGGGCGCTTCCTCATGGCTGGGGTGCTGATACCTCAGAATCCGGGCTTTGTCGGGGCCGGTATAGAAGAAGCCGGTCAGAGGAATCGTCAGGCCTGGCAGCACGCTTCGCTGCTGCGAATCGGTAATGATCTTGGCGAGTTCCAGGCTTTTGTCGGCGTATTTCCGATCGCCGGTAGCCTGCCAGAGTTCCAGCCCGGCGATGATGGCGTGACCCGCGGTTTCGGTGGCGCTGCCGCGAATGCCGCCCACCATCGAGGCCATGGCGAAGCCCCAATCCTCCTCGGCTTGCTTCAGGCTGTAGCCGGCCAGGATGGGGTCCGACGGTTTGAGCACGCGCGCGGCGAGAGCCTCGGTGGCGGCCGCGGCCAGGTTCGACGCCGGATTATTGCCGGCCTGCGCCGAAACATCGTCGAGGTTGCCGACAATGCCGTCCGTCCAGCGGTCCATCTGGGAGAAATTGGGCCGGAAGCCGTCGTGGAAAGTGACCTTCAGGAGCCAGTCCAGCCCCCACTTCCCCTCTTCGATCAAGCGGTTCAGCAACTCCGGGTCTTCCTGTCTGGCCTGCATGCGTTCGGCCAGGCTGAACATGGAGTACGCAGCCTCCGCGGTGTTGCCGAGCGATTGCGACAGGTCTCCCGCATCGTGCCACCCGCCGTTCACCACCAGTTGTTTGTCGCCGTGCTTGAGCAGCCAGTCCCGATGACAAACGTCGTGTACGCCCGGAATCGCGAAGCCGCAGCGTTCCACATAGAAGAAGTTGATGGCCTTCCAAAGGCTGGATTTCCAGACGTCGTCGCCGATCCGGAAGGGCCGCGTGCTTCGGTCGCCGGCGCGCAGCAGGTAGGTCCCGGGTTCGCGAACCTCGGAAAAGTCCAACACCTGAAAGTGGCCGATCTGTGAGTCGGTCTGAGCCACTTTCCTGGTGAGCACGGCTTTCTGGGTGCGGGTATCGACGAGCTCGAATTCACCCGCCTTCAGATCGCTGGCAATGGCGGTTTTGGGCGATCCCGTCTGATAGCCCGAGTGGCTGAACGAGATCTGGCCGGGAGCGACGTCCCACCCTTCGTAGTGATCCGCATTGACTTTCTGGAGTTCCAGTTTGTCGATGTCGAGCGCAACGGCGTCGGAGGCGCCCGGTTCGTGGCCCTGCATGCGGTACGAGAAGTCCACCCCGGTGACTTTATCCCTTGTCAGATTCGCGATCTCCCACACCACATGGTTCCACTCGTGATTCTTGAGGATGACGTAATTCACCCCCATCTTGTTGTAGCTATCGGGTACTCGCTCTTTCCCCGCGTTGTGAAAGGTGATGATCAGCGAGACCACCCGAAACCCGGGCAGGTCGGCATACACCCAGGCGGACAGACGGTTCCAGGCCGTCCAATCCTCCCCGTCAACGGTCCGCCGAGCCGTGCTCGTGCCGTAGTACCGGCCAGCCGCAGGCTTCTCGCCAACCGTGGCGCAACGCAGCCGGAGGGAGTTGGCGCCACTCACCTTGCGCTCCCCCGTCAATGCGATGTCGCCTTTAGCCTGGTCGACGTTGACCACCTTCCAGGTGTCCAGGGACTCTGCGTCATCCAGCATCTTCGATTCGAGGACAGGCTTGTTGAGCCACCTCGTAAGGATGGAGTCCGAGTAGTTGTTGGGAATCGGCATCCGGGGAGGAGAATCCGCCGCGCACAAGGCCGCGGCCACGATGACGACAGAGGCTCGGATTTTCATGGAAAGCACAGGCTGTCTCCTTTAACAAAAACCGCCGGGTATTCCGCGGAGGGGCTGCCCATCCGGCGTCGATTTCTCCCCGCCGCGCTATTGAGCGCTCGCATTGGCGTGCAGTGCCTCGATTCCAGCGTTTACCTGTTGCATGCGTTTAGTGAGGACTTCCCAAGGCGTGAAATCGATCCGCACGAGCCCGTAGTTGCTGTTTTCCCCGTCCAACCTTCGGCCCTCCTTCGGCTGGTCGCGGTACTCGAACCAGTGGAATCCCACGCAACCTGGCAGCGCCGCCAAGGCCTGGACATAAGCCGCGAACCCATTGGCCCGGTCCTCCTGCGTGGCTACCGGCCGTGCCGCGCCCTTCGTGTTCGGTAGACCGCTGTCCGCCGCCTTGAAGCTGAACTCGGTAACCATCGTCGGTTTTCCGGTGATCTTCGTGATCTGCTGCAACCGCTCGACAG
The DNA here is from genome assembly GCA_020073365.1 of Terriglobia bacterium. Classification (GTDB taxonomy): domain Bacteria; phylum Acidobacteriota; class Terriglobia; order Bryobacterales; family Bryobacteraceae; genus JAIQFL01. Next base: position 21,402 of record JAIQFL010000131.1, on the reverse strand, counting down.
GGGCCATGGCATTGTAGCTGTGGAACGAAACGATATCGAAATACGGCCCGACTCCCTGTATCACAACGTCGCCCGGGTAGCTCGCGAATCGGCAGCCGAGGATCAGGTGATTCGGGTCGTGACTCCGGATCGCCTCACGCGTGATGCGGCCGTACTGGGCCGCGACCATCCCCAGAAACAGGCTCTTGTCCTCATCGGACAACTGGGAGGCGGTCTGGCCGCGCGCCTTGATGAACTCAGACGCCTTCCGAAACCCGGCGGATGCTTCCGGCATTTTGAGATAACCCTCCAGGAGGCTCTCTCCGGACCGCCAGTCTCTGCCCCACCGGAGCTCGTTGTCGGTGAAGTAGCCGAGCAGCCGTGGGTCCTTGGCGTGCGGCGTGCACATTCTCTCCGCCACTCGTTCGGCGGCATCGCGAAATTCGGCGCTGAAGAAATCGACCACGCCGCCCTTGAGCCACACGTCGCGCTGCACCGCGGCCGCCATGCTGATGGTGGGAGCATAGACAATCCCGGTGTCATAGAGTTGGCTGGCGGACCAGGCCCCGACCGTGTTGAAATTCCAATTGCGCAATTGCGCGGACGTCGCTTTAGCCCACGCCGCTGGGTCCGCGGGCGCCTTGGGCGAATTGTCGGATTCGGGCGCGAAGCTCACGTTATCGACGCCCTTCGAGAAGAACGCGTTCCCTTCGGGCGTCACCAGCCACCACCGGCCATTGATTTGTTGGGTGTGGAAGTAGCCAGTCTTCTCGCCCGTGAACTTCATCCAGCCGCCGTAGGAATCGTAATCGCCGGCAGAATGCGCCAGCGGCGCGCAGATTCCGAGTGCGAAAAGCGAAAACGTTAGGTATCTCATAGGAGCGTCGCCATCCTCTAACTCGTATTCCGTTTCGCGGCCGCTGTCAAGACAGAGAATAAATATCTCTTTTTATCCTGGAATTCCACGAATAAATGTGAACGAGCTGAAAGGCGTGCGGTAACGGCTTCCGGCTGGATCATGCGTTCGCGACCCCTTCGCTGATGCCGCGCATCACGGCCTGCCAGTACTCGCACCGAGAGCGGGAGGCAGGGGTGTCGGACCGCTCGATCAAGATCGTGGAAATTTTGTAGTCCCGCTGGTGACGGAAGAGGAGTTCTGTTCGCCGTGCCGGATCAGGGTCTAGGGCCAACCCCCGATCCCGCCGATAGCTGTGGCGAATGCGCCGTCTCCTTTTCGCCCTGGTGCTCGCCGTAGTTGCCGTCGCCCCTGCCGCCCCGGGACAGCCGCACCTACGGTTTCCCGAAGCGTCGCCCGGTCCAAGGGGACCGTCAGCCGGGCGCGTTTAGTTTTAGTCGGAGGCCACACGCGGTCCGCCTCCGCAAAATGAGCCACCTGTCAGCAACCATGCCAATGGCCACATCAAGCGCGACCCGGTCGCCAGGCGCCTTTCTGAGCAGCCACCCGTGCCCGGCAACCGGCATGGCCACAGGCGCCTGCCCCGGCTAAAGTGGTGGATCACGTCATCCTCCTGAAACGGGGCGGGGCGGATGCCCTGAACAATATGCAGTAGCAGACGCTACCAGAGGCGAGAGCGAAGGATCGCGTGGAGTAGTCCGCGGCTGACGTCTCCTGCTCGACCAAAATGGCTCATATTTCTGTAAGTTATTGAAAAATAAGTGGCGGAGAGAGAGGGATTCGAACCCTCGATAGAGTTTCCCCTATACACGCTTTCCAAGCGTGCGCCTTCAACCACTCGGCCATCTCTCCGGTTCGAAAACCAGAGGCAGCTTGCGGCTTCGCAAGAACAACGTCGGACTTCTCTCAACAGAATAGCATGCGGCGAGCCCGCCCCTCCGACTCGTCTCAGTGCCTATGAACTCCATGAGCCGAACCTTACGAACACGGAAGTAGAATGAAGGAAAATGGTGAACCCGCCCCCCATATCCAGGCGATCCTTGCTGCTCGCCCCGGCCGGCATTCTGGCCTGTGGCCGGCGGAAGGCCACGGGCCTTCGGGCCTTCTGCTTCGTGGCCAACCAGGAAAGCCACTCCGTCGCTGTCGTGGATCTGGCCCGCTTCCGGGTGCGCAAGCAGATTCCGCTCGACGCCGCGCCAGCGGCCGTTCTGACGCACTCCCGCCGTGGCAAGGCGTTCGTTCTCGCGCCGGAAGCGGGCACGGTTTACGAAATCGATGTCTCTTCGCTGGCTGTCACCCGCCGGGCGCGCGCCGGAAACCAGGCTGCCGGCATGCAAATGTCGCCCAAAAACGACGCGCTCTGGCTGTTGTACCGGGATCCCGCCTCGCTGGTCGAACTGCCGCTCGATACGCTGCGCCCCAACCGCCGCATTCGCCTCGCCGCACCGGCAGGCAACTTCGACCTGAGCCGCGACAACCAGGCGGCGGTCATCGGCGCGCCGGATGGCAGCATCGTGCTCGCGTCGCTCTCCCGCGGTGCCATCGATCGAACCATCGTTGCGGGCGCCGAACCAACCCTCGTCCGGTACCGGTGGGACGGGAAGCATTTGCTGGTAGGGAGCCGCTCCGATCGCAGTGTCACGATCTTCGATGTGCCGACCGGTAGAGTAGTGGTCCGCCTGCCACTACCGCTGGAGCCGAGAAACTTCTGTCTCAGTTCCGACAATGGCCAACTGTTTGTGAGTGGCGACGGGATGGATGCAGTGGTCATTATCTTTCCTTCCAGCACCGAGGTGGACCAGACCATTCTGGCGGGCCACACTCCGGACGCCATGGCGGTTACGTCCAAGAACCCTCTTTACCTGCTGGTGGCGAACCCCGGGAGCAACTCCGTCACGGTTCTGGATATCGAAACGCGCAAGCTGGTGGCCGTAGTCCAGGTGGGTCAACAGCCTCGATTCATCCTCATGACGCCAGACGACGAGTATGCGCTGGTGCTCAACCAGGAGTCCGGCGATCTGGCCATGATCCGCACCCTCTCGCTCAGCGTGGCGCCGGATGGTTCCACACGCCGTTTCAAATCTGCGCCGTTGTTCACGTTGATTCCCGTGGGAGAGAAACCCGTCAGCGCAGCGGTTTTGGAGATCGCGTGAGGATTGGGCAGGGCAGCGCCCCAGTACCTTGGCAATGGTCTATTCGCAGACGCCAGAAACCGATCGCCTGCCCCGCGGACCCTACTTCTTCTTTCCCTGTGCCGCCACCGCCTCCATCGCGGCCTTTACCTTTTCGGGGTCGCCCAGATAGTAGCGGTTGAGCGGCTTGAGGTTGTCGTCCAGTTCATACACCAACGGCATTCCCGTGGGAATGTTCAACTCGACGATGGCGTTCTCTGGGATGTCGTCCAGGTACTTCACCAGCGCGCGCAGGCTGTTGCCATGCGCGGCGATCAGCACTTTTCGCCCATCCCGAATGGCGGGCGCGATGGTCTCGTGCCACAGCGGCAGGAACCGCGCCACCGTGTCCTTCAAACACTCGGTGAGCGGCAATTCCTCCGGACTGAGGCCGCGGTAACGCGGGTCGTGGCCGGGGTAACGCGCGTCGTCGCGAGTCAACTCCGGGGGGCGGATGTCATAGCTGCGGCGCCAGATTTTCACCTGGTCTTCACCGAACTTCGCCGCTGTCTCGGCCTTGTTCAGTCCTTGCAGCGCGCCATAGTGCCGCTCGTTCAGACGCCAGGAGCGGTGGACCGGGATCCACATCAGGTCCATTTCGTCCAAAACAGTCCACAACGTGCGGATGGCGCGCTTCAGCACCGAAGTATAGGCTACATCGAAGGTGTAGCCTTCGGACTTCAACACCACGCCGCCTTTCTGAGCTTCCCGACGGCCCTTTTCGGAAAGGTCCACGTCGGTCCAGCCGGTGAAGCGGTTTTCCTTGTTCCACGTGCTTTCGCCGTGGCGTACGAGTACGAGTTTGGTCATGGGAAGCCCTTTTCTGCTAGCAAGCCTTACTGCCGGAAGGCCTTTCTCCCCAGGAACTGCGCGGCCGCGCCGAGCCGCTCTTCGATGCGCAGCAACTGGTTGTACTTGGCGATGCGGTCCGTGCGGCTGGCCGAACCGGTCTTGATCTGTCCGGCGCCGGTTGCCACCACCAGGTCGGCGATGAACGGATCTTCGGTTTCGCCGGAGCGGTGCGAAACCACCGACGTATAGCCCGCGGCTGCCGCCATGCGCATGGCCTCCAGCGTCTCGGTGAGCGTACCGATCTGGTTCACCTTAATGAGGATGGAATTGGCGATGCCCTGATCGATGCCGCGTTGGAAGATCGCGGGGTTGGTCACGAAGATATCGTCGCCCACGAGTTGGATCTGCTTGCCCAGCGTATCGGTCATCAGTTTCCAGCCCGCCCAGTCTTCTTCCGACATGCCGTCCTCAATCGAGAGGATGGCTGGGTATTGGCGCACCCAGTTGGCCCAGAACTCGACCATCTTTTCGGAACTCCGCTGGCTCTTGTCCGACTTTTTGAAGACATATTTGCCGTCCTGGTAGAACTCGCTGGCTGCCGGGTCCAGGCAGATCCCGACTTGTGTGCCGGGCTGGTAGCCGGCCTGCGAAATGGCTTCCAGAACCGATTCGATGGCCTCTTCGTTGGACTTCAGGTTGGGCGCAAAGCCACCCTCGTCGCCGACCGCGGTTGAGTAGCCTTTCTTGGCCAGCACCTTCTTCAGCGTGTGGAACACCTCTACGCCCATGCGCAACGATTCGGAAAACTTCGTGGCGCCGAAGGGTGCGATCATGAACTCCTGCACGTCGACCGAATTGTCCGCATGAGCGCCACCGTTGATGATATTCATCATGGGGACGGGAAGAACGCTGGCTCCCACGCCGCCCAGGTACCTGGAGAGCGGAGTGCGTTGCGCCGTCGCGGCCGCGCGGGCAACGGCCATCGACACCGCCAGGATGGCGTTGGCGCCCAGCCGCCCCTTGTTGGGGGTGCCGTCCAGTTCGATCATGATGCGATCGATCTCCGCCTGTTGTGTGGCGTCCTTGCCGTGCAGTGCCGTGGCGATCTCGCCGTTGACGTGGCTGGCCGCCTCCAGGGTGCCCTTCCCGAGGTAACGCGACTTGTCGCCGTCCCTCAACTCCACCGCCTCGTGTTCCCCGGTGGAAGCGCCGGAGGGCACCGCGGCCCTTCCCATGCTGCCATCTGCCAGATAGACATCCGCTTCTACCGTCGGATTCCCACGCGAATCCAGAATCTCTCTTCCAACTACTTTTGCGATCGTCATTAAGACATGCTCCTCGAACTCTCTTGGGTGGGGCACGCCTTAGCTTGCCCTGGATCGCATACCACGAGATGGGCAGGCTAAAGCATGCCCCACCTTCACGCCACCACCGTTATCCCGCACTCGGTGACGTGATAACCCTTGGCGCGGTCCGACTCGGCATCGAAACCGATCACGCTGGCATCCGGCACCTTCACGCCCGTATTAATGATGGCGCGGCGGACCCGGCTGTTCCGCCCGATCTCCACGCCGGGCATTAAAATCGAATACTCCACTTCGCAGTAACTGTTCACTCGCACACCGGGGGAAAGGATGCTATGCAGCACGCGTCCGCCGGAAACGATGCAGCCGGCGCTCACGATCGAGTCCACCGCAAGCCCCATGCGGCGCCCCTCCTGTGCAAATACGAACTTCGCCGGCGGCTGCTGGGTCACCTTCGTGCGGATCGGCCAACGCTGGTCATAAAGGTTAAACTCCGGCACCACGTCCACCAGGTCCATATTGGCTTCGTAGTATGCATCCAGGGTTCCCACGTCGCGCCAGTAGCGGACCTGTTTGGCGTTGATATCGCGGAAATCGTAAGCGATCACACGGATCTTTCCCAGGTTGCGGGGAAGCACGTCCTTGCCGAAATCGTGGCTCGAGGTAGGATCCTGCGCGTCCTCCTTCAGCGCCCGCAGCAGCACCTCGGTGTTGAAGACGTAAATCCCCATCGACGCGCTGATCATAGACGAGTCGAACGGGGAAGGGAGGGCGTTCGCAGGATCGGGCTTTTCAACGAACCCCACGACACGGTAATCCGAATCGATCTCGGCCACTCCAAAACGTCGGGATTCCTCCGGCGACACCCGGATGGTGGCGATCGTGATGTCGGCCTCGTGCTGCCGATGCCAGTCCAGCATCTCGTGGTAATTCATCTTGTAGATCTGGTCGCCGGCGAGGATCAGGGTTTTCCCCGGGGCCTCGACTTCGATGCTCTGAAAGTTCTGGAAGACCGCGTCGGCGGTGCCCTGGTACCAGTCCTCGTGGATCCTCTTCATGGGCGGGATGACTTCGATGTACTCGCCCATTTCCGGCGACAGAATGTTCCAGCCGTCCCGCACGTGGCGGATCAATTCCAACGACTTATACTGTGTTAGGATGAAAATTCGACGAACGTCGGAGTTGATGCAGTTGGAGAGCGTAAAGTCGATAATGCGATAAGCGCCCCCGAAAGGCACGGCCGGTTTGGCAGTGTCTCGCGTAAGGGGGTAGAGGCGCTCGCCAGCGCCCCCCGCCAGTAGAATTGCTAGTACATTTTCCATTTCAGTCTAAGCCCCTGAAAAGAAAGCGTGTTCAGATGTTCTGGCCGGCTGGTCCGAACGGGGTTGAAAAGTTTAAGCTTGACTTTATCTGTCAACCACTTATGATATCAGTACCTTCTGTGCGAAGTGCAGGAATTTGGGGTCGGGCCTCACTCCAGGTGACGCAGCGTCTCGGAAATCCAGAAACACGCATAGGAATTTTTGGTCTAGTGGGGAGGTGCATTTCGTTTGGCTGAAGTGAAGCTTCAAGAGGGCGAAACGTTGGAGAACGCCCTTCGCCGCTTCAAGAGAAAGGTCCAGCAAGAGGACATTATCAAGGAGGTCAAGAGACACTCCTTCTACTTGAAGCCGGGAGAGAAGCTACGGGCTAAGCAAGCGCTGGCCCGCAAGCGGAACCGGAAGAAGAATCGCCGGGAGATTGAATAAACGCGGTGTGCGGGACGCGCGGCCGTCAGAGATTTCGGCCCCGTCCCGCCGCCCTAATCCGAGCACAGTTCGAGTTGATAACGGGGCACAGTTGCTATGGCGGAGTTTCAGGATCGCGTCCTCAAGTGTGTAGACTGCGGAGCAGATTTCGTCTTTACAGCGGGAGAACAGCACTTCTTCCATGACAAGAATTTTAAGAACGAGCCCAAACGCTGCAAAAACTGCAAGACTAAGCGTCAGGGCTCCTCGGCCTCCGGATTTGCTAAAACGGAAACCATGACCACCTGCTCACAGTGCGGTCGGGAAACCACGGTGCCCTTTAAGCCAACCCAAGGCAGGCCGGTATACTGCCGTGAGTGCTTTTTGAGCCGAAAGGTGTCTTCGGCGGCGGTGGCTGGCGGGAATCGTTAGACTTGCAGCTTGGACAGGCCGCCACCCGACGGGTGGCGGCCTGTCTTCTATTCCGCTCTCCTTCCCATCCAAACCGGTCAGTTGATCCAAGATCCCTCCCGCCCTCACTCATCGGGCAGGTTCCCAGCCGTGTCCCCGGAGGTGGTAGCCCGCGCAATTTTGCAGCCTGAATCGGGCTTCAACGGCCGGGCACGACATCGATCTGCAACACCGGGTCGGCGGCCGGCACATAGGTCACCGGCAGCCCCAGCTCGCGCCGCACAATATTCGTTCCCTGCGCGATGGCGCTCGTCTTATAGAACGCGATCTCGCGGTTCGCGCCCTGGCGGCCGAAGCCGCAGTCGCTCGACACGATCAAGCGCTCGGGCGGAATGAACCGCAATGCTTTGCGGATCTCGGCGGCCACGTCTTCCGGCCGATCGGCCTGCAGTGTGCGATGGCTGACGGCGCCGATCGCGATCTTCTTTTTCAGATCGTGCTTGAAAGGCTCAAACAGCTCGAGATCCTTCTGGTTGCGATCCTTCATCTCCAGCGTCCACACATCGCCCCGGCACCGCTCCAGGTAGATCTCGATGGAGTTGGCGTAACTCGTGTCCTCCATCACGCGCTGCATGTTGGGGTTGCCCCAGCAGGTGTGGATCCACAGTTCGACGTCGTCGAGCCCCTCGACCTCGCGGTTGAAGGCTTCGATCATGAACTTCACCTGGTCGTGGTCCTTGCCGTACGTGTTCGCCATGAAGTGGAACGTCGGCTCCTCGATCTGGATCGTGCGGCAGCCCGCATTCCGCAGCGCCAGCAGCTCTTGATTCATCGCCTCCGCCATGTCCCAGATCACCTGGCGCTTGTCCTTGTACTTGGGCGTGTGGATGTCCAGGAAGAGCGCCATCACCTGCGAGCAGCAGGTGCCGAACTTGACCGGCTTGCGCGTCTTTCCCTGCGCCAGCCGCCACAGTTTGGGATAGTCGAGCGGGCGGTGCTCGATCTTGTCCACCACGTGCGGCCAGCGCCAGCCGGTGTAGATCTCGTTCAGCAACGTACCGGGAGGATAGTGGAGCCACGGCGCGGTGGTCTCTTCCGGCTGCAGGTAGTCGCCTTCGAAGCCGGCCCAGCGCTGCAGCGGGTAGTGATGCCACGCACGGCCGGCCATGTCTTCATCCACGTGGAAATCGCCGTGCGTGAGAATGTCGAGCCCGGCGCGCTCCTGGTCGCCGATCACCACGGCCAGCGCGTCTTGAAACTTCTCGCGGAAGCGAATGTCGAGCATGCAGGTGTCCAGCGGGCGACCCCACATACTCACGTCGAACCAGCGCGGGCGGGGAAACGACCCGGTGGTCGTGCTGGGGAGAATCAAATCGGCGGTAGCGGTGAACATAGGTTCCTCCACCCGGGGGAGTGCTTTCCACTCCATCCTATCCCCGGAAAGCCGTGCTTATCTTTAAGTCCCCGCTAATAGTACCTATAGTACTCGTGCTGGTGCTCGTAATGGTACTCGCAGCTTGGCCCATCTTCGACAGTCGTGCTAAAAGAGTTGCTGTCCATGAACCGCCGCCACAAGCTCATCGCCGGTACGGTGCTGGGCCTCTGGCTCTACGCGCCGGCCGGCAAGCTCCCGTCCGTCAACGCGCAAACCAACGTTTCGACACCGCCGCACAGCCTTTCTATTGATGACCTTGCGCGGGCGGAGCGCAGCTATGATGTCGTTGTCGCGGGCGGGAGCGCCGGCGGGGCAGCGGCCGCACTTCAAGCCAGGCGCATGGGATCGAGCGTGGCTCTGTTTGCTGAGACGAATGCCCTCGGCGGCCAGCTCCTCACGGTCCCCAGCATTGACGAAGGGTGGATGTCCCGCGGTGTCCCATCCGGCATATATGGCGAGCTTGTCGACCGCGTGAACAAGGTCTATGCGACGAAAGGGATGTCTATCGGAGGCTGTTACTGGGATTCGGCCGCACACTGCTACGAGCCCCACATCGTGAACCAGCAGCTCACCGCCATGCTGCGGGAAGCCAATGTGGAGATCTTCCCCCGCGCCACGGTGAAGAACGTGATTCTCGAGGGCAACACTGTCCTCGGCGTGGAGTTCACCGATCTGAGCAGCCCCAGCCGCATCTTCGGCAGCAAAGTGTTGGTGGACGCGACCGAGTATGGCGACGTTATTCCACGCACCGGCGCTGCCCATTTTGTCGGCAACGGCACCGGCAACGCCCCCGGCACGTGTGTCCAGAGCATCACATACGCGGTTCCTACCAAATACTACGAGGTTGTGCCGCCGTGGCTGCGCCTGCCGCACGCGCCGCCCAACTACGACACTTACAAGCCGGAGTTCCAGGCAACCGTGTCAGCGTATGCGGGCAACAGCCTGGCGAGCTATCCGATCAGCTTCCTCAACCACAACATCTACCGGGCGATGCCTGATTTCGCGAGAGGATTGTCGGCTCGTGTCACTCCGCCTAAGTCGAGCATCAACTGGGCGAACGATTACCTGGACAGTTACACCTACGTCAAGGGAAAGATGCCGCCGCAGTACTTCCACCTGGCGTTGGACGGACGATTCCTCACTGACGAGGCCACGCGGGCTTATGGGATCAGTGAGGCGAAGCTCAAGACGCTGGCATTCCTCTACTACATCCAGGACGCGCAGGGGCTCAATGACCAGCACTGGGCGATCGCGGACGACGAGTTCGGCGACGTCACTACGGCGGACGACCTTTCCCTTAGCATACCTGGGGAGTTCAAGACCATTGAATCGTTGATGCCACCCTTCCCGTACGTTCGGGAGAGCCGGCGGATCCAGGCGGTGACGATGCTCACGGCCGATGGCATCCGCCGGACGCTCACCTCGGACGGGTTTTGGCGCGGTCCCGTATGGACTACCGCGATCGCGTTTGGAGACTACGGCACGGACATCCACAACTGCAACTGGCAGGAGACGCTCGAACCCTGGTCTGGCGACAAGGCCGGCGACTTGGACATGCCGCAGGGGCCGTTCCAGGTGCCCTTCGGGTCGTTCATCCCGGTGAAGGTTGACGGATTCCTCGCGGCGGAAAAGAACCTCGGCTATTCGCGCCTGGCCAGCAGCGCACTCCGGCAGCAGGCGAGCGTCATGTCCACCGGCCAGGCCGCCGGCGCGATTGGCGCGCTGGCTGTGCGCCACAACGTACAGCCGCGCGCGGTCAGCCCGCTGGAGGTCCAGATGGCGCTGGTGAATTCCGGAGCGCGGATATCTATGTACGCCCACGACGACGTGCCGTACGGAAGCACCTACTGGTCTGACGTCCAGATCGTCGGTGCGCGCGGCATCATGGTAGGTTCGAGCTACTCCCACTTCTCCGCCGCCGACAGCATCACGCGCCGTGAGGCGGCTGTCTCTCTCTCCCGCATGCTCGGCTACATCCCCGTCGGCGTCCCAGTGCCAGTCATCACCAACCCCACCTTCGCCGATGTGAAGGTCGGGGACTGGGGGCTGCCGTACGTCGAAGCGCTCGCGGCCCACGGTATCTCGCTTGGGTGCTCCGACAAGCCGAGGAAGTTCTGCCCGGACGACAAGATGTCGCGCGAGCAGTTGGCGGCGTCCCTCGCGCGCGGGGCAGCTCTGCCGCTCGGGCCACCCGGAGGGACGGGGATGTTCAGCGATGTCGACGATGGCTTCCAGCACTACGTCGAGGCCGTGGTGCGCGCGGGCTTCATGGACCCTTGCGGCGCTGGGCGCTTCTGCGGAGCTTCTCCTGCTTTGCGTGCCGCTGATTTCGCGCACGGCGTCGTTCGGACGCTCTCTCTGATCGGGGTGCGCTGAGCAACATTCCATCGGCGGCCGGTCACACTTCCTGTCGAGTTTTTCGTCAACCTGTGCATAAAAAGCGTTGAAAAAAACCTTGACAGGATAATCGGACCGTGAAATAGTTAATCAGGTTAACCTTTGACCGGGGTAATTACATTACCCGGAACCCGCGGTGGGCCGGCACTACGGGATCTATGGGACCTGACGGGAGCGAAAGCTCATGCCGCAGCCGGCCATTGCGGGGGAAGGCTCGTTTCTCGCCCACCTGCGAACCGCCTCCCCCAACGCCTGCTTCCAATGCAACCGCTGCACTGCCGGATGCCCCTTGGCGCCGGCCATGGACCTCACTCCCGCGCAAGTCGTACATTACCTGCTGCTGGGTGACTGGGAACCGGCTCTCCAGTCACAGTCGATTTGGGCGTGCGTGCATTGCGAGACGTGCACCGCGCGCTGCCCGCAGCAAGTGGACGTTTCCAAGCTGTTCCACCTGGCGCGCGCCGTGGCTTGGCGCAGCGGCCGGGTGGCGCCCGATCAGGCGATTGCCACCTATTTCGCTTCTTTCATCGAGAACCTCTACATCTATGGCCGCGCGGCGGAATTGCCCCTTACCGTCATCTGCAAGCTGAAAAGCGAGGACTACCTCCGCGATTTCACGCTGGGGCTGCGCTTGATCTCGCGTGGGCGCTTGAACTTCCTGAACATCCCGCGCGGTGCGGCGCGATACCGGCGGCTCTACGAGAGAGTTCGGCAGCAGGAGGCGCAGACCGCATGAAGCGCTACGCCTACTATCCGGGATGCTCGCTTGAGACCATGGCATGCGAGTACGATGCTTCGTTTCGTAACCTCTGCGGCCAACTGGGCATTGCGGTGGAAGAGATGCGCGACTGGTTCTGCTGCGGCGCGGGGATGCTGGGGAACCTCTCGCCCCTGCTCGGCCTGGCGACACCGCTGAAGAACCTGGCGTTGGCCCATGAGAGCGGCTTCGGTCAGGTGGTTGCGCCGTGCAGCGCCTGCTACAGCCAGTTCAAACGCGCGGGGCACGAGTTGCAGGAACATCCGGAATTGCGGGCACAACTCGAAGAAGTCATCGAGTATCCGCTGGACCATGGCGTGGAAGTGCTCCATCCGCTGGAGATGCTGGAACGGGAGATGGAGGGGCGGGCCTTAAAAGTCGAAACCGATCTCGGTCATTTGCGCGTGGCCTGTTACTACGGCTGCCTGCTCACGCGCCCGCCCCAGGTCGTGACTTTCGACGATTGCGAAGACCCGCGGAGCATGGACCGTCTGCTCGAGCGCGTAGGGATCACCACCGTGGACTGGCCGCGGAAAACGTTCTGCTGCGGCGCGTTCTATGCCATGGTGAACCCCTCGAAAGTCCTGGAACTGACGCGCGACATCCTGACGGATGCCGCCGCGGCCGGTGCCAACGCGCTGGCGGTAGCTTGCCCGGTCTGCCACCTGAATCTGGATGCACGGCAGCCCGAGGTCAACCAGGCTTATGGTACGGATTTCTCGCTGCCGGTCTTCTACTTCACCCAGCTCCTTGGACATGCCTTGGGGGTGCCTGGCGAAGGGCTGGGATTGTGGCGGCACGTGGTGGATCCCCAACCTCTGGTGGGCGCTTGCGCGGCGCATGTAAGGGCTTAGAGCGATGAGCGAAAAATCCACAGTGGGAGCCGTTCTGGTGGTGGGTGGAGGCGTGGCCGGGATGCAGTCCGCGCTGGACCTGGCCGACTCCGGGTACAAGGTTTACCTCGCCGAAAAGGAAAGCAGCATCGGCGGGACCATGGCGCAACTCGACAAGACGTTCCCGTCGAACGACTGCGCCATGTGCATCCTGGCGCCGCGCCTGGTCAGCGTGGGACGGCACCTGAATATCGAGATTCTGACCAGCACGGAGTTGACGGCGCTGGCCGGGGAAGCTGGAAACTTCCAGGCGCAATTGCTGCGCCGGACGAGCTATATCGACCCCAATCGCTGCACCGGGTGCGGCGAATGCACGCTGGCCTGCCCGGTGGAATTGCCGAATGAGTTCAACCTGGGGCTCAATGGGCGGAAGGCCATCGCCAAACGGTATCCGCAGGCGGTGCCGGCGCAGTTCGCTATTTCCAAGCGCGAGCGGCCACCTTGCCAGGCGGCGTGCGCCGCCGGAACCAACGTGCAAGCGTATGTGGCGCTCACGGCGCAGGGCAAGTTCGCCGAAGCGCTCGGCGTGGTGCGGGAGCGGATGCCGTTCGCGTCCGTGTGCGGGCGCATTTGCCTGCACCGCTGCGAGCAGCAGTGCAACCGGAACGCGGTGGACGAGCCTCTGGCCATCATGCACCTGAAGCGGTATCTGGCGGACTGGGATTTCGAACACCGGCCGTCCTTCCCGGCGCCGGTCGAGAAGACCCGCCAGGAACGCGTAGCCGTGATCGGCGGCGGGCCGGCCGGCCTCGCCTGCGCGCATGATCTCGCCAGGCAGGGCTACCCGGTTACGCTGTTCGAATCCGCCGCGAAACTGGGCGGCATGCTGCGCGCCTGTGTGCCGCAGTTCCGCCTGCCGGAAGCTTACCTGGACCGGGACATCGAGTATCTGCTCTGGCCCGGCTTCGAAGTGCGCACGAATGCCGCGCTGGGCCGGGACTTCACGCTGGAGCAACTGGAAGCCGAGGGCTATCGCGCCGTCTTCCTGGCCACCGGCGCCCACAAGCCGAAACGGCTGCCGATTCCCGGGCACGATCTAGAGGGCATCGACTTCAACATCGACTTCCTCCAAAAGGCGCGGGACTCCCTCCAAAAATGCCAGCCTCTGGATCTCAAGGGACCGCTGCTGGTGATTGGCGGCGGCAATGTCGCCATGGATGTGGCGCGCACGGCGCGGCGTATGGGCGCCTTAAAGGTCACGATGGCGTGCCTGGAGAGCCGCCAGACCATGCCCGCGCACGCCTGGGAGGTTCAGCAGGCGCTCGACGAAGGCATCGAGATCATCAACGATGTCACTTTCAAGCGCTTCCTGGGGAACAATGGCCGGGTGGCGGGCGTGGAAGCGAAGAGGGTCCGCTCCATGACCTTCGACAAGGACGGCCGGCTCACCGTCGATGAGATTGCCGGCAGCGAATTCGCGATCGCTGCCGAGCGGGTGGTGGTGGCCATCGGACAGGCTCCCGATCTGAGCTTCCTCGATCCGAAGAACGCGATCCGCGTGCGGCGCGGCTTGGTGGAAGTCGATCCGGAGACGCTGGCCACCGGCCATCCGGGCGTATTCGCCGGCGGCGATATCATCGCCGAGGAGCCGCAACTGCGCATCTTCGCGGGCGGCGACGTAGTGACCGGCACGGCATTCGTAGTGGACGCCGTGGCCGCGGGACACAAGGCCGCGGAATCCATTCAGCGCTGTCTGGAAGGCGCTCCGTGGCCCGAGCCCGCCGCGAAACACGAGCCGCCGCGCCTGACGCGCGAAGAGGGGCAGCGCAAGCTCCGCCGGGGCGAAATCCAGCGCCAACCCCGCGTGGCGATCTCCGAACGTCCGGCCGCCGAGCGGCTTGAGGATTTTGACGAGATCGAGCTTGGCTACACGGCGGAGATGGCCGTGGCCGAGGCCGGCCGGTGCCTGAACTGCGGGTTGTGCTCGGAATGCCTGCAATGCGTCGCCGCCTGCCAGGCGCACGCCATCAACCACCTGCTGCCTCGGCAGGAGCAGCGGAATCTGAATGTGGGCGCGGTGATCCTCGCGCCGGGCGCGGAGATGTTTAACCCGGAGAGCAAGCCGGAGTACGGCTTCAAACGCTTTCCCAACGTGGTGACAAGCCTTCAGTTCGAGCGGATTCTCAGTCCTAGCGGGCCGTTCGGAGGCAAGGTGCGGCGGCCCTCGGACCAGCAGGCGCCGCGCAAGGTGGCCTTCATCCAGTGCGTGGGATCGCGCGAACAAGGCCGGAACTATTGCTCGTCGGTGTGCTGCATGTACACGGCCAAGCAGGCGGTGATCGCCAAAGAGCATCAGCCCGGCCTCGATTGCACGGTCTTCTATATCGATCTGCGCGCGGTTTCCAAGGGCTTCGAGCAGTATATTGCCAGGGCCAAGGCCGAGGGCGTGCATTATGTCCGCTGCCGTCCTTCGGCCATTCGGGAGATTCCCGGCAGCCACAATCTGATTGTGGAGTACGCCGACCCGGCCGGCGCGCGGAGTCAGGACGTGTTCGATATGGTGGTGCTGGCGGTCGGGTACTCGGCGGAGAATACCCGCAAACTGGCCGAAAGCCTCGGCATCCAGGTGGATGAGAACGGCTTCTGCCAGACCCCCTCGTTTGCTCCCAGCCATACTTCGCGGCCGGGGGTGTTCGTCTGCGGGCCGTTCGCCGAACCGATGGATATTCCGGAGACGGTGGCGGCGGCCAGCGCATCAGCGGCGCATGCGATGAGCCTGCTGGCGGACAGCCGCGGCACGCTGGTCCGGCCGAAGCAGTATCCGCCCGAGCGCGACGTGAGCGGCGAAGAGCCGCGCGTGGGCGTGTTCGTGTGTCATTGCGGGACCAACATCGCCGGGGTTGTGGACGTGGAGCGGGTGGTCCAATACGCGCTTACCATCCCCGGCGTGGCCTATGCGGAGCGCAATCTGTACACCTGCTCGGACGACACCCAGAAGCGCATCCGGGAGAAGATCGCCGAGCTGGGCTTGAACCGCGTCGTAGTAGCCTCCTGCACCCCGCGGACGCACGAGGCGCTGTTCCGCGATACCATCCGCGAAGCCGGCCTCAACCAGTATTTTTTCGAGCTCGCCAACATCCGCGACCAGTGCTCCTGGGTGCACATGCGGGAGAAGGAGAAGGCCACCCGGAAGGCCATGGACCTGGTGCGCATGGCGGTGGCCAAGGTACGGCTCGACACGGCGCTTTATAAGCGCCCCCTGGCTGTGACGCAGGCGGCGCTGGTGCTCGGCGGCGGCCCGGCCGGCATGATGGCCGCGCTGGAACTGGCGGATCAGGGCTTTCCGGTAGTCCTCGCCGAAAAGAACAAAGAGCTGGGCGGCCATGCGCGCGATCAGCGCTACCTGCTCGGCGCCGAAGAGAATTCCAGGGTTGGGCTGTCGCAACTATTGGCGCGCACGCACTCCCACCCTAAGATCAAAGTGCTTCTGCGCAGCCGCCTGAAGGGCTTTGCCGGCTCGCTGGGGAACTTCCGTTCGACCATCGTGCAGGACGGGGTGGAGCACCAGTTGGCCCACGGCGTACTGATCGTCGCCACCGGCGCGGAGCGCTACCGGCCCGGCGAATACCTCTACGGAGACGACCCGCGGGTGATTCTGAACTATGACGTGGAAGGCCAGATCGCCAGCGGCCAGATCGCTAGTGGAAAATCGCGCGCGGACTCCGTCGTATTTATCCAGTGCGTGGGATCGCGCTGTGCCGAGCGCGCCTACTGCAGCCGCACCTGCTGCACGGACACGGTGAAGAATGCTTTGCGGATCAAGGAACTGAGTCCCGCGAGCCAAGTCTCGGTGCTCTATCGCGACATCCGCACCTACGGCCTGCGCGAACGGTTCTACCGGCGCGCGCGCGATCTGGGAGTGCGGTTCATCCGCTATGCCGATGAGCAACCACCGCAGGTGGCCGCCCACAATGGCAGGCTGGCAGTTGCCGCCGAAGATCAGCTCACGCACAAGCGCGTCGAGTTGGAAGCCGACACGGTGGTGCTGGCATCGGCTACCGTTCCCAACCCGGAGAACAAGGAACTGGCGCAGCTCTTGAAAGTGCCGCTTGGCGAGGAGGGCTTCTTCCTGGAAGCGCACCGCAAGCTGCGCCCGGTGGATTTCGCGAGCGACGGTATTTTCCTGTGCGGGGCGGCCCAGGCGCCCATGGATTTGCGCGGGGCGTTATCGCAGGCGGCGGCTACGGCCGCTCGCGCCGCTACCGTGCTGGCGCGCGACACCATCGAGCTCGAACCGTCCGTTTCGCATGTGGTCGAAGAGAACTGCGACGGCTGCGCGTACTGCGTTGATCCCTGTCCCTTCCACGCGCTGAAGCTGGTGGAGTACGGCACGAATGGATCCACCAAGAAGCGTGTGGAGGTCGACGAGGCGGTTTGTAAAGGCTGCGGGACGTGCCAGGCGACCTGTCCGAAGAACGGCATCTTCGTATGGCATTTCCGTCCCGAGCAACTGTTAGCGCAGATCCACGCGGCTTTGAACGTTTGAGGTACTGGCAGATGAGCGAAACCGAATTGTGTGAGGCACAGGCAACCGGGGAGCCCTTGGCAGGGCGGCATTGCGCCTCGGGCGCAGAGGCCTGCTTGAATGGAGCGGCAACACTGTCAGAACCCGTGACCGGGGAGAGCAGCGAGAGTTGGGAGCCGCTGATCCTGACCTTCTGCTGTTACTGGTGCGCTTACACCGGTGCCGACCTCGCCGGCACCTCGCGATTGCAGTATCCCACCAATATCCGTATCCTGCGCGTGCAGTGCAGCGGCATGGTTCATCCGAACCTGGTGATTGAGGCGCTGACCAAGGGCGCCGATGGAGTGCTGATGCTCGGCTGTCACCCGGGCGATTGTCACTATCTGGAAGGCAACCTGCGCGCCCGCTCGCGCGCGGAGGCCATTTCCCTGATGTTGGAGGATTTCGGACTGGAGCCGGAGCGCTTCCGTCTGGAGTGGGTGTCGGCTTCCGAAGGACCGCGCTTCGCACAGGTAGTCACCGAGATGGTGGAGCAGGTCAAGCGACTGGGGCCCAGCCCGTATCGAAGCCCTTAGCAGGGCCGCATGGCGCCTCCGGCGCAGCAGCTCTGATGGATGAGAGAGGTGACACGGCCAATACGGGTTACCTCGGAAAAGGAGGTGCAGCATGCCTGCACGTTTAGCCGAAGAGTGGTTCGCCATCTGCGGCGGATGCGAGGTGACCATCCTCGACATCGGCGAACCATTGTTGGATCTGTTGGAGAAAGTGCAGATTGTCCACATGCCGGTGCTGATGGACCACAAGCTGTATGGCCAAACCGGCGAAAAGGCGGAAATGGAAATTCCGGAGGCGGAGGTGGGCCTCATCTCCGGCGGTATCCGCAGCGACGAGCACAAGCTGCTGGCGCAGGAGATGCGCCGGAAATGCAAAACGCTCATCGCGCTGGGGTCATGCGCCTGTTACGGCGGCATCCCCGCGCTGGCCAACCTCTGCACCACCGAGGAATTGCTGACCAAGGTCTACCGCGAGAGCGTCACGACCGACAAGAACGGATTCCCCCACGAGCAAGTGCCGGCCCTGACCGATCGTGTGTACGCCGTCAGCGAAGTGGTGAAGGTCGATGTGATGCTGCCCGGCTGCCCCACCACGCCGGAGATGGTCGCAGGCGCGCTCACCGCGTTGCTGGAAGGCCGCCCGTTTACGCTCTCTACCAAGAGCGTATGCGACGAATGCCCCACCATCCGCGAGAAGAAGGCCGTCTCGACGCTGAGGCGGCGGCTGGAGGCACCCACCTTCACTCCCGGCGCTCCGCTGAATCAGATGCGCTGCTTGATGGAGCAGGGATTCCTGTGTAACGGTCCGGCGACGCGCTCCGGCTGCGGCGGCAGCGAGGGCACACCACGCTGCATCCGCGCGTACATGCCGTGCGAGGGGTGCTTCGGACCGCTCTCGGAGAAGGCCAATCCCATGGTCGACATGATGGGCGCGCTTTCTTCGATCGGCCTCGATCCGAAACAGATTCCGGACCGGGCCGCGACATTCAATCGATTTTCCGGTGCGGGCCGCCTGCGGCCGGCGCCCAAGAGGTGAGCCATGGGAAAAACCATCGTAATTCAGCCTGTAACGAGAATTGAGGGCCACGCCAAGATCACCATCCAACTGGACGATGCCGGCGATGTGAGCCTGGCCCGCGTGAATGTTATCGAGTTGCGCGGGTTCGAGCGCTTCTGCATGGGGCGGCCTGTGGAAGACATGCCGCGCATCACCCCGCGCATTTGCGGCGTCTGCCCGTGGTCGCACCACCTGGCGGCAGCCAAGGCCTGCGATGCGGTCTTCGGGGTCGAGCCTCCGCCCGCGGGGGCCAAGCTGCGCGAGCTGTGCAACAGCATCGCCTTCATGGAAGAGCACATCCTGCACTTCTACTTCCTGGCCGGCGCCGACTTCCTGTTGGGCCCGGATGCCGATTACTCGGTGCGCAACGTCATCGGCGTGTTGCAGGCCGCGCCCGAGGTGGCCCGCCGCGTGGTCCGCGTGCGGCATATGTGCGCCAAAATGCTCGAGATTATCGCGGGCAAGGCCATCCACCCGCAGGCCGCGGTTCCCGGCGGCTTCAGCAAGCCGCTGGCGAAAGACGAACGCGACCACTTGCGCACCATGGCCGATGAGGCCCTGGAGCTGGCCAAGTTCTCCATCGCCTTTGCCAAGGAGAGCGTGTTCCCCAAGTACCTCGACGTGGTGAAGTCGCTGGGCGTCATCACCAGCGGGTTCATCGGGACCGTCAAGGAAAACGGCGCTCTCAACCTCTATGACGGCAAGCTCCGCATGATGGCGAGCGACGGCTCTTTCGATGAGTTTCCGTATGACCGGTATACCGAGTACATCGGGGAACACATCGAGCCGTGGAGCTACCTGAAGTTCCCGTATGCCAAAAAGCGCGGGGGCTTCTCGCTGGAGGATAACGCGCCCGGCTTGTACCGCGCCAACACGCTGGCTCGCATCAACGTTTGCGATTTCATAGACACGCCCCTGGCGCAAGCGGAGCTCGAGGAATTCCGGCGGAAGTTTGGCCGCCCGGCGCAGCTCACCCTGCTGTATCATTGGGCCCGCCTGATCGAGCTGCTCTATAACGCCGAGAACGCCATCCGCCTGTTGGACGATGCGGACATCACCTGCCCCGAGACGCGCGTGAAAGTGACCCCGCGCGCGGCGCGTGGTGTGGGCTGCACGGAAGCGCCGCGCGGCACGCTGATTCACGATTACGAGACGGATGCCGACGGCATGATCACCAACATGAACCTGATCGTCGGGACCACCCATAACAACGCCCCCATCAACCTGTCGGTGACGCAGGCCGCCAAGAGCCTGATCCACGGCGGCCAATACGACCAGGGGGTGTTGAACACGGTCGAGATGGCCATCCGCGCCTATGACCCGTGCCTGTCGTGCGCCACGCACCGGCTGGACGGAAAGCTGTCGGTGAAGCTGGACATCTTCGACGCGAAGGGCAGCTTACTCGATACGTTCGCAAACTAAGTGTTTGTGGGGCAGCTTGGCAAGCTGCGCGCCGGTTGTTAACCGGCGCTCTGGCGGTTAACAACCCGCCGCAGGCTGCCAGCCTGCCCCACATGACCTGATTGGAGGCCGCCATGGCAATCATGGAAGAAGACGTTATTCCCGATTTTTGCTCGAAGCCGGCGCTGATCCTCGGCTGCGGCAACGTTTTCTTCGGCGACGACGGCTTCGGATGCGAGCTGGCCGAATACCTCGAGACGCACTTCGATGTGCCCGAAAGCGTTTGTCTCCTGGATGCCGGTACGGGTGTGCGCAAGCTGCTGTTCACGCTTTGCCTCAGCGCGGTGAGGCCGCGCCGGCTGCTGGTTGTCGACGCGGTGGATTTCGGGCGGGAGCCGGGCGAGTGGTTCGAAATCGACCCGGCCGACATCCCCGCGGTCAAACTGGACGATTTCTCGATGCATCAGTTGCCCACATCCAACCTGCTGCGCGAGCTGCAGCAGCAGACCGGCGTCGAGGTGCGAGTGCTCGCCTGCCAGACCGGCCCGTTGCCGGACCAGGTCTCTCCGGGACTTTCCGAACCGGTCCAGCGCGCGGTGCCGGAGGCCGCCCGGTGGGTGGCGAGCGAATATTTCGGTGCGCCGGGTGTCGAGGGCGGCGGTGCGCGCGACGCGGTTCCGAGCGGCACCGAAACATCAGGGCCTGCCAAGTAAGGGAAGCTAGCCCTGGGCTACGTTGGCAAGCTTTCCGTCAGCGCTTCAAGACTTCCAGCATTTGTTTGGAAGAGAGGTAGCTGAAGCGCTGGATTTCCTTGCCCGCTGAATCCAGCACAATGACCGTCGGGTAGCCTTCCACACGAAATCGCTTTACCAGATCTTTTTCCAGGTCGCCATCGAATTTGACTCCCACGTAGCCCGCATTCAGAAGCGCTGCCACTTCGGCGTCGGTCCAGATCCATTCGTCTAAGGATTTGCACGGTCCGCACCACGAGGTCCAGAAATCAACGATCAGTCTGCGCCCGGATTCCTTTGCCCGGGCCATTCCCTGTTCGAGACGGCTCTCGATCCACGGAAAGGGCTGTGCGGCCCGGGGGCGGGCGCGCTCGGTGGCCAGCGTGTCGTCGGGGGCGCGATCCTCCGCCTT
>JAIQFL010000578.1 GCA_020073365.1 Terriglobia bacterium | reverse complement strand
AAGGCCAGCGGCACGCTTCTACCGCCGCCTGCCTTACCTGCATGACTGCACTCCAGCAACGCCTCTTCTCCCTCCTCGACCTCCAGCGATTCGTCCCCGCCCCCCGTTAGGTCATACCCCACACTCCCCGCAAACCACTCCACAGGAATGGTTTGCCTGGAAATTTGCTTTTATCTTGTAAACTCCCGCTAGTGGCCCCCAGGGCGCCACGCTTTTAGTGCCCCGGAGCGCCCCGCTGGTAGTGTGCTTAGTTGCAGAAGTTCGCGTAAGACGAAGAGGCGGGCTAAAGCCCGCCGCAGGCTGAAGCCTGCCCCACAATGCTTCTATAGATGGCGAATCACGGCATCCGTGAACCCGGTGGTGGATGCCTTGCCGCCGACATCCCCCGTCAGGTGTTCGCCCGCTTCATAGACATGCCGAATCGCCTTCTGAAGCCGCCCGGCAGCCTCGCGCTCTCCCAGGTGCGCGAGCATCAGGACTGCCGATTGCATGAGGGCGGTGGGGTTCGCCACGCCCTTGCCGGCGATATCGGGAGCGGTGCCGTGCACGGCTTCGAAGATAGCGTGGTGATCGCCAAGGTTGGCGCCGGGCACGATGCCAAGCCCGCCTACCAGACCGGCGGCCAGATCGGAAATGATATCGCCATAAAGGTTCGGCATCACCAGCAGGTCGAATGTCTCGGGGCGCATCACAAGCTGCATGCAGGCGTTGTCCACGATCAGCTCGTTGTATTGAATCTCGGGAAAAGCGGACGCCACTTCGCGGCAG
Organism: Terriglobia bacterium; assembly: GCA_020073365.1. Classification (GTDB taxonomy): domain Bacteria; phylum Acidobacteriota; class Terriglobia; order Bryobacterales; family Bryobacteraceae; genus JAIQFL01. Next base: position 4,475 of record JAIQFL010000578.1, on the reverse strand, counting down.
CACTTGAGGAAAAGGCCGTCGCTCATCTTCATGATGTTGGCCTTATGGATGGCCGTCACCTTGCGCCGGCTTTCGCGCCGGGCGTATTCGAACGCAGCGCGCGCGATTCGCGTGGACGCCTTCTCGGTGATGATCTTGAGGCTCTCCACTACGCCGGGGACCACTTCGTGCTCCAGCCCGGAGTACAGGTCTTCGGTATTCTCCCGGAAGATCGCCAGATCCAATGGCAGATCCGAAAAACGGGTCTGGAGGCCCGGCAGCATGCGGATCGGCCGAAAGTTCACGTAGAGGCCCAGCTTCATGCGCAAGGCCACGTTAATGCTCCGGTGGCCGCCGCCGACCGGAGTGGTGGTCGGCCCCTTGAGACCCACCCGCGTGACCTCGAGCGAGGCGAAGACGTCGTCCGGAATCAGTTGTCCCTGCTCCGCCAAGGCACGCGCGCCGGCTTCCACCGGGTCCCACTCGATGACGGCCCCGGTGGCATCCACGGCGCGTACCGTGGCTGCGGCCACTTCCGGCCCGATGCCGTCTCCCGGAATCAGCGTGATCTGGTGGGTCATCATAGCTATTATAGAGTTGGGGGTGGAAGGTGATACCGGATTGGGCCACCGAACGCCGGAAGATGGTAGAGGTGCAATTGCGCCGGCGGAACATCCGGGATGAGCGCGTGTTGCGCGCCATGCAAGAGATCCCCCGCGAGGAATTCGTGCCGGCCGATGTTCGCCTGTTCGCCTGCCAGGACGATCCCATCGATATCGGCTACCGGCAGACCATTTCGCAGCCCTACATGACCGCGCTGATGGCGGAGTGTCTGGAACTGGAGGGCGCCGAGACCGTGTTGGAAGTCGGCGCGGGGAGCGGATACGCGGCCGCCGTGCTGGGCGCGCTGACGTCGCGCGTGATTACGGTGGAGATCATTCCCGCGCTCGCCCAACTGGCGCGCGAGAACCTGCGGAGAACGGGACGCGACCGGAACGTGACCGTGGTGCTCGCCGATGGCTCGGTAGGTTACCGGGAGCTGGCTCCGTATGACGCGATCTCCGTGGCCGCCGGCGCGCCGGACATCCCGGCCGCGCTTCTGGAGCAATTGAACGATCCCGGGCGGGTGGTCATTCCAGTGGGCGAGCGCGACGACCAGGAACTGCGCGTGATCTGGAAGCGGGGCGGCCGCATCGACTATCGCGTGGCGACGCTGTGCCGTTTCGTTCCCCTGCGCGGTGGAGAAGGCTGGCGGTAGATGCGTCTTCGCACGGCCAACGACCGGCTGAAGATCGAGCACAGTATCATCGATGGCGTGCGTGGAATTCTGGAGGAGCTGCTGGCTTCGAATCCCACGATTCGATCCGTCATCCCCGGAGTGATCCGGCCGGTGCGCGACGCCAGGGGAAAAGTGAAGGTGCGAGTCACCGTGCCGACACAGAACGGCTGGAAAGCCATCGCCCTCAGCGCCGGCGCGCGGCAGGAACTCTTCATCAGCACGGACTGGGGGAAGGAAGAGCTGGAGAAGGCGATTGAGAAGGCCGGGGCGGAAGTGGCTTAGTGAGAACGTAAGAAAGAATCGCCCGCAAGCGGGCGCGGCAGGCGGAACCGCCTGCCCCACCTCAGGGAGCGGTCGTACCGGTCGTCCCCAAATGCAGGGCTACAATCCCCCCGGTCCAATACTCGTAGCGTACGTCTTCAAAGCCCGCCCGGCGCATGTCGTCCGCCAGTTGCCCAGCCGAGGGAAACTTTCCGACCGACTCCGGAAGATACAGGTAGGCATCGCGGCTGCCCGAGAGCGCGCCGCCGATCCACGGCAGAATCCGCCGGGAGTAGAGCTGGTACAGTGCGGCGAATACCCGGTTCGGCGGCTGCGAGAACTCCAGGATGGCGGCCATCCCGCCGGGGCGCAGGACGCGGCGCATCTCACCGAGACCGGCATCGTAGTTCGCCAGGTTGCGAAAACCGAAGGCCACGGTGATGAGATCCAGGGAGGCATCGCGGACGGGCAATCGCAGCGCGTCGCCTTCGAACAGGACCGCGGTAGCGCCGGCCTTAGCGATTTTGTCGCGTGCGGCCGTCAGCATCGGATGGCAGAAGTCGGAGCCCAGCACGGGGCGTGCGTGGCGGATGCTCTCCGCCAATGCCAACAGCAAATCGCCCGTGCCGCAGCAGATGTCCAGAACCCGCGCGCCGGGCCGTTCCAGGATATGGCGCACGCGGCGCGCCGTTCGGGCGCGCCACAGACGGTCGATGTTGAGCGAGAGCAGATGATTGGCAAGGTCGTAGCGCGGAGCTACACGGCCGAACATGCCGCGGACCCAGTTGGCGGCTTCGCGCTCATTGCGCGTCCCTACGGGAGTGCTGCCCTTCATACCAGGGCGGACCGGATGGCCTCTAGCACCAACTTCTCATCGATACCCGAAACCACCGTGACCTCCCCGATGCGCACCGCCAGCACGAAGTGAACCTTGCCCTGGAGGGTCTTCTTGTCGTGCACCAGGCGTGCGAAGAGATTCCCGGCGGGGATTCCGTCCAACGGTGGGATGGGGCCGTACAGTTGTAGGGTCTCCAGAATCTCGACGCTGTCTTCGGCGGAGAGGTGGCCGGTCAATTCGCTCAGGTAAACGGCGGCGCGCATGCCCCACTCCACGGCCTCGCCATGCAGAAAGCGGGTGTATCCGGTTTCGGCCTCTAGCGCATGGCCAAAGGTGTGGCCGAAATTGAGGATGCGGCGCAGATCGCCTTCGCGTTCGTCGGTCGAGACCACCTCGGCCTTCATGCGCACGGAATCCGCGATGATGCGATCGATGGCGTCGGGAGTGCGGTTGAGGACGTCCTCACAATGCTCCGTGAGAAAGTGGAATAGTTCGGGTTCGCGGATGATACCGGCCTTGATGACCTCGTAAAGGCCGGACCGGTATTCGCGCTCAGGCAGCGTTTCGAGCACCGCCGGATCGATCAGGACCGCGAGCGGCTGGTGGAAGCTGCCGATCAGGTTCTTGCCGCTCACCAGGTTGACCCCGGTCTTGCCGCCGATGGCCGCGTCCACCTGCGCCAGCAGCGTGGTGGGGACCTGGAGCACGGGGATGCCGCGCATGAAGATGGCGGCCAGAAAGCCCGCCATGTCGTTCACGATGCCTCCTCCGAAGGCGATCACCATGCTGGAGCGGTCGCCGCCGCGCCGGACCATTTCCTCGGCCAGTTGTTCGAGGGGTGCAAGGCGTTTCCGATTTTCGCCGCCGGGAAGGTAGAGTACTTCGTGAGGGATGCCCGTGAGACCGCGGGCGAGGGCCGCCCCCTGGTGCCGCCACACGTCTTCCGTGGAGACCACGAAGACCTTACCTGTATGGGTCGGGAGGTATTGCGCGGCATGCCCGATGATGCCCCGCTCGACGATGGCGGAGTAGCAGTGTTGGGGCGTTTCCACGCGAAAAGAGGGCATACGCAATTTGTACCATGTTCAATCCTGGGGAGCGGTTCGGGGGCGTGCGACGGCTAGAGCCGGCAGACGACGAAATGGGACGATGCCCTTGCGGGCTGCATGCCGTTATAGTATCGTTGGCTGAAATGCTCACGATCCGCGACGAGCAGTGGCGTGTGTTTGCGGACTGCGCGGAGAGCGCGTTCATCAATCGGGTCGTGGCGCATCTCCAGCGTGCGCTTCCCGAGATCTGCGCCGAGATGGGAGAAGATGCGGTGCGCCTGTCCGTGGCGAGAGGCATACAAAGAGCGCGCGAGTATCGGATCGACTCCGAATATGACGTTGTCCGGTTTATCGATTTCCTGTACGTGTTGGGCTTTGAATTCGACACCGAGCATGCCTGGGCACGCGACATCCTGACCGACAAACTAGTTCCGGCGGAGATGCGTCTGGATATGATCGACGACTACCTCGATGAGCCGGAGCCGGATGGCGCGGAGGTCGAGGATGGGTAAGGGGTCCGACCCAAAGGGGAAGCGTCAGGCATTGAAAAAGGATCGTGACGCGGCGGGCCTTTCAGGGGAGAAGGACGCGTGTAGCCCGAAGGTCCCGTGCAAGAAGAAGAAGTGGATCGCCTTCCATGTACTCGACGTCACCGATGCGAAGAAGGACGCCAAGAAAATCAAACCCCTCAAGGGAACCAGGATCTCGACGAAACTGCCCGGTCCTGGCGACACGGACGTAATCTCGGCTGACAAACCCGTCAGGGTGAACAACCTGGACGACGGGACGGCGAGCATCACACAAGTCCAGCCGCCGGAAGAGCACGGCTGGCTGTTCGACACATTGGAAACTACCTGAACCGATCGCCTATCGCGGCGAAGCAGGCCGTACGTTTGCCCGCGAGAGCCGTTCTATTCCAAAAGCGCCGTTGTCGCGGCGCGAGACCTGGAACTTCCGGGAGGTCGGAATGCCGCTGGTCATGATCGCCTACTACGTGATATGCGCCTTTCTTCTGGCGCTCCTCGCCTGGAATTTCCTCCGGGAGAAAAAGAGCCCGGACAATCTGGTC
>JAIQFL010000577.1 GCA_020073365.1 Terriglobia bacterium | reverse complement strand
GTTGGTCAACGTAAGCGACTGAAATACAGAGGATTAGCAGCGGTTGGGGAGGATTGGAGGGTGAATGGGAGCTATCCGTTCCCGATACAGACGCGGACGTTCTCGCCCATGGAGGGGAATGCCTGAACTCGCCCATCATTCTGACGGACTTCAGCCCTGAGTAATCCGCTTACAGACCCCACAGAGCTAGTTCATCCGCCGGCAAAGAGGTGTGTCAACTCTTCTGTGTAAACGACCAAGTTTTGTTTTGGGGATGGGGTGCAGGGGAAGGGGGTAAGTGCCCCTTCCCCTGCACAGCGATTTTCGAAAGGTTCTGAGCTTTCATGACGCAACCCTCTCCAGGGCCGGCATCCGTTCCGGCCACAGAATCGTGAAGTGGTTCAAAGCTTCCCTCCAGTGATGAATCGGCATGGTCCACTTCTTGGCCGCCTGCCGCAGCGCGAGAAACAGCAGCTTCAGCGCGGCTTCTTCGTTGGGGAATCCGCCGCGGGTTTTGATGATCTTGCGCAGCGATCGGTTCAACGATTCCACGCTGTTGGTGGTGTAGATGGCTCGGCGAATCTCAGGCGGGTAGTGGAAAAACGGCGTGATCCGCGCCCAGTTCCGCCGCCACACCTGGCTCACGCTGGGATAGGCTTTCCACTTGCTTTCCAGTTCCGCCAGATGCTGCTCGGCCTCGGCCACCGTCGCCGCACGATAGATCGACTGCAGATCGGCCACCACCGGCTTGCGCAACTTCCAGGGCACGTAGTTCAGCGAAGCCCGTACCAGATGCACGATGCAGAGCTGCACCTCGGTGCGCGGATACACCGCCTCGATGGCTTCGGGAAATCCTTTCAGCCCATCCACGCAGGCGATCAGGATGTCCTTCACCCCACGGTTCCGCAACTCCGTCAGCACCTGCAACCAGAACTTCGCTCCTTCGGTCTGCGCCACCCACAGCCCCAGCACTTCCTTCTGCCCCTCCAGGTTCACTCCCAGCACCACGTAGATCGCCTTGTTCTGGATGTGTCCTTCATCGCGCACCTTCACCATCAGCGCGTCCAGATACACGATCGGATACAACTCCTCCAGCGGCCTCCCTTGCCACAGCTTCACTTCCTCGATCACAGCATCGGTCACGTTGGAAATCAGTGTCGGGGAGACTTCGATCCCGTAGATCTCCTCCAGGTGGCCCTGAATCTCGCGCGTGGTCATGCCCCGCGCGTACATCGAGATGATTTTGTCGTCAAAGCCTGTCCAGCGCGTCTGCCCTTTGGCCACGATCTTGGGATCGAAGGTGGCTTGGCGGTCGCGCGGAGTCTCCAACTCCAGTTCGCCGAACTCGCCCTTCAAGGTTTTTTGGCTTTTCCCGTTGCGCGAGTTGCCCCGGTGGTGGCCCGCCGGGTCGTGCTTCTCATAGCCCAGATGGTCCGTCATCTCGGCTTGCAAGGCTCGTTCCAGGATGGCTTTCGTCAGCTCCTTGAGCAGGCCGTTTTCCCCGATGATATCCTCGGGCTTCTTGTAGTCGGTGAGCAGTTGATCAATAAGCTTCTTGTCGATCGCCATGGGGTCTCCTATTTTCTTCCTCCCATGGCCGTTTACACAGTTTTATTTACACCCTCGGGATGACAGAGAGACTTGTCATCATGTCCAAGCGGCCAGACTGTTCGCATATGCGAGCGCATCTGCCATGCCAATACATCAGCGGACTGAAGTGGTTTGAATTCCTCTTTGTGCTCAAATCCATAGCCTCTAGGTTCGACCCCGAAGAGTTCTGCGATATGTTCATTGGAAGGAGCACTGATGATGTCAAAGATCTTGGAAATCTCCTGTCGCTTTTGGCTGATCCCCATCTCCCAATCAAAGATGTAGCGAACGGGAAGAGAGATCATGCTCTTATGTCGCCATTCCGCTATGCGCCGCATGCACATTCTCACCGCGAAAGTGTAGTGCTCCCGCCCCCAGTGTTGGCGGATTCGTTCTGGAGTTTGATCCCATAGAACCTTCGGTACGGCACAGGCAATCCCAATGCGCTTGTTCTCGTTAATGATCTTCGCCAGACGGGCATATACGTGGACTTTCTTGTTATGGTCCCAGTCGCACCATGGTTTGTGGTTCTGCTCCTGCTTTTGGCAACTTGATTTGGCCCACCGTGGCTGTCTCATTTGGCCCCACCTGCGTCATAAGAATCCTTTTCCTCCAGCTTGCTGATAACGAACAGCCAGTGCGATCCGTACGAAGCCGGGATGGAGTGCAGAGGAAGGGGCGGCGTTTGAGCCCCTTCCTTTGCACCAGCAATGTAGAAGCCGCTCCGCTGCGGGCTACGAACCTTTCTTTTTCTGCCGTACCTCCAAGGTCCTGCGAAAACGATACGATTCGATTCCCGTCTCGATGATGTGTGCCCGGTCGGTGATGCGATCCAGCAAGGCTTTGCACAGGCGCGGGTTCGGGAAGACCTGCGTCCACTCCGAGAATGGTAAGTTAGTGGTCACGATCAGTGCCGCCCGCTCTGCCCGCTCCGCGATCACTTGGAACAGGAACTCCGCGCCGATGTCAGCCAGCGGCACGTAACCGACTTCATCGAGCACGATCACGTCATACCGCAACCAACGAGCCAGCACGCGTTTGACCGCGTTCTGCTGCCGGGCTTCCACCAGTTCGTTCACCAAGTTCGCGGCCGTGGTGAATCGCGCCCGCCGTTTCTGGCGGCACGCCGCCACACATAAGCCGGTCGAAAGGTGGGTCTTGCCCGTGCCGCACTCGCCCATGAACACCACCGGCTCGGCGCGTTCGATGTAGCCGCCTTCGGCCAGCTCACGAATCTTCGCCGCCGGAATCTGTCGCGCCTGATTGAAGTCGAACTCTTCCAGCGTCTTTAGCCGGGGCAGCTTGGCATCGCGAATGCGCTTTTGAATGGCGTGGCGGTCGCGTTCTTCGGCTTCCATCGCCAGCAAGGCTTCCAGATACCCGATGTGACTGCGCTGTTCTTTGATCGCCTGCTCCGACAATCGCACGAAGTTGGCCCCGAGGACTGGCATGCGCAGCGCCTTGCAATACTGCCTCACACTGGCGTGTTCCAGAGCTTGTGTGGGCTGATTCATCGCGCCACCTCCGCTCCGGCAACTGCGCCGCTGTTGAGCAGCAAGTCGTACTCGTGCATCTCGGGCAACGGGCGGTCGTAACGTTCCAGTCCGCTCACCTCGAATGGCTCCGGGCGCGAGCGGACGAGTTCGTTCGCCGTGACCAGATGCCGCACCGCGGCCGCATCCGTGCAACCGAGCGCGAGCGATTCTTCCACGGCTTTCCTCAACCGATCCCAGCCATGCCGTTTGCCCAGCGTGAGCAAGTCGATCATCATCCGCGTGCCTTCATATCGGCCATGCCGTTCTTGCAAGCTCTGCCACAAACGGTCGAAGCTCTCTGGCCATCGTCCGCGTTCGCGCCACTGCGCGAGCGGGCTCGACCCCGCCAGTGCGCCTGGCTTGCGCTCCAGCACGTCGAGATAGTGCTCCAGATCGAGCACCTGTTCGTAGCGTGAGAAACTACGCTCGTGCCGCGCCACGCACTCCCGCTCCTGCCAAATCTCCACATAGGCCGGCAACAGTCTCGCCTGTGTGCGCATGCCCGGCTTCAGCGGTGTCGAGTAGCAGTTCGTGCGCACCTTCACACAGCCCTTGCCGTCTACGACCGGAAAACTCGTTTCCGCCAGCTCGAATCCTTCCGCAGACAAGGGCAGCAGGTGTGCGTGCTCGATCTGCATGGCCTCACCGACAGTGTGTGGCTTGCCCACGATCCGCCGCTGCTCGTCGGCGCGGCAGCCTGCGAGCAGAAGCTGGTTCAACTCTTCCAAGCTCGCCACACGCGGAACCGGCACCAGATGATTGCGCCGAAAGTGGCCCACTTCGCCTTCCACGCCGCCCTTCTCGTTCCCTCGCGCCGGATTGCAGAACTCCGTCTCGAAACCCCAGTGGGAGCGGAAGCCGATCAACCGCTCTGTCTCTTCCCGCTGATGCCCGCGCAGAATCTTCTTCACCGCACTCTTCAGGTTGTCATAGCGTAACCGCCGGAACACCCCGCCGAAATAGCGAAACCCGAACTCGTGCGCTTCCAAAAACGCCTGCTGGGTGGCGTGATAGTAGGCGCGATGAAACGCCCCGCCGCCCGCCATCGAACGCATCGCAAAGCAATACACCTTGCACAACTCGCCCATGACTTCCGCGAAGGCTTCGTACCAATCGACCTGTGCCTCACTGCCCCAGTCGTAGGTCTGCGGCACGAACGTTTCCCGTTCTGCCATCCCCAACTCCTGCTTGCGACGGCAGACGTAATGGCGCACGGTCGATTCCGCCACCGTGACCTCGGGCTGCTCCTGACGAATCCGCTCCCAGATGCGATGTGCCGTGTGCCGCTGCTTGGGTGGAGCGTGTTGGTCGCCTCGCAGAATCTCATCAATGAACTCCATGGCTTGGCCTAGCCGAGGCTTCGCCCGCGCCGGAACCTTGCGCTCGGGTGGGATCGCGCTCGTAATCGCTTGCCGCACGATCCGCCGGTGCACCCCGAACTGCTTCGCCACGCCTCGGATCGTTCCTGCCCCAAAGCGGTACTCCCGTCTGATCTGTTCAAACAGTTCCACCTTCCCTCTCCTGTCCATCGCCCTCCCCGTCCTGGCTGGCAAGGACAGGGTAGGCCGATCTATACCTTAAGGTGGGGCCAAATCAGACGGCCAAAGTGGGGCCAGATCAGAGTAGCGAAATCAGCAATTCCACGAAGAATAGCTAGGCTAGAGTCGAGTACTACTACCTAGTTATTCTTGATGGAAATGCGGAATAGCTCTGTCTTTGATTGCGTGGAAATTCGGAATTCGACCCACGCTCTGTGACAACGCTCCTTGCCTTGTCCGAGATGTTAGGACACAATTGCTGCCTGATTGAGGAGTTTTCAACTATGAAGCCCTACTTCGTCGCTGCCATTCTGTTCCTCGTGCTTGGCCCCGCTTCCCGGGCAACGACAATCCACGTCCCTCAGGATCAGCCGACCATACAAGCCGGAATTGATGCCGCGAACAATGGGGATACTGTTCTAGTGGCTCCGGGTACGTATTACGAGCAGATCAATTTCAATGGCAAGAACATCCTTGTCAAAAGTCAGAATGGGTACAAGGTGACTGTGATTATGGGGGCATTCGAGTATCAGGGAACCGAGGATTGGTGAGTCGTGCGAGTTGAATTCGAAGCGCGTGCCCACCTATTCCTCCTCGCATAAAA
>JAIQFL010000130.1 GCA_020073365.1 Terriglobia bacterium | reverse complement strand
GTGGAAGTAGGCGCCTTGGACACGCGCGGATACGCCAACGGTGTGGCGGTGTCCGGCACGACGGCTTACCTCGCCGACGGGCCGTACGGTCTGCGCGTGATCGACGTATCGAAATCATCGCAGCCGGTGGAAGTGGGCTCGGCGTATGTCATGAACTACGCGTTCGGGGTGACGGTTGACGGGCGCTACGCCTACATCGCCGCAGCGGGGGCGGGGCTGCTGATCGCCGACATCGGCGATGCGCGACAGCCGGTCGAGGTGGGATCGGTACGCACCGGCGGCTATGCCTACGGGGTGGCGGTAGTGGGCAACGTCGCGTATGTGGCCGACGGGTGGGAAGGAGTAAAGAGCGTGAACGTGGCCGACCGCGCGCATCCCTACCAGGTCGGCTCCTACAAGACGCCGGGGTGGGCGTTCGCGGTGACCGCCTCGTGGACTACGGCGTGGGTGGCCGATGCGTTCGGCGGGTTGCGTGTCTTGGACGTGTCCGATCCGGCCGGCCCGGTGGAAATGCAACGCGCCGAGATGCCGGGCGGGCACGCGGGGAAGGTGGTTGTGGATGGCGACGTGGCCTACGTAGCCGACCGCTACCGGGGGCTGCGCGTATTGAGCCTGAGCGGCGTCTCCGGCCCGAAGCAGGTGGGGTCGTATGAGCCCCTGGGTTATGCGGATGCGGTAGCGATTGCCGGCAACTATGCCTACGTGGCCGCAGCCGGCTACGGTCTCCGAATCGTGGACATCTCAGACCCGGCTCAGCCCAGGCAGGTTGGCGCCCTCAATATCCCGGGCTATTCCACCAGCGTGGCTGTAGACGGCACGTGGGTCTACGTGGCAAACGTCGCAATGACACAGCCGGGCGGCCTTCTCTACGTCGTGGATGCCTCCGACCCCGCCCATCCCGTGGTGGCGGCCTCACTCGCCAACGAGGGTCCCCGCGACATGGCTGTAGCAGACGGAATCGCCTACTTCCCAACGGAACACGGACTGGAAATCGTGAGCGTTGCCGACCCGCCGCATCCCGTCCACCTGTCGTACCTCCAGATGGAGCACGGACCTTACAGCTTCGACACGGCCGTGGGAATTACCGTGCGCGGCACGCTGGCCTATGTCGCCTCATCCTATGCCGGGCTGGTGATCGTGGACGTCGCGGACCCGCGCGCCCCCATGGTGGTAGGTGCCTATGGCGACGCGATGACATTCTCGCAGGACGTGGTGGTGGCAGGCAATATGGCGTATGTGGCCGACCTTCGCCGGTTGCTGGTGGTGGATGTGTCGGATCCCGCACATCCGTCCAAAACCGCCGCCTACGACCTGGCCGGCGATGTCTACGGGGTGACGGTCGCGGGCAGCCTGGCGTATGTGGCTGGCGGCAGCAAGGGTCTTCATGTGCTGGACGTATCGAGCCCGTCAAGCCCCCGTTTGGTGGGCTCGTTCAACACCCAGGGTTATTCGCATGATGCCGCTGTGGCCAGCCAACGCGTGTACGTGGCCGACGGATCGAACGGGTTGCTGATCCTGGAAAGGATGCCGGGGGATTCGGGAAAGAGCCTGGCTGCGGGCTTCCTGGAGAACGGGACGAGTGAACCTGCCGTCACACTGGATCGCCGCGTCCCGCTTCGCGGTCCGCGGACGAAGGCAGGCGAACCGCCTGCCCCACCGTTGCGGCCGCGTGGGGCAGCAAGTAGAGGGCGCCCCGCACCAACCGTGCAATGGACAGGTCGGGAAGCTTCCGCGCGGCCGGCCGACCGGGGGCCGGCCCCACGGGCCTCGGGAGCGTGCGTAGTAGCCTCCACGGCGGATGCCGGCGCGGGGACGCTGCGGCAGTGCCTCCAGGACTCGGCGGGCGGCGATACCATCACCTTCGATTCCGCGGTCTTTCCACCGTCGGCGCCCGCGACCATCGCGGCCTCCAGCCCTCTTCCCGAGCTAAGCCGCGGAGGCACCACCATCGACGCCTCCAACGCCGGGGTGATTCTGGACGGGAGCAAACTTCCAGGGATGGCGACCGGCCTGAGCATCGTCTCCGACAACAACGTCGTCAAAGGACTCCAGATTTTGCGATTCTCCGCCTTCGGCGTGTCCATTCATAAGGCGAAGAACAACCAGGTGGGCGGGGACTCGACTCGGGGCAGCGGACCGCGCGGGGAAGGCAATGTCATCAGCCGGAACGGCCTTCAGGGAGTGTACATCGAAGGCGCCGGGGCCGATGGCAACGTCGTCATCGGCAACCTGCTGGGAACCGATAGCAGCGGCACGGCAGCCGCGGGGAACCTGCATAGCGGAGCCTCAGTCGACGATGGAGCGCGGGGCAACCGCATCGGCGGCACCACACCCGGCGAACGGAACATTATCAGCGGCAATCTGGCCGACGGGATCACGTTCAGCGGCGCTGTGACCGGGAACGTAGTCATCGGCAACTTCATCGGGACGGACGTGACCGGCGCCAAGGCCGTCCCCAACCAACTCCTGGGCGTGATACTCATGAGCGGGCCCACCAACAACCGCATTGGAGGGACCGACCCCGGAGAGAGGAACATCGTGAGCGGGAATTCGGTCGGTGGAGTCGCGCTGAACGGTTCCGCCACCGGAGGAAATTGGATCGTCGGCAACTACGTCGGAACCGACCCAAGCGGCGCCCTGGCGGTGCCCAATGCCGGAGACGGTATCAACACCAACCTGGGCGCGTTCAACAACCTGGTTCAAGGAAACCTGTCGAGCGGCAACGGCCGCTACGGAATCAACTTCTCGGACTGGGGTACCAACTACAACGTGGCCGTCGGCAACCGGGTCGGCACGGACGCGGCGGGGACAAGCGTGATTCCCAACCATGGAGGCGGGGTGGCCCTCGGATATGGGGGAGCCCAATTCAACCGCGTTGGGGGAACTCGCGCCGAGGACCGGAACCTCGTCATAGGCAGTGTCGGAGTCGGCGGCCAAATGGGCACGGGGAACCTGGTGCTGGGCAACTGGATTGGTACGGATATCACTGGGCAGCGGAGCCTTGGGCTTCCGGGGGAAGGCGTAGGGTTGAGTGGCGACACCCACAGTATGGTTGGGGGCGCCACGCCACAGGAAGCAAATATGATCGCAAGTAGCGGGTATATGGCGATCAGAGTAAGCTCGGACTACAATTACGTGGCCGGCAACTATATTGGGACCGACGCCGGCGGCGAGTTGCGCATGAGCAACGGAGGATCCGGCGTTTCGGTGCTCGACGGGGAACACAACATCATCCAGGGCAACATCGTCACGGCGACCACGAAAAAGGGTACCCCTATGTCGGGCCCGGGCAGCGGGATCAACGCCAATCCCGGTGGCTCCAACACCTTCCGCCGCAACTCGATCTACGGCAACGAAGGCATGGGCATCGAGTACAACCGGAGCCTTACCGGCACAGGTACCTCGCTGGTGATGGCGGCCCCGGTGATCGCCACGGTGGCTGCCTCCAGCGTCACCGGCACGGCGTGCGCGGGATGCGAGGTGGAGATCTTCTCGGATTCCGAAGACGAAGGGCGCGTCATCGAGGGGAGTACGCTGGCCGACGCGGCGGGTGCGTTTCGCTTTGCCAAAGCGAGCCCGCTGGCGGGGCCCAACGTCACAGCTACGGCCACGGACCGGCAGGGCAATACGTCGGAATTCTCGGCTCCGCGGGTCGTGGGGAAGTGAGGGAAGCGCGTCCCGTGCGGTCAACGCATTTTCTTCCAATTGGCCAAGCATCGCTCGGCGGTCCTGCGCTGCCGACGTGGCCGTCGATTCCATCGCCTTCCGCCCGCGTGGTCGCCCGTTTGGACCGCGGGCGCGCGATGCGGAGACGCCGGAAGGCGTCTCGTGTTGCCACGCTGCGAAGTGGCAATGAGTGCCTAGGGGGTCGTTGAGCTGCAATACAACGTCCGCCACTCGGCCGCGATTCCGGACCTGGAATTCACATATACTGTCGAGGAGGTGAAACCATGTATCGTCCCACACTGGAGCAGCACCTTGCGCCCATTCCTCCCAAACGCATTCTCTCCCTCGATGGCGGCGGCGTCCGGGGCATTCTGACGCTCGGGTACCTCGCCCGCATCGAGTCGGTGCTCCGCGAGCGTTATCGAGATCCGCGTCTGCGCCTTTGCGACTACTTTGACCTGATCGGCGGCACATCAACCGGCGCGATCATTGCCACTGGTCTCGCCATCGGGAAGACTGTAGCGGAACTGCAAAAGCTCTACCGCAAGCTGGCCAACGATATCTTCCACACCGAATGGTACCGGCTCGGCCTGATCTCGCCCAAGTTCTCGATCGAGGCACTGCAGTCTGCGCTGGAGAGCACGTTTCACGACTACCGGCTCGGCGGCAAGGAAGTGCTCACAGGGCTGATGATCATGTGCAAACGGTTCGACTCCGGCAGCCCGTGGGTGATCCATAATCATCCCAAGAGCCGCTACTTTATGCGGACAGAAGCAAGCAGTCACGTTCCGAATTCAGAGTATCTCTTGAAGCAGGTCGTGCGTGCCAGCACGGCGGCGCCACACTATTTCGAGCCGGAGAGAATCCAGGTAGCCGGGGAGTTCTTCGGAGCGTTCGTGGACGGCGGCATGAGTCCACACAACAACCCGGCACTGCAACTATTGATGTTGGCGACGCTCGATGGCTACGGCTGGAAATGGCCCATCGGCGAAACCAACGTGCTGATCATCTCGGCGGGAACAGGGCGAAAGGAGATGAGCGAGAAGTGCGACGACGTCATGCGCATGCCTGCGGCGGGCCTGGCCGGCCGCAGCCTGGTCAACCTCATGGACGATTGCAGTTGGCTGAACCAGACCGTGCTGCAGTGGATCGCCAGGTCCGATACCGCATGGCCGGTCGATCGTGAGCTTGGCGACCTCCGAAACGACTCCTTCGGCGGGCAAAAGTGGCTCACCTACCAGCGCTACGATCTGCGCTTCCAAAGCAAATGGCTGAAAGACGAGCTGAGCCTGGATATCGCCGATCGCGATCTGGCCGGCCTTGACGCCATGGACAATCCGCGTAACCTGACCCAACTCGAGGAACTAGGAGTCAATGCAGCCGAGCAGCAGGTCCGCCCGGAGCACTTTCCTAGAGCCTTCGACATCGAGGCGGCGGTTGACAGCCATGCCTGACAATCTTCACCTCATCCTGGGCTCAAACAGCTTGGTACCAATGACAACAACCTCGACGATCTGCTTCACATGGATCCGGCCGAGCGTTAAGGACTCGCGGAGCTCGGTGCCGCCGCGGGCGGTACAGCGGAGCATTTCGGAGACGTTCTTCAATTGAGGTACAGACATGCAGGCATTCATTGTCCGGCCCTTCCTCACGAAAGACGGAATCGACTTCGAAAAGGTTCACCGGGAACTGATCAAACCGGCCCTGGAGCAGGCAGAAGTAGCGGGGGACACAACCGCCGCGGTATTTGAGGCAGGGAACATTCGGGAAGACATGTTCCAGCGATTGCTGCTGGCCGACTTGGTCCTCGCGGACATCTCCATCCCAAACCCGAACGTCTATTACGAACTTGGCATCCGCCACGCCCTGCGCGCACGCCAGACCTTCATGATCCGAGCGAAGGTGACCAAGCCGAAGGAGCAGCGGACGAGCGCCGACGAGGTCCCTTTCGATCTCAAAACAGACAGGTATCTCGAGTATGACGCCGCAAACCCGTCCGCGTCCGTTCCCGATCTGGTGCAGGGCCTCAAACACACGAAGGTCTCGGACCGCACGGACAGCCCTGTGTTCCGCTCCTTGCCCAGGCTGGAGGAGCCCGACCACTCTAAACTCAGTCCTGTTCCTCTGGATTTCGCCAGGGATGTCGAGAACGCAACGGTCAAATCACAGGGCGGAAAACTCGGACTCCTGGGCAGGGAAGCAGGACGCTTTCTTTGGGAACTGGGAGGCCGACGGCTCGTAGGACGGAGCCAGTTCAAGTGCAAACTCATGAGCTCCGCCCGCGAGTCCTGGGAACTGATCAAGGCGGTCTACCCCCTCGATCTCGAAGCAAATCTAACACTCGGGACCGTGTATCAGCGCCTCGGCGACCTTACCGCATCCGACCAGTCCCTGCAGTCCGTGCTCGACAGCCCTCTCGCAACTTCCGAGCAGCGTGCCGAGGCCCTTGCGCTGAAGGCGCGGAACGCGAAAACTCGTGGGCGGGCGTTGTGGCAGGGGAAGGACGAAAAAGGCAGGCGTGTCTCCGCGCTGCGATCGGGCATGTTCTTCGAAGCACAGGATCTGTACACCAACGCTTTCGAACAGGACCTTAATCACTTCTACTCCGGGCTGAATGCTCTAAGCCTCGTTGATCTCCTGCTGGGAATCATTGAGATGGAACCCGAGGCCTGGGATGCCATCTACGACTCGGAAGACGAGGCTGCAAAACGCAAAGAGGTGCTGAAGGCAAATCGAGACCGCCTGGCAACAGTCGTCGATGTCTCCCTTCAGTCCGCAGAGCACCGAGCCACCCAACAAGACATTTGGCTATCCATCTCGCAGGCCGATTATAAGTTCCTGACGGCCAAAAAAGACGGTGCCGTCGCGGCCGCGTACGATCGAGTCCTCGGCAAGGCAGAGCCCTTTCAAATCTCGGCAGCGCGCGACCAGATCGAACTCTTCCGGAACGCAGGCGTGCGAATCGAGCGCGTGACGGCGTGCCTCGCTGTCTTTCCCCCCGTGCCGCCCTCCTCTGAGCCGCTGCGACAAGCGATCGTGTTCACAGGACACATGGTCGACGCTCCTGGAAGAACCGAGCCGCGATTCCCAGCCGCGATGGAGCGGATCGCGCGCGATGCAATCCGTCGGGAGGTTGCCTCACTGATCGGAGCCCTTCCCGGACCAGCACTAGCCATCGCCGGCGGCGCGAACGGAGGCGACACTCTCTTTCACGAAGTTTGTGCCGACCTCAATGTCCCCACCCGGGTGCTGCTAGCCTTGCCCGAAGGACCGTTCATCGCGGAATCAGTGGCTCATGGTGGACCCGACTGGATTGCCCGCTTCGGTGCTCTGATGAAGAGCCATCCGGGAAAAAACGAAGTGCAGGTCCTAGGTCCTGACAAGAAGCTTCCCAACTGGATGCGGGAACCTGCCGGTTACGATATCTGGCAGCGCACCAATCTCTGGCTGCTGGAGGAGGCCTTTGCCACTACGGCGCCGAACCTTGCGCTAATCGCGCTCTGGGACGGCAAGTCCGGCGATGGACCCGGCGGAACGAAGGACCTTGTCGATGCCGCTCGCAACCGCGGTGTCAATACAGTGCTCCTCAACACAACAGTGCTCTTCAGCGCCAAGTCACAGCCGTAGGACGTTACCGGGTTTTGCTGTCACCGGTCCTGCAACTATGTCTTAGCGCAAAAAGGTGTAGATTGTTGCTGTTCCCGGTTTCAGCAGAGGGAGCAAGATGGTCTGAGAGGAGAAATCCAACATGAAGGCTCAAAAAGGAATCTCGGCCGTGGCACTGGTCACAGCTTGTGGTCTGGGGGTAATACTCGGAACACTGATAAACGCCCAGCGCCCACGGGTCGCATTGGCCCAGGCCGCTCGATCGGCACAGCCTCCCGATGATGGCAAATTGCGGATCATCATCTTCGGCGCGCACCCGGATGACGCAGAGTATCGGGGGGCCGGCGTCGCCATGAAGTGGGCCAAGATGGGGAATCACGTCAAACTGGTCTCGGCAACCAACGGTGATATCGGGCATTGGCAGATGGCAGGAGGGCCGCTCGCCCTCCGCAGAAAGAAGGAAGTGCTGGAGGTGGATCGGCGGCTAGGCGCCACCACCGAGGTGCTCGACATCCATGACGGCGAGATCATGCCCACGCTGGAGAACCGGCGCATGATCACGCGGTTGATCCGGCAATGGAACGCGGACGTTGTCATCACGAACCGGCCAAATGACTACCACCCTGATCACCGCTACACGTCTATCCTGGTGCAGGACTCGGCATACATGGTGGGGGTACCGTTCTTCACCCCGGACGTGCCGCCGGTGAAGAGAAACCCGGTGTTCCTCTATGCGTCGGATCGATTCCAGAGGCCGAATCCGTTCCGGGCGGATGTCGCTGTCGCTATTGACGACGTGATGGAGCCCACCTTAGACGCCCTGCTAGTGATGGAGTCTCAGATCCACGAGGGTGGTGCCGACGGCCACGCCGGGCTGTATCCGGACGACGAGGCGGGGCGGCAGCGGCGACGCGACGAGGTACGCCGAAATCTCGCCAGGCGCTACGCCGGAGAGGCGGACAGATACCGCGACGCCCTCGTCAAGTTCTACGGTGACGGGCGTGGACGGAGTGTCCACTACGCTCAAGCCTTCGAGGTGTGCGAGTACGGCCGGCAGCCCTCGGCAGAGGAACTGAAGCAGATTTTCCCGTTTTGACCGGCTGCCGGGCTGGCCCAGCCGTCCAACGTTGGACTGCAATCTAACGCCGGTTTAGCGGCCCGCCACCCAGTGGAGATAGCGCGAGATGGCATCCAGCTCGGGCACGGTGTAGAGTCCGGCGGCGGAACTGTGACTCCAGGACGAGCCGGGTGTGAGGGCCACGCCCTCGGGAGAAAAGCTGCGAAGCACGGGAAGTCGCGAGGACAGGTCGTAGACGCGGATGCGTGCCGCCGTCTTTTCGACCACGACGGCGGGGAAGGGGTCCTCGCCCGTGGGACGGGCGGTCACGACACCAGGGGTTGCCACAGCGCGCAGATCTTCGAGGCGCGCGGCGGTGAGATCCTGGAGCGCGATACTCACCCGGATACCCCTGCCACCGACCTCGTGACAGGAGCCGCATGCGCCGGTACGGGCGGCGTCGAAGAAAAGGGCGCGGCCCTGCTGGACGGCGGGCGGCATGGTTACCGCGGCGGGTTTGGAGCCGGCAGCCGCGCCAGTGGCGTTGAGGCTCACTACATACGCGGCGACGGCTTGCATATCTTCGGGCTTGAGACGTCCGGCGAAGCTCGGCATGGCGGTGTTCGGAATTCCCGCGGCGGCGATGCCGATGACTGTGCCGATCTGGAAGTTGCGGCCCGCCAGTCCGGGAGCCCGCGCGGCCTTTCCCTCCGGCCCATGGCAGTAGGGAACTGCGCAGGACGTCCGAAAGACCTCGGCGCCACGGCTTACCTTGTCGTCCGCGGCGCGTAGCGCGATCGCCAAAAGAAGAAGCCACGGGAACGTTTTCATCTGGCCAACTCCTGCGGGAGCGCGAAGACCACCAGGGCCGAACCGCCCTGAGGCGCAGGCCGGTCGGGCCAGAAGGCGTGGTGCGCCGCGCCCACGACGGAACCCCAGCCGCTGGGAGTAGCCACGTATTGGCGGCCGTTCACGGAATAGGTGACGGCGGAACCGCGATGGCCGCCACCAGTTTGAAAGCTCCAGAGGCGCTTTCCGGTGCGCGCATCCAGCGCGAAGAAGAAACCCTCGGGATCACCACTGAAGACCACGTCTCCGGCAGTGGCCAGGACCGAGGCCAGGATCCACGTGGTGGCGAGGGCGGTCCACTTGCGTTCTCCGGTGACCGCGTCGTAAGCGGCGATATAGCCCTCCATCCTGCCGCCCGGAGGAGGCTTCATCTGCCAGTCGCCACCGATAAAGGGTCTGCCCTCGGAGCCCTCGTCGTCGCGGGCCGTCAGGTCGTTGCAAATCTCCTGCACGGGAATGTAGAGCCAACCGGTGCGCAGGGAATAGGCCGACTGGTTCCAATTCTTGGCGCCGATGGCGCTGGGGCACACCAGCTTGGTCTTGCCGATCTCGGGCTCCAGGCGTCCCACCAGCTTGCCCTCTTCGGTGATGCCGGTGACCCAGTTGACCTGGTTGGCGAAACGCCAGGCTTTGAGAAAGCGGCCGGTGACGCGGTCGATCATCCACACGTAGCCGGTCTTGTTGGGCTGCATCAGAACCTTGCGGGTCTGCCCGCCGAGGGGGATGTCGGCGAGGATCAACTCGAAGGCGGCATCGTAGTCCCACATATCCTGCGGAACTTCCTGGTAATGCCATTTCAACCCTCCGGTGGCGGGGTCGAGAGCGACGATGCTGCAGGTGTAAAGGTTGTCGCCGCGGCGGTGGGTGGCATTGAGATCGGCGGCGGCATTGCCCACGCCCCAGTAGAGAAGGTCGAGATCGGGATCATAGGAGCCGGTCATCCAGGTGGCGCCGCCGCCGAAGCGCCAGCTTTCGCCGGGCCAGGTTTCGGAGCCTTTCTCGCCGGGCGCGGGGATGGTGTAGAAGCGCCAGCGCATGCGGCCGGTGCGCGCGTCGAAGGCGGTGAGGTAGCCGCGGTGGGCGGAATCGCCGCCGGTGACTCCGGTGATGACCAGATCCTTCACCACCAGGGGAGCGCCGGTGATGTTGCAGCCGCACTGCCGCTCGTCTTCGACATTGACGCGCCACAGTTCCGTGCCGGTCTTCTGATCGAGGGCCACCACGTGATTGTCGGCGGTGCCCATGAAGACGCGTCCCTGGCCGACGGCGACGCCGCGATTCTGGCGCCCGTAGATGGGTTGAAACGCGGCGGGCAGCGGAAAGCGGTACTCCCAGAGCAGGCGGCCGGTGTCGGCGGCGAGCGCGAAGACCCAGTTGCTGGCGCTGGACAGGTACATCACGCCGTCGATGACGATTGGGGTGGCTTCGAGACCGCTTTCCTTGTCGCCGGTCTGAAACATCCAGACGGGCGCGAGTTTTTGGACGTTGGCTGCGTTGATCTGGTCGAGGGCGCTGTAGCGCAAGGCCGAATGCGTGCCGCCGTAGCTGGGCCAATCGGTCTTGGTGGCGAAGTCGGCGGCCGTTAAGGGCACGGCTAGGAAAAGCATTCCGGCGGCTAGGGCGTGCGGCTTCATACGGTACGTCTTGGTTTGGTTGGGCATGCTGGGCGGAGTTCAGTATACACCGCGGGGGAGGGGAATAAGTCACAGCGCGTCAGCCGCGTATTATTGGTGTACTATTCCGGGCCGCCCTTTCCGACGAAGCCGCCGCCCAGCAGCGAGGTGACGAACAGCAGAATGGCCGTGCCCATCCAATCCACGTGCGCGAGCGGGTTGAGGGTGACGCGGCCGTCGCGCCGCAAGGTGTTCGGCGACGCGCTGCCGCCATGAGCAACCGACAGATGAGCAACCGCCTCTTGCGGCGGCGCCCGATTTGGTCTACAATTCAGAACTAATGTCTGACCATTATCTGGGCGAGTTCGAGCAGATCGTCCTGCTGGCGGTGCTGCGGCTGGGCGACGATGCATACGGCGTGCCGATCCGGCGCGAGATCGAGAAGCGGTGCGGGCGCAAGGTCACGGTGGGGGCGCTGTATTCCACGCTCGACCGGCTGGAGGCCAAGGGATATTTGAGCTCGTGGTTCGCCGATCCGACGGCGGAGCGCGGGGGGCGGTCGCGGCGGTATTTCCGCTTGGAGCCGGTGGGCCTCGAGGCGCTGGGGCGCGCGAAGGCGATGTTCGAGCGGATGTGGAAGGGGGTGCGGCTTGCCTAAGCGTCCCCCGGCGATAGCGGAGCGGCTGCTGCTGCGGCTGGTGCCCGGCCGCGAAGGCGAGATGATCGCGGGCGATCTGCGCGAGGAGTTCGAGGCGCGGGGCGGCGGGCGGATCTGGTATTGGCGCGAGGTGCTGAGCTCCCTGGCGGTGCGGCTCTCGCCCGACCGGCTGACGGCGCCCGACCTGCGGCAGGACCTGCACTACGCGGTCCGCGTGCTGCGGCGGAATCCGGGATACGCGCTGACGGCGATGGTCTGCCTGGCGCTGGGGATCGGGGTGAACAGCACGGTGTTCAGCATGGTGAACGAGCTGTTCTGGCAGCCGCTGCCGCTGCCGCACTCCGGCCGCGTGGCGATCATTGGGCGCGCGAGCGACGAGATGACCTGCTCGTACCGCGACTATCTGGAATTCCGGCGCCGCGCCGCCGAGCCTGGCCGCAGGCTCTTCTCCGGGCTGGTGGCATTCGAAGATATGCAAGTCTCGATCGACCGCGGTGGCATGAGCCATATGGTTGGCGCGGACGCGGTGACGGCGAACTTCGCGGACGTGCTGGAGTTGCCGGCGCAGCTCGGGCGCTGGTTCAGGCCGGAGGACGACCGGGTGGGCAGCGATCCTGTAGTGGTGATCGGCGACGGCGCGTGGGGGCGGCTATTCGGCCGCAGCCTGGACGCGATCGGCCAGCGTGTGCGCATCGGGACCGAGCGGTATCGCGTCATCGGCGTCGCGCCGCCGGGGTTCGTGGGCATGTCGCCGCCGCATACGGTAGAGATCTGGATGCCGCTCGCATCGCAGCCGTACGCGCGCGATCTGCTGGCGAATCCGGGCGAGTGGGAGCGGCCGCTGGTGCGGCTGATCGGGCGGCTGGCGGACGGCCGGAGCCCGCGCGAGGCGGAAGCGGGGCTGCGGCCGCTGGACGCGCAGATCCGGCGCGATTTTCCGCGCGAGAACGCTCCGGCGGGGGCGATCACGGTGGCGGTGGCGGCGGGCGCGTCGATGCCGGAGGTGCGCGCGGCGGCGGCGCCAATGGCCGCGCTGCTGCTCTCGGTCACGGCGGTCGTGCTGTTGATTGCCTGCGTGAACGTAGCGAACCTGATTCTTTCGCGGTCGGCGGTGCGGCGGCACGAGATGGCGATGCGGCGTGCGCTGGGCGCTGGACCGTGGCGGCTGGCGCGGCAGACACTGGCGGAAGGCGTGGTGCTGGCGGCGGGCGGCGCCGCGCTGGGGCTGGCGGTGGGATATTGGAGCGGGCGGCTGCTGGCGCGCAACCTGCCGGGGATTCCGCACGGCGGAATGCTCACGCTGCGGCTCGATCTGGACTGGCGGGTGGCGGCATTTGCAGCGGCGGCGGGCCTGGCGAGCGCGGTGCTGTTCACGCTGGCTCCGGCGATCGATACCGCGCGCATCAACGGCGGCGGTTCGCGGCGGATGCGCCAGCGCGACGTGTATGTGGTCGCGCAGGTGGCGCTATCGCTGGTGCTGCTGATCGCGGCGACGCTGCTGGTGCGCGCGCTGGGGCACGCGCTGGAAGTCGACCCGGGCTTCGCGATGGAGGGCCGGCTGGCGGCACGCCTCTCCGTTTCCGAGCCCGAATACACGGCCGACACCGGGCGCCTGTTCCTGGACCGCGTGCTGGCGACGGTGCGGGCGATGCCGGATGTGCGCAGCGCGACCATCAGCTACAACACGCCGCTGAGCTTCACCGATTCGAGGTGCGCGGCGGCGGATGCGAGCACGCGTCCGCGGCGCGCGGGGTCGGACATCGTGGCGGCGGGGTATTTCGACACGCTCGGGATTCCGATTCTGCGCGGCCGCGGGTTCGAAGCGCGGGATCGGCGGGGCGCGCCGCGGGTGGTGGTGGTCAACGAGACGTTTGCGCGGCGCTACTGGCCGGAGCAGGATCCGATCGGCCAATCGGTGTGGCTGGGCTGCGACGTAAAGAAGCCGCGCACGGTGGCGGAGGTGGTCGGCGTGGCGCGGGACGCGAAGTACGCATCGCTGGACGAGCCGCCGCAGCCGTTCGTCTACCGGCCGCTGGCGCAGGACTGGGCCGGATTCATGACGCTGATCGTGCACACGGGGGGAAGCCCGGAGAAGTTCACGGCGCCGCTGCGCGCGGCGCTGGCGGGGCTCGATCCCAATTTGCGGGTGTACGAGATCGAGACGCTGGAGGAGTACGCGTCGGGATCGCTGTGGCGGGTGCGCTGGCAGGCGGCGCTGCTGGCGGTGTTCGGCGGGCTGGCGATGGTGCTGGCGGCGGTCGGGCTGTACGGCTTGGTGGCGTACACGGTGGCGCAGCAGACGCGCGAGCTGGGCATCCGCATGGCGATCGGGGCGCAGCGCGGCGACGTGCTCTGGATGGTGCTCGGGCGTGGGCTGGGGCTGACGGCGGTGGGGATCGCGATCGGCTTGCTGCTCAGCGCGGCGGCGACGCGGCTGTTGGGAGGATTGCTGTATGGGATGAGCCCGCCCGATCCGGTGTCTTTTGCCGCGGCGTCGCTGGCGTGGATGGCGGTGGCGATGCTGGCGAGCTACGTGCCAGCGCGTCGGGCGATGAAGGTCGATCCGGTGGTGGCGCTGCGGTGGGAGTAGGATGAGCACTCATTGCAGCACGGCGAAGATCGCCCTGGCGGCGTCGTAGCCGCGGCTGGGGACGCGCCGAGCCAAACCCACGACTGCCGGCCCCGGGTCTCGGCCGCGCAGCCGGCGCGGCCGGGTTGGTTCACCGATTGCCCGCGGTGGCCGGCGGTTCGGGAAATGATCTGGCGTCTGCCCCCGAAACCCAATCGGGGCAGACGGCCGCCGGGTTCGCGCAAGCCCTGCGGTTGGCATTACGGCAGTAAGGTCCCCGCCGCGGAGGTGTGGAGGCACTTCGCTCGATGCCCACCACGTCCAAGGGCATCGCCGGGACGCGTTCCTGTAGATTTGGCGCCGGGATCGGAGGCCACGGCCTTATGTTGGACTGTCGTAGGTTTCTGCCGTGATCCCCAACCCGATTTTTCGAAACAGGCCCTCGTGGGACGCGAAAAGGGTGCCACTTATGTTACGAATGGCCGAGCACCTTGTGGGGTTGGTACGGTTCGTCCAGCGCCTTCAACTCCGACTCGTCCAGGTGTACGTCGAGCGCGGCTACGGCGTCGTCCAGATGATGCATCTTGCTCACGCCTACAATCGGCGCCGTGATGCCAGGTTGCTGACGGAGCCAGGCCAACGCGACCTGCGCATTGGAGATGCCGCGCATCCTGGCGATTTCGGTAATGCGGTCCACCACCTTGAAGTCCGATTGTTGATAGTACAATCCGTGCGCGTAGGCGTCGGTCTTGGCGCGTACTGTATCGCCGTAATCTTCGCTGCGGCGGTTACCCATGACGAATCCGCGAGCCAGCGGGCTCCAGGGAATCACTCCGATCCCTTCCTCGCGGCACAGCGGCAACATCTCGCGCTCCTCTTCGCGGTAGACCAGGTTGTAGTGGTTCTGCATGCTCACAAACCGCGCGCAGCCCATTTCGTCCGCTTTATACAGCATCTTGGCGAACTGCCAGGAGTACATGGAGGACGCCCCGATGTAGAGCGCCTTCCCCATCTTGACCACCTCATTCAGCGCTTCGATGGTCTCCTCGATGGGCGTCTCGTAATCGAAGCGGTGGGTCTGGTAGAGGTCGACGTAATCCGTTCCCAGGCGTTGCAGGCTGTCATCAATGGCGTGCATGATGTGCTTACGGGACAGTCCGCGCTGGTTGGGATCGTCCCCCATTGGGTTGAAGACCTTAGTGGCGATGACCACGCGGTCGCGGGAAGGGCCGAAATCCTTGAGCGCGCGTCCCAGAATCTGCTCGCTCACGCCCACTGAATACATATCCGCGGTATCGAAGAAGTTGATGCCCAATTCGAGCGCGCGCTGAATGAATGGCCGGCTTTCCGGCTCCTCCAGCACCCATTCGCGCCAACTCTTGGAACCATAGGTCATGGTCCCCAGGCAGATGCTCGACACCTTGAGGCCTGTCGATCCTAAGCGCGTATATTGCATGTTCTATTTATCATAATCTCGGGTCCTGGCAGCCGCCCAAATGTGAAGCTTGTGGTCGAGATGGCCTGAACATGTTTATCGTCGCGATGGCTCCAACGCGGCAAAACTCTGCATCTGCGGACAACCGCGACCCGCAGCGCGCGCCTCATTTTCGAGCACGCTTCGACATAGATTGTGCACAGTCGAGCACCCGGCGTTCTCCAGACTGTACGCTTTTTCACGATTATCTGCAGAGGCAACTCCCCGTCGGGCACGACGTTGACACCGATGGACGGACGGTTCACAGAGGATAACATGGGCCAAACCCGCACAAACTGTGCGGGTGAGAGAATCTAAAGTGATCTAACACCGGCGGCCCTGCCGCGTCGATCCTTCTATGTTCCACAGCCTCCGCTACTCACTCCGCATGATGCGCAAGAGCCCCGCCTTCACCGCGGTCGCGGTACTGACCCTGGCTCTCGGCATCGGTGCCAACACCGCCATTTTCAGCGTCGTCAATGCCCTGCTGCTGCGTCCCCTGCCCCTGCACGAGCCCGAGTGCCTGGTGCTGATCACCGGCTCCACCCCCCGCATGCCCGGCGCGGGAATCCCTTTCTCGCTGCCTTCCTATGAGACGATGCGCGACCGTAACCACTCCTTCTCCGGGATCACCGGCTATATCGGGGAAGGGCTGACGCTCACGGGCGCAGGCGATCCGGAACAACTCCCCGGGGCGCTGGTCGCTCCCAATTTCTTCGAAGTGCTCCAGTCGCAGCCCATGATCGGCCGCGGATTCCAGCCTGCCGAGGGAGAACCCGGCGGCAGGCCCGTGGTGGTGATCAGTGACAGCCTGTGGCAGCGGCGCTTCACATCCGACCCGGCCATCCTCGGCAAACCGATTACTCTCGGCCAGGAAGTGTACACCATCATCGGTGTCATGCCGCCGGAGTTCCCGTTCCCGTACGGGAGGATGGATGTCTGGGCCACCCGGCTGATGAACTATACCGGCCTGCAACCGGAGCAGATCCGCAATGGGGCCGGGTACATCACCGGGATTGCGCGCCTGAAGCCTGGCGTCAGCGCCACCCAGGCAGACGCGGAGCTTGCGATAATCAACCGGCAATACCGGCAGGAGCATCCCGGCAATCCCGACGCCTCGCCCGAAGGCCGCCTGGCCCTCATACCCTTTCAGGAGAGCCTGGTCACTGGCATCCGGCCCACGTTGCTGATTCTGACCGGCGCGGTGGGTTTCGTGCTCCTGATCGCGTGCGCCAACGTGGCCAGCCTCATGCTGGCCCGCGCTACCGGCCGCGCCAAGGAGATCGTGGTCCGCGCCGCCCTGGGAGCCAGCCGCGGATCGCTGATCCGGCAGTTGCTGTTGGAGAGTCTGCTGCTCGCCATGGCCGGAGCGGCCCTGGGAGTCGTGCTCGCCAGTTGGGGGGTCTCGCTGCTGGCGAATTCGAGCCAGGCGACCCTGCCCGGTTTCCAGCCCATCCGCGTGGATCTCCCGGTGCTCGCCTTCACTCTCGCCGTGTCGCTATTGACGGGAATCGTCTTCGGCGTGATGCCCGCTCTCCAGGTTTCACGGCCCGACCTGAACGCCGTTTTGCGGGACGGCGGTTGGGGAACCACCGGCGGCGCCCGCCGGCAGCGCACGCGCAGCCTGCTGGTAGCCGGCCAGATGGCCCTCTCGATCGTGTTACTCATAGGCGCCGGTCTTCTCGTCGAGAGCTTCCGGCAACTTCAGACCGTGAATCCCGGCTTCGATCCCCGGCACGCGCTGACCATGGGGATCTCCTTGCCCCCCGCCCGTTATCCCGATGACGCTCGCCGCACGCAGTTCCTCCGGGATGTGGTCGGGCGCATGCAAGCACTGCCCGGCGTAACCTCCGCGTCGGCCTCCCTCGGCCTGCCCCTCTCCATCAGCGTGATGGCGCCGTTTCTCGCCGAGGGGCAGCCAGCGGTGGCGATGGGACAGCGCCCCCTGGCCCAATGGAATGCGACTACTCCGGACTATTTCCGCACGCTGGGGATCCCGCTGGTCCGCGGACGCGACTTCTCCTGGACCGACGATGAGAAGGCCCCTCGCAGAGTCATCGTCAGCCAGTCCCTGGCCCGCCAATTCTGGCCCAACGACGACCCGGTCGGCAAACACATCAGCTACGCGCGCCGCCAGATCCTGGCTGAAATCGTAGGCGTGGCAGGCGATGTGAAGAGCCGCGGCCTGGACTCCGATGCGGGGATGGTGTTCTACACGCCCTATCCGCAATTCTCCTGGCCGAACATGGCGCTCACGATCCGCACCAACGGCGATCCACAGCAACTCTCGCACGCCGTGCGCGCCCAGGTGTTCGCGGTGGATCGCGATTTGCCCGTGGTCAATACCCGGACGGTCGAGGAAGTGGTGGACAACACCCTCTCGCAGCGCCGTCAGACCATGTACCTGATCGCGGGCTTCGCCGCCGTGGCGCTGCTGTTGGCCGTGGTTGGGCTATACGGGGTGATGTCCTATTCGGTGGTGCAGCGCACCACGGAAATCGGCATCCGGCAAGCCATCGGGGCGCAGCGCGCGGACATTCTGCGGATGGTCCTCGGCCAGGGACTGCGCCTGAGCCTGGCGGGGATCGGCATCGGAGCCGTTGCGGCGTCGGCGTTGACCCGGCTGATTTCGAAGATGCTCTTCCACGTCAGCGCCACCGACCCGCTGACCTTCGCGAGCATTTCGATTCTGTTCCTGGCAGTGGCCCTGGCTGCCAGTTACCTTCCGGCCTTCCGTGCCACCCGTGTGGACCCGCTCGAAGCACTGCGATACCGGTGAAAAGAAACTCATGAGGAAGATAGAGTGGGGCGGACCCCTTGGTCCGCGCGCGACCCCCGGTCGCGCTCCCGCCCGTCGGCTTCTCGACTCAGTTTCCCGGCCAATCCCAAGCCAATCCCAATCCAGTCCGCAAATGACCGCGCGTGAATTAGCGCACACTCTCTCTCGGCTTCCGGTAATCCCCCCAAACTTTTCCGCCGCCTCTGCGTAGAGAATCTCGGAGGGGTGTTATGAAGAAGCTGATGTGCTCCATGCTGCTGGCTGCGTTTTGCCTTTTTGCCGATGTCAACGTGACGGGGAAGTGGACCGGGAGTTTTGATATGAGCGGGCCTCAAGGTGAGAGTAAGACCACCACCGCCTTACTGGATCTCAAGCAAAATGGAAAGGAGATCACTGGCACAGTCGGGCCCAACGAAGATGAGAGATTCGCGATTCAGAAGGGCCAACTCGAAGGTGACAAAATTACGCTGGAAGTCGAGCACGACGGCGGTGCCATCAAGTTCAATCTGGTGGTGGACGGCGACCACATCAAAGGCGAGGCCAGCGGCTCCCATGACGGCCAAAACTTGAAGGCCAAGCTCGACGTGACCCGGGCAAAATAAAAAGCGATCGCTAATCGATATTGCGGTCAGGCAGTCTGCTGGGCTACGGCGGCTTCGGCGCGGACGTGCACAATCATGGACGTGGTGATGGGCAGGTAGGTGGGGTGTCCAAACTCCAGGTGCATCCCGCGGCCGATGTAATCGCTCTTGATCATCGATCCGCCCCAGGTGGAGCCATGAATCGTGACCAGCGTGGGCTCCGGACAAAACACCGGATGGCCGGAAATGAACGCCCGGCCGAACCCTTCATAACGGATCGTGTAGGCGCGGTTCTCGGTCTTCACTTCGAGTACGGTGCCGGGCGGTACGTCCCGCAGGTGGACGCCACCCTCGATTTCCGATTGCACGATGTTGTGATTCACCGCATCGCTGAGGTGCGGGCTCGGCTGAAAGAACTGCGGTTGGGGAATTCCCGCTGCCGTATTCGAATCCACTAACTCCAGATTACGCCATAATTGCGAAGGGCGGGCAACCCCCTGTGGGGGAAAACGAACAGATTTGTGGGGGGTAGCGGCGGCGTGCTGGATGTGGTGATCATCGGCGGGGGTCCGGCGGGCTCCACGGCGGGACGCCTCCTGGCCCGGTGGGGGCACTCCGTCGCCATCCTGGCTGCGCCTCCGGACAACCGGCCCGGTTGGGCGGAATGCCTGCCGCCGAGCAACCGCAAAGTCTTTCAGTTTCTAGGGATTCTGGATGCCATCGAGCAGGCGGGCTTTTTCCGCACCACCGGAAACACCGTCTGGTGGGGGAGTGACGGGCAGCGCGTGGAACCGTATCCGGAGGGCTGGGGCTACCAGGTTCTGCGGCGCGATTTTGACCATCTGCTGCTCGATTTGGCACAGGCCGCCGGGGCCGGCGTTCGCGCCGGAAAGGCGTTCGGCATCGCCGACGCCGACGGCCCCCGGGTCATGTTTCAGCCCGTGGGAAGACGGTCGCAGGTCCCCGTCCCCGCGCGGTTCATCCTGGACTGCTCGGGCCGCGCGGGGATTCTGGCGCGCCTGGCTCACCTGAAGCAAGCCCGCCGGGCGGGGGCGCCGGAGCGTCTGTTTCACGTGAAACAGGGGCAACCGGGGAAATCGCGGACGGTGGCGCTGTGCGGAATCTGGCGGAACGAACCCGATTGGGGCCTGCCGGATGAGAGCCATACCCTGGTGGAGGCGTACGAGGGCGGCTGGGCCTGGTCCGTACCGGTCTCGCCGTCCGTGCGCCACGTCGCTTTCATGATCGATCCCGGCGACCGAAAGATGGCTCGCGGCAAAGACCTGGGCGCCGCGTACCTCGCCGAGATGGCGCAAACCCGCGCCTTCCGCGACATTTTCCGCCGCGGCACCATGGAGACCGCGCCTTGGGGACGCGATGCTTCGGTTTACTCCTCCTCCCGGTATTGTGGTCCGGGCTTCCTGCTGGCCGGGGATGCGGGAGCGTCTATCGATCCGTTGTCCTCCTTCGGAGTGAAGAAGGCGATGGTGTCGGCATGGGTGGGGGCGGTGGTCACCAACACCTGGTTGCGCCATCCTGCCATGCGGCAGGCGGCCTTGCAGTTCTTCGACGATCGCGAGCGCCAGGTCTATGAAAGCTATCGGGAGCGATCCGCCGCATGGTATCGGAACGCGGCGGCGCCGCCGGCCGATCCGGATCGCGAGGCGGCGCGGCGGGCGTTGGAGGATCTGAAAGCGAGGCCGTCGATATGCCTGCGGCGCGGCGCCGGGGTGCGGATGGAGCAGCGTCCCGCGATTGAGGGCAACGAAGTCGCTCTGCGGGATGTGTTGGTCGTGCCGGCACTACCGGAGAGTCTCGACTTCATCGAGGACGTGAGCCTGCCTCGAC
This sequence comes from Terriglobia bacterium, assembly GCA_020073365.1. Taxonomy (GTDB): domain Bacteria; phylum Acidobacteriota; class Terriglobia; order Bryobacterales; family Bryobacteraceae; genus JAIQFL01. Next base: position 8,355 of record JAIQFL010000130.1, on the reverse strand, counting down.
TGGTGGAACTAGCGGAGCGGCACAGCCAGGTGCCGGACGTGTTTGAAGCTTACAACCGGGTCTGCCCGCCGGTGACCTTGCCCGCCTTTCTTAAAGCGCTGGCGATCCTGCTGGCGAAGGGTGTGCTTTGCTAGCTGATATCTGCGCCGGCAGGGTGGGACAGACGATCGCCTTGTGTCGTCTGTCAGCCGCCCTTACGGCATCTGGGGCCCGCCGCTCTGGAGGATCTTCGCTACCCAATCGGCGTGGGGGAGCCCGCAACTGGAAAGAGCCTTCAGCTCCCGATCCACGTCATACTCCACGCGCCGGATGCTCGGCTTGGACTCATCCAGCAAGAGGTATGCGGCGCGCCGATCCCCGTCGTAAGAAAGACTCACGCTGCCGCTGTTGGCGACGATCATTCCCGAAACTCGCCGAATGTATGAGCGATGAATGTGCCCATAAATGGCAATCGGCCGGCCGAGCGGCGAGTAGACCGACTCCAGTTCGGCATCGCTCGCTTCCGGCGCAGGTGCGCGCCAGGGACTCCCAGGGCTGGCGTGCACCAGCGCCATCGGGCCGTGAATCTGACTCAGCGGCAGCCCGCGCAGCCACGCGATTCTCTCTTCTCCCAGCACCGCACGGGTCGCCGCCGCCATCTCACGAATCGCAGCCCAAAGGGAGGGCGGCGCGGCCGACTGGCTCGCGAACTCCTCCAGCGACTCAGGCTGGAACAGCATTTCGTCCGTATTGCCAACCACACCTTGCCAGCCGAGATCGCGAATCTGGTCCAAAACCTCCACGGGACTTGCGCCGCCGTCCGCCAGGTCGCCGCCGTGGAAGATCAAGTCGGGAGCGGTTTGCCGCAGATCCGCCAGGACTGCCTCCAACGCGGTTCGGTTGCCGTGGATGTCGGACACGATGGCGATGCGCATCACAGGTCTCCCCCGCCGGGTGTTGCCAGGATATTATCGCCCAAACCTGGAAAGCCCATGTAGGAGCAAAAACGGGCATAGGTTGTGATCGGTCTTTCCCGGATACTTTCGCTCGAGCGCGGCGAGGCGCCCTCCTACATGCCAAGTATTTCCGGTCGGATTGGCGCCACTGGTTCTGGTGTTCATGTAGACCACCGCCCGGCTCGGACGCCAGTTCGATCCAGACGCCTGGCCATCGAGATCGAACCCGATCCGCGTCATGGACGCGGCGCCGGCTCCGCCCGTGTTGAAGTTCTGATGCGTCACAATTCCGTTGCTGAAACTAGCGGTAAAAATCTCGGTGAATTCGAACTTGTTACGCAGGAACAGAGGATCGGACGAAATGATCGCCTCTGTGACTACCGCCGAAACAACCTCTCTCCAGTTGGCGAGAAAGCTACCCAGATTTCCAGCCTGGGAATTCTTGTAAAACGGAATGACCAGAATTTGCGGTGCGCCGGAAGCCACGAGTTGCGAACCCATAGCCGAAGTGTACTTGTCCCACAGCTTGTGCCACCGGGTGAACTGGTCGTAAGAGGGGTCGAAAAAACCACCTTGCCGTGGCGTGGGTGTAAAGAAAATGAGAGGCAACCCCCCGGCTACTCCTCCCGACTGGGTCAACGGGATTACCACTCCGAACCATTTAATAGATGTGCCAGTCACGCTGATCAGCTTGCGAGTGAGTGGGGGCGAAATGGTCCGGGTTCGAAGGGGGGCTGTGCCGTCCAGACTCGACGGATCCGCGACATCCCATGCATGGGAATTCACGTCCCCGCTGACCAGCGTGGCAGTAACTGGTGCTGGTCCGGCCAACTGATTCATCAGCCGGAGCGTGCCGCCGCCCGGGTCAACTACTCCGTCAATCACGCGAATGTGGTTCACCGTCTGGAAAACCACGATGGCGGCCGTGACTTGCGCGATCAGCGCCGTTCGATTGCTACTCCATAATCCAGGCGTGGCCGCCGTGCCGCCGTTTGCCAGTGGAATCCGGTCGAGCAGACCCGTCACCGTCTGAAGGCCGGCCTGCTCGTTCGGCATCGGTGTCGTACCGTTTCGGATGCCCACCGCTCGTGCAATCGTCTCCATCGCTCACCTCGCTGTTCGTCAAAAATCCCCAGACTCCAGTTTGCCGCACTTTCTGCACTATAATGTCTTAACCATGAGGGTGCTTTCCGTTTCGGTTGCGCTGCTGGTTCCCGTGCTGCTGGCCCAACCGCCAGAGCCGCCGCCAAAGGAACCGACCGAGAAGGAGAAGGAAGAGATCGATTCCGGAATTCCAATTGCCAGCGACCTGGTGAAGAAGTCCTGCTCGCCCTGCCACAAAGCGGATGAAAAGGGCCGGCTCTCGCGCATCTCCTGGCGGCGGACCACGCCGGAAGGGTGGGAGTTCACCATCAAACGGATGGTCAGCCTGAACGGGCTCGAAATCCAGCCCAGCGACGCGCGCGAGGTACTGAAATACCTGTCGACCAATCTGGGGCTTGCTCCGGAAGAGGCGCGGCTGGCCGCTTTCGAACCGGAAAAGCGGATGATCGATTACAAGTATTCCGACAAGGATGTGGAGGGGGTCTGCAGCAGGTGCCATTCCATGGGCCGGGTGGTTTCGCAGCGCCGCAGCGAGAGCGAATGGAAGCTGCTGATCGCCATGCACCGCGGATACTACCCGCTTTCGGATTTCCAGGCCTTCCGCCGCGGCGGGCCACCGCAAACCGAGCCCGGGCCGGATGGCCGCCCTCCCGACAACCGTCACCCCATGGACAAGGTGATCCCCAAACTGGCCGAGCAACTGGCGCTAAAGACGCCGGAATGGTCGGCGTGGGCGGCCAATATGCGGGCTCCCAAACTACAGGGGCGGTGGGCCTTCTCGGGCTATCAGGCGGGGCGCGGATCTCTTTACGGCGAAACCACGATTAAAGCCACCGAGAAGGAAGACGAGTTTCAGACCGAGACCCGCTACGTGCAGGTGAAGACCGGGGAAGCCATCCATCGCACGGGAAAGGCGCTGGTGTATACGGGCTTCCAGTGGCGCGGCCGCTCCAATGGGGGATCCGCCGACAAGACCGGCATGCGCGAGGTAATGCTGCTGGACCGCAACCAGCGCGAGCTTACAGGACGGTGGTTCACCGGCGGCTACGACGAGATCGGCATCGATGTCACGCTGACCCGGTTGGGCAACGATCCGGTAGTGTTGGGGCTGGACCGCATGGCCTTGCAGACGGGGACTGGGCGCGAGGTCGCGATCCACGGTGCGAATTTTCCGGCCGGGCTGAATGCCTCGGCAATCGATTTCGGGCGGGGAGTTTCCGTCAAGCGCGTGGTGAGCGCAACCCCTGAACTGGTGAAGGTGGAAGTGGAAGTGGCCAAGGATGCCACGCTCGGCCCGCGAGATGTCGCCGTGGCGGGCGCCTTTCGCACCGGCGCTGCGATGGTCTATGACAAGATCGAGGCCATCAAAGTGACGCCCCAGGCGGGGATGGCTCGCGCGGGCGGCATCAACTTCCCCAAGCAGTTGCAGCAATTCGAGGCGATTGCGTATCACAATGGCGCGGATGGGAAGCCCGATACCAAGGACGATTTGAACCTGGGCCCCGTAGATGTCACCTGGAGCGTGGAAGAGTACACGGCCACCTTCGACGACCACGACAAGGATTTTGTGGGGATGCTGGATGCCAACGGGCTGTTCACGCCCAACGTGGATGGGCCGAACCCGAAGCGTCCCGGCAATGCCAACAATACCGGCGATGTGTGGGTAGTGGCCAGTTACAAAACGCCCGAGGGCAAGGTGCTGCGCGCCAGGGCGCACCTGCTGGTGACGGTTCCTCTGTACATACTCTACGATCAGCCGGAGGTGGCCCAATGACCGCTCCTGACACCAGTGGGACAGACGATCGTTCTTCGTCGTCTGTCAGCCCGCCGTCCGTCAGCCTGCCTCTGGTGGGACAGGCGGTTTCGCCTGTCAGCCGGCTGGAAGCCGGCTGTTCGGAGCGACCAGTGGCGGCCGGCGGAACGCCCGTACCGTGGCCCGCGCAAACCCTGATCCACCTACGGGAGTTCCATCCATTCCAGGTCGCGGGCAAGGACTTCGTCTACCTGGTGCCCAGCGCGGCGGTGTTCGAGTTGGATGCCACCGCAGCGGCGGTACTGGGTCGGCTGGCGGAAGGCGCGGTGCCTTGCCGCGAACTGGTGGGTGAGCTGAGCGCGCGGTTTCCGCCGGAGGAGGTTCAGGAGACCGTTACGGAGTTGCTGGAAGTGCAGGCCATCGGGGAGGCGAACGTCGAGCCAATACAGGCGCGGGCCCCGTTGCCTGTCGGTATCCCGCTTACCACCATGGTCCTCAATGTGACTAACCAGTGCAACCTGAGCTGCACTTACTGTTACGAGTACGGCGAGGACAAGATCGTCGACACGGAGAACGGCAAGAAGCCCAAGTTCATGAGCGAGGAGACGGCGCGGGAGAGCGTGGATTTCATGCTGCGCGAATCCGGCGCGAACCGCATGGCACACCTGACGTTTTTCGGCGGCGAGACGCTCATGAACCTGCCGGTGTTGAAGTTCGCGATCCCCTACGCCCGCGAACGCGCGGCGGAGATGGGCAAAGAGGTGGACTTCAGCCTGACCACCAACGCCACGCTGCTGCGCCCCGACGTGATCGAGTTCCTGGCGGAGAATCGCGTGGGCGTGACCATCTCCATCGACGGCCCACAGGAAGTGCAGGATCAGTTCCGCGTGTTCCACAACGGGACGGGCAGCTACGGGATTGTGGCCCCCAAAATTCGCGAGCTGCTGGCGAAGCACCGCAGCCGCCCCATCGGGGCGCGTGTGACGCTGACGTCGCACAACCTCGATATCCGCAAGATCTTTCGGCACCTCCGCGAGGAGATCGGGTTCTGGGAGGTGGGATTCGCCCCCGTGACCACTGCGCCGAACCGGAAATACGCCATCGCCGAGGAGGGGTTCGACACCATGCTGGAGCAGTTCCAGGCGCTGTCGGCGGAGTTCCTGGAGTGTGCTCTGGAGAACCGCCATCACGGCTTCTCGAACGTCAAGGACACGCTGGAAGAGATCCACAAAGGCATGAGCAAGGCATATCCATGCGGCGCGGGGCTGGGGTTGATGGGGGTGTCGACGGATGGCGACGTGGCGCTGTGCCATCGCTTCGCGGGGTCGGACAATCACAAGCTGGGCACGGTGCGCGGCGGCATCGACCGGCTGGTGCAGATCGGATTCCTGGAAAAGCATCACATCGCCGATAAGACGGATTGCAGCAAGTGCTGGGCGCGGCCGCTGTGCTCGGGCGGATGCTATCACGAGGCGCATACGCGGTACGGGGATACGGCGCACGCCAACCTGCACTATTGCGAGTGGATCCGCGGGTGGACGGACACCTGCCTGAAGATCTACGCGGAGCTGGCCGTGAAGAATCCGCGATACCTGGAACAGTTTGACGAGGTGGACTATGAAGCATCTCCGGTCAATTAACCGCAAGGCGGGACGGATCGAGAAGTACGTGGAAGCGGCGGATGATGTGGTGGCGCTGCAGCAGGGCCCGCCGCAGCAGCCCCCGGCGCCGCACATCCCGCTCGGGTGCACGCTGGTGTTTTCACCGGGGTGGGAGGCGGACCGCAACGGCGGCACGGCGGGACTGTGCACGCCGGTGGAGCGCGATCTGTTCGACTGCCATGCGGGTTGCTTCTGGCCGGCGCAGGTGCCGGACCAGTTGAACCATGCGCCCAACTGGACGTCGAAGTGCGCGTCGGCGCAGAAGGATTGGCGCAAGATCGACCTGGTGTTTCCATGAGAACTCTGTCCCTGAGAGCGTGCCTGCCCCGCGGGACAGGCGCTTTCGCCTGTCTCTTCCTGCTGCTGGCGGTATCGGCCTTGGCCGCCGACAAGATCTCCGGGGGGAATGGGACGCTCTATTTGGGCGGGCGGCCGAACAAGATCTTTATCATCGATGAGGCCACTGAGAAGGTCACGGGGGAGATCCTCTGCAAGACGGGGACGCCGACCGACCTGACGCTTTCGCAGGATCATAAGCGCTTTTACCTGCTGAATATCGCTTATGAAGACATCGAGATCGTCGATATCGCCTCCCGGCAGGTGATCGACAACTTCCGCCTGAGCGAGGGCAACAAGAAAGCGCGGGTCTTCGGATTCGCGGCGGATCCCCTGAATCGCTTCATGATCGTGTTGACCAAGACCGCCACCAAGCAGGTGGATCGCTTTGAGATCAGCGCCCCAACGCTGCAACTGTACGATCTGAAGGAGCACAAGGTGACGCGCACGATCCCGTGGCCCAAGGGAGAGGAGCGCGAGTTCGCCAATATCCGCTTCTCGCCCGACGGAAAATTCCTCTATTTCTTCGGCGACGACATCCTGATCTACGACACCGCCGAATTTAAGCAGGTGGACAAATGGGAACTGTCGCGGCCCCTGGAGGACGGATTCGGCCGCATCAATTTTAACAGCCTCGACGACCATAACGAGGAGCCGGGCTACTTCACCGGTCTGTTCACTGTTCAGGATCCGGTGCAGAACCGCAGAATTATGGGCGTGGCGCGCGTCAACCTGGAAAAGAAGAGCGTGGACTGGTATCCGCTCGGTCCGGCCACGGGGGTCGGTTTCTCGCTGGCGCCGGGCCGGCAGTGGGCCTACGGCTTACACCAGGAAATCGGAAAATACGAGTTCTGGTCCTTCGATCTGGCGAACCACCGGTTGGGACCGCACGTCGAATTTCCGGGGCGGCCGCGCATGGCGCTGAAGGTGAGTTCCAACGGCAAGGTGTTGTACGTGCACCAGGCCGGAAACACCATCGACCTTTACGACGCTTCGAACTTCAAGTACCTCCGCACGATCGCGCTGGACGCCGACATGACGACCAATCTTTATGTCATGGCTGGCAAGTAGGAGGCTCGCTTCGCTCGCCGGGGCCGGGGGCCAGGGGCCAGGGGCCTGGGGGCGGATGCGGCCCACGCTTTTTCACTACGCCATCCCCTACTGGCGGCGCCTCACGCTGGTACTTGTGCTGAGCCTGGTCAGCACGGGCCTTTCCCTGCTGCTGCCCTATCTGTCCAAGGACCTGGTGGACCGCGCGCTGCTGGGGCGCAACTTCACGGCGCTGCTTCAGATTCTTGCCCTGTTTGGGGGCATCTCGCTCGCTAGCTTTGCGCTAAATGCGGTGAGCGGACTGCGGTACACGCGGGTCTCGGCGGAGATCCTGTTCGATATGCGGGTGGCGCTGTACGATCACCTGCAGCAGCTTTCTCCCCGCTTCTACGCGCGCACGCGCCTAGGCGAGATCATGAGCAGGATCAATAACGATATCGGCGAGATCCAGCGGATTGCGGCCGAAACCGCGCTGGCCTGGGTGGGGAACGTGCTGTTCCTGGCGGGCAGCGTGGGCATGCTCCTGTGGCTGGATGCGCGGCTGTTCCTGCTGAGCATCGCGTTGTTTCCCGCGAGCGTGTGGGCGCTCCACCACTACCGGAAGCGGCTGGAGGGCAAAGTCGCCACCCTGCGCCAGGCCAGCGCGGATATCGGGAATTTCCTGATCGAGACCCTGCAAGGCGTGAAGCTGGTGGTGACCTCCAACGCGCAGCAGCGCGAGCGCGAGCGGTTCCAAAGCAAGAACGAGGCCTTCCTGAAAGCCCTGATGTCCATGCAACTGTTGAGCTATCTTGCGGGCGGGCTGCCTGGGCTGATTCTCTCGGGAAGCACCCTGCTGGTATTCCTGTATGGCGGCCACCAGGTGATTCAGGGGACCCTCAAGCTGGGTGTGTTCGTGGCCTTCCTGGCGTACCAGATGCGGCTGTTCCCTCCGATCCAGGCGTTGATGGGCCTGTATGCCAGCCTCGCTACGGCGCGGGTTTCGCTCGATCGAGTGGAGCAGATTTTCGACACGGCTCCGGAAGTGGAGGAGCCAGCCAACGCGATTGGCGTACCGCATGTCCGGGGCGAGGTGAGCTTCGAAGAGGTTAGTTTTGCGTTCGATCGGAGTGGGGCAGACCATCGTCTTTCGTGGTCTGCCGGCTCGGGCGCCGGGCTCCCGGCAGACGACGAAAAACGATCGTCTGCTCCACTGGGCGCATCGTCTGCCCCACTGGCACCCGTTTTGGATCGGGTCAGTTTCTCGGTGGCGGCGGGCGAGACGCTGGCGGTGGTGGGGCCCAGCGGCAGCGGCAAATCGACCATCGCGGATCTGCTGCTGCGCCTCTTGGATCCGGATGCCGGGGTGGTCAAGCTGGACGGACAGGATCTGCGCAGTCTGCGGCTCCGCGACCTGCGACGCCACGTGGTGCTGGTGGACCAGGAGCCGTTTGTCTTCCACGCATCCATCGCCGAGAACTTGCGGTACGCGCGGCCGGATGTATCGCAAGGGGATTTGGAGGAAGCGGCGCGGGCG
>JAIQFL010000576.1 GCA_020073365.1 Terriglobia bacterium | reverse complement strand
ATGACATCTGTGGCAACACTGGAAGGGGCGGCGCCATGATCAAACTCACCGTCCGCCAGGTCGGCAATTCGACGGGCATCATCCTGCCCAAAGAGGCGCTTGCCCGTCCCCATATCGGCGCCGGCGACCAGGTCTTTCTCATCCGAAACCCCCACTGGCTATGAGGTCACCCCTTACGATCCCGAGTTCGAAGCGCAACTCAAGAGCGCCCAGGAGGGCCTGCGGGCTACCGCAGGCCCTATGCCAGCTCGAAGTGAGCCGTCGCCCGCCGATCTGGCGGTGGCTCCCCGCTAGCAGCCTGTCGGACGTGAACCCGGCAGCCACTCAACGGGGAGCGAACCCGCCGAATCGACGCCGGCCGCAGGCCCTCGAGTCGTTCATACTGCGTCCGCACCAACTGCGCGCCGTAGGTTCGTTCGAGCCGGCGCACGATGAAGTGCCCGCGTGCCATGTCCTGGAAATGGGCGATGAACATGAGGTTGATCGCCATCCCCCCGGCTGCACCGATCACCGGGACGGCTTGCGCGGCGACCTTCTCGGAGACGCTGACGCCGAAGCGCGCAGCCAATTGCGTGACGAACCTCACAAGTGCCGGAGCCCCCTCCTCCACGAGACCCCTCTCGGTGATGTACTGGGCAGCCTCGGTGACCGACCTGGCCAAGGCCCCACGCATGAGGAAGTAGGCGGATTCGTTCGCATCGTCACTGGCCGCCGGCCACCGAGTGCAAACACCTCGAGGCATGCCAGTTTGCCTTCCCGCAGCATGATCGTGGTGGACAGCGGCAGTGCCGAGGTTGCGGACCGTATGCCTCGCGCCGGCCGGGATGAGAAGTTCCTCGCCGGCCCGCGGGCGATGGATCACGCCGGCGATCTCGAACTCCACATCCCCCTCAAGGACCATGGCGACCTCGTCCGTGTCGTGGACAAAGTCGGCCCACACCTGACCGGGCGGATCAACCCACGGGCCACACGAGAAGCCACGCGTGCGCCAGCCGACGGCGACAGCATTCCGGTCCACGAGAGTTGCCATGACCCGCATCATGACAAACCCTCCGAGGTCGTGGCAACGCTGCATGCCATTGACCCGGTAAAGCGCGCGGCGCTCGTCGAGTGCGTGGCTGGCCCGGCGGCTGCGGACCCATGAGGGGGGGAATCGAATCGGCGGAGACATACGAGACAGCAAGGCTTTCTCCACATGCGATGTTGCCTTAGACGGGGCCGTGGGGCGCAGGTTGGACCCCGGGGCCCAATTGCAAATGGCTCACTTTCGCGCCACTGAGTAGAGTGCTCGAAAAGGGCCGGGCGGAGCGGTATGATCCCGTCCCGAGGTAAACCAATGTCCCTGGCAATCGCGCCTGAATCGCTACCATTGATCGAAGACTCTGCTGGCGTCATCCGGGTGGGCGGAACTAGAGTCACGCTGGAAACCGTCGTCGAGGCGTTCAACGAAGGGGCGACGGCCGAAGAGATCGCGGCGCAGTACCCGGCGCTTCACCTCGGAGATATTTACGCGACGATTACCTACTCAAGAGTACCGAGTTCTCGAATGAATGAGAGGGCTCAGAGCGCCTCTTCGTAGGGCGTTATCCATTGCTCGATGAGTAGCTCGAACTCTTCCATCTGGTATTCGTTGAGGCCGTGGGGTTCATAGATCATTTCCAGCCAGCCGACGACGTGAGACTCGATCCTCTCGAGTGGCATCCCGGACTGCGCGTGTATTCGTCGAGCGGTGTCCTCGACAGAAAGCCGAGAGCCGTCGGCCCAGAGGATCTTTCGGTCTAGCGGATCCACGGAGGCATTCTCGAGCGCATCAAGAACTTCCAAGAGCACCTGCTCGGATCGTTGCAAGCAGTCATCCGGATCACGAGCGATCGCGTCTTCCCCTGCGGTGCGCTGTTTGTTGCGACGCTTCATGGCTTGTCTTTCGGCACCATCTCCTCCCTCGACCTCAGTCGTATGGATAGCTGGGAGCGTTCTATCCCAAGCGCCACCCACCGCTCAATGAGCGTCTTGAGTGTGTGGTAATCACGGATCTGCTGACGCACCTCCTTGACGAAGCTGGCGCGAACGTACGCCGTCCGGCTCTGCATGCGGTGCGTATAGCTGACCTGGTAGTACGCGCCGGTTCGGTTCTTGGGGTCCTTGTACTGGCGCGTCAGCGACCCTGGGCGAACGACACCGATCTGGCCGAGCTGAGCCTTAATCCTGGCGATCTCCTGGTCGATCTTCTCCAGTCGCCTTGCGTCCGTGGCCATGGGTATAGCATATCTATGCTATACCCATTTGCCAAGGGACAAGGAGGGTGGCTGTGGCGTTGTGGATGCATTGGTGGTCCGTGACTTGGCAACTCAGGCCGGCGTGCGCTCGCCTGCGCAGCTTCCTGTGGTTTGCCACCTGCGTGGCTGGAATGACCGTGAGAACCGAGTTGCTCGGTGTCACCAGTACGATCCGCGCGCTCGGCTTGGATCAGCAGTGCTACGACCGGCTGCTAGATGCCTTCCACAGCTCTGCCATCAAGCTCCCCGCCATGACGTCCCTGTGGGCTCAGGTGGTCCTGCGAGGCTTTCCCGGTCTTCTCTGGGTCAACGGGCGACTGGTCTTCGTTGGGGACGGCATCAAAGTCGCCAAACGCGGACGCAAGATGCCCGCGGTCAAGCTGCTGCATCAACACTCCGACGCGAGCACCAAGCCCGAGTACATCATGGGCCATTCCTTTCAGGCTGTCGCGGTGCTCGTCTCCGCGGCAACGAGCGTGTTTGCCGTCCCCTTGGCCAGCCGAATTCATGAAGGCGTGGTCGTGTGCAATCGGGATCGACGCACCCTGCTCGACAAGATGGTCCTGTTACTCGCCTCCCTGGCCATTGCGCAGCCCTTCTACTTCGTCGCCGACGCCTACTACGCCAGCCACAAAATCATCCGAGGGCTGCTGGCTCAGCGCAATCATCTCGTCACTCGGGCCAAGAGCAACGCCGTTGCCTATCACCCAGCCTCCGCCCCGGCACCCGGCGCGCGCAAACGCGGGCGTCCGAGAAAGTATGGGCAGAAGGTCGCGCTGCGTTCGCTGTTCGCCGACCCGGCGGCCATGCAGTCCGCTCAGAGTCCCGTCTATGGCGAACACAACGTCACCCTGCACTTCCGCTCCCTCGACTTGCTCTGGCGACCCGTGGGCATCCTGGTCCGATTCGTCCTCGTCGATCATCCGACACGGGGCAAGTGCATCCTCATGTCCACGGACCTCTGCCTCGATCCGCTCGACATCATCCGGCTCTACGGCTTGCGGTTCAAAATCGAACTCTCCTTCAAGCAAGCCGTTCACACCATCGGGGCCTACGCCTACCACTTCTGGATGCAAGGCATGAAGCCCCTGCGACGACGCCACGGCAACCAGTATCTCCACCGAGAGTCCGAACGCTATCGCCACAACGTGATGAGAAAGCTTGATGCCTACCACCGCTTCGTCCACGCGGGCATCGTCGCGCAAGGGCTCCTGCAGTACCTCTCATCCACCTTCCCCACGCTCGTCTGGAGCTCCTTCGGCTCTTGGCTCCGCACGATCCGGCCGGAAATCCCTCCTTCAGAACTGGTCGCCGCGCTTGCCCTGAGAAACACCCTCCCGCATTTTCTCCTGGGTGGCCACGTCAACTCCATCTTGGCGAAATTCATCGCGGAGAGGGTCGACACCAACAGATGCGAGGGCCTTCGACTCAGCGCATAGGCTCCTCTTGCCGAAGAAGTCGGTACTCATGAGCTCTTATCCGCGTAATCCGGCCAATCCGCGTAATCCGCGGTAATCTTTTCCTCCTCTATCGCGGGCTCTCGCGGATCTCCAGAATGATCGCTTGCAAGATCAGCTCGAAACCCAGCAGGAACGGCAGCACACTGAGCATGACCGTACCGGTAGTCGCGGCGTGGCCGCTCCACACCGATCGCACCCAGGTGATCATGCCGAACGACCCGCCACCGAGCATCAGGGAAAATCCCACCAGCCAAAAGAGGGCGATCGGTGAGAAGTCGCGCAGCATGTACTTCTCCCAGACGCGCTGGCAGAAGCCGCGGGCGAGACAAAAGGGGAAGGTGACCAGGATGCGCTTGACCTGCAATGAAGACTTCTCGTTGCCGTAGTATGCCGGCAGCGGCACGTCCTTCACGCGGTAGTTGAGGATGTTGAGGTGGATGAGCATGTCGTTTTCGAAGAAAAACCCGGTGGCGATGCGCGGCAGCTCCAACGCCTGCAGGGCGCTGGCTTTGGCGGCGACGTAGCCGTTCTGCGGATCGAAGACGTGCCAGTATCCGGAGGCGAGCTTGGTGAGAAACGTCAGGGCGAAATTCCCGAGCAGTCGCGGTAGGGGCATTTGCTGCAAGGCGCGGGCGTCCAAGAAGCGATTCGCTTTCGCGTAGTCGTAGCCGTCACGCGTGAGCGGTGTGAGCAGCGTCTCCATGCGGGTTGGGTCCATCTGGCCGTCGCCGTCGACCTTGACCACGATGTCCGCCCCGTGCTCGAGGGCGCGCTGCATGCCGGAGACCGTGGCGCCACCGACGCCGCGAGGCTGCGGGTGGCGGATCACCTGGATGCGTGGATCGCCCACGGCTTCCGCGGTGGCCGCGGTACCATCGCTGCTGCCATCATCGACGACGACGATGAGATCGACGAACGCCGGCATGCGGCGCAGCACGTCGCCGATATGCAGCGCTTCGTTCAGAGCCGGCACCACGGCGGCTATACGCTGTCCCTCAAACATCACGATATCCCTTACGTTACCGCGCAGTGCCCGGAGCCCTCACCAGTGTCATCGGACCCACACGCTGCACGCATCGCCTCGCGCCGGTTATGTTGTATTCGTCCAACAAGTCAATAGCGGCGCTCGTACGCCGACCAACCTAACCCCCTGACCCCATTCCCTGAGAGGGAAGGGGGAATCCAAGGCTCTTGCACGCCTCTCCGCTTCGGAAGGGGCCCGGGGGAGAGGTTGCTTGGCCCTGCCCACGCGAGCCCTTGCTGGTGCGCGGCGTCCCCCGTATAGAGGGCCTCCAATCAAAACGATTGTGGGTGTTGCGCCAGCAGTCTCAAGGGCAACCGTTCACGTGACGGAGGAGGACATGAGTACGATGCATCGCGATATCGAGCTGCCGCCAGCGGGGCCCATGGAGCAGGTCAGGAGCGCTTTTCCCTCGGTGTTCAACTGGGAATACAAAGTTCGTCATGACGACCTCATGCGCCTGTACGAAAAGGGCAAGACGCTGCAGTGGAATGCCGCCACGGACATCGACTGGGCGAC
>JAIQFL010000575.1 GCA_020073365.1 Terriglobia bacterium | reverse complement strand
CCTGCAGAATGTCCTCAGCGTCGCGCGGGTCGGGCACGCGCCGGCGAATGAAGTTGCGCAGCCGGGACTGCTCCCGCTTGACCACTTCGTAGATCTGCTGGTCCTGTTTGAGTGCCATCTGCTCCAGGCCCGCCGCGTAATTCATTTACGGTTGTAGACGAATGAGGGGGTGCGGATATTGTAGCGTCGCCAGTTGCTAGTGAACCGATCGCATCCCAATCCCCCTCGCGCCCCTCGCGCAGCGATGCTTGCCAAGGTGCTGAATTTTTAGCATAATGCTAGGAATCCAGCATGGAAGGGATCCGCTTGGGCGGGCTGGCCAAAACATGTACCGGATAGTCTCTCTACTACTTCTTGCTTTCACAGCTTTCGCCCAACCGGACGATCCGGCGCAACTTGGCCGGCAGGCCGCGGTCCTCATGTCGCTGGGGAAGTACACCGAGGCAGAGCCGCTGCTCACGCGCGCGGTGGAATTGCAGGAGAAGGCCACGAACCCCGACGATCTCACGCTGACGGAACCCATCGTGCGACTCGCCACCCTGTACCGCTCGGAGGGCCGCAACCCCGAGGCCCAAAAACTGTATACGCGCGCGATCGCCATTCGCGAGAAGGCCTCGGGCGCCAACAGCGTCGACCTGATTCCCGACCTCCGATCCCTGGCCAGGGTCAACGCCGCCATGGCCCAGCACGGCCAGGCCGAACTGGCGTTTCTGCGGGTGATCTCCATTCGCGAAAAGGCCCGCGGCCCCGACGACCTCGAACTGGCCAACGACTGCGCGGAACTCGCGGCCTATTACATGGGCCGGAAACGCTGGGCAGTCGCCGAACCGAACTTGCGGCGGGCCTTCCGGATCATCGAGAAAGCCCAGGGGCTGTCCGCCCCCGCGCTGGTTCCCGTGATCGATTCCCTGGTGACGGTGTACATGAAAGAGGGCGACTACGCGGCCGCGGAAGCGTCCTTGCGCCGCGCCATCTCGATCCAGGAGAGCATCTACGGCCCGAGCGACCAAAACGTAGCCACCTACCTGGACCGACTGGGGCTGGCGTTCTATTTGCAGAAGCGATTCGCCGATGCGCAGCCGTTCTACGAACGGTCGCTGCCGATTTGGGAGGCCACGCTGGGCCCCGTGGATCCCGAACTGGCCGCCTCGCTGGACTCGCTGGCGGTGGTGTACGCCTCGCAAGAGAAGTTCGCGCAGGCCGAGCCGCTCTATCGGCGTTCGCTGGCGCTGCGCGAGAAGTTGACCGTCGACAGCATGAATAACCTGGGCCAGACGCTGGAGGGGAAGGGCGATAACGCCGCGGCCGAACGCGTGTACCGCCAGGGAATCAGCGAGGCGGAATGGATTCCTCCGCTGAAAGGCCCCGCGAACGTGAACGAAGCCGCGGCGCTGGGGGCCACCCTGAAGAACTATGCCGTCCTGTTGCGCAAGCTGAAGCGCGACGCCGAAGCGGCCAAACTGGAAGCGCGTTGGAGGGCCGTGCTGAAGCTCGATCAGTAGGAGCTATTGGCCGGCGCCAGCCGCAGAGACAGAGTGCGCCGGGCACCGTTCCAGGCCATCTGAACTGCCAACCACTCGCCCTGGCGGTAGCGGAACGAGCTGCCGTCATCCTCATACGGCAGGAATGAAGCGCCGGCGCCGCGATAGATCGACAGCTCCTGCCGGCGTTTTCATGAATCGGCTTGACTCTCGCCGCACTTCCGGATAGAGTCAGCCACGACGCCCATGCGCTACTCCCGATTGTTTGGGAAAACCATCCGCGACAAGCCGCGCAATGCCGATTCGCTGAGCCATCAACTGCTGCTGCGCGCGGGCTTCGTCAGACCCACCGAGGCCGGCGGCTTCCTGCTACTGCCGCTGGGGTGGCGCGTTCTGGAGAGAGTCCGCGCAATTCTTGCGGAAGAGGGGAAGGCGTGCGGCTTCGTCCCCGTCGAGTTTTCGTGCGGCCGGCAATCCACCAATTCGGACCTGGAGCGCAGCCTGAACTACCACCGTCGCGAAGCGGGCAGTGAGTACCCGTTCGCCGAACACCACGAAGCCGCCCTGGCGATGCTCTCCGGCAACCTCGCCTTGAGTTATCGGGATCTGCCGTTGCTGGTGGCGGGCGAGCGCTGGGTGCATCGCGAGGAGGCGCGCCCCAACTGGGGACTGCTGGCCGCGCCGGGTTTCCTGTTCCATTCGGCCTATGCGTTTGGCGCCGGCGAAGCGGAGGTCTCCGGCCGCTTGGAACGAATCGGGGATACCTACCAGCGCGTGCTGGAGCGAGTGGGCATTGAGGCTTTTCGACTGAGTTCCGGAGGAGACCGGCCGACTACCGAGTGGGCCATCGAAACCGAACTGGCCGCGCGACCCGTGCTGGTGTGCGAGGGCTGCGGGTATCGAGCGGCGGCGGAGACGGCGGTATCGCGCGCACCCGAGTGGCCGCAGGACACCGAACCGGGCGTGACGGAGGCGGTGTACGGCCCCGGGCTCGTCCAGGTGGAACCGCTTTCGAAGTTCCTGGGGATTCCGGTCCATCAGACCACCAAGACCATGCTGTTCGAGGCCGGGGGCCGCGTAGTGGCCGCCTGCGTCGCCGGCATCTACGGGGTGAGCGAAGCCAAGTTGAAGAGGGTTCTCGGCTGCCGCAGCTTGGCCCTGGCCTCCCCCGAAGCGGTGCGGAAGTTGAGCAACGCGGAGGTGGGCTATGCGGGACCGGTGGGATTGCCGGAGTCCGTGGAAACAATCTGGGATCTTTCGACCGAGCACCGGACCAACTTCGAAGCCGGCGCCAACCAGACGGACCATCATCGGATCAATCTCAACTTCGGACGCGATGTGGCCAGGCCCGCAAAGTTCTTCGACATCCGCATGAGCCAGGAAGGCGAGCGGTGCGCACAGTGCGAGCAGGGCACGCTGGCGGCGCGCCGGGCCATCGGGTTGGGCCACGTATCTCTACCCGGCAGTGTGTACGCGGAACTGCTGGGGGCGAAGTTCCTGGATGCGGATAAGAGGACGCGCCCGCTGTCGGTCGGCTGTGCGGGGCTCGACCTGGCATGCGTGCTGGCGGCCATCGTGGAACAGCACCACGATTCGCGCGGGATTGCCTGGCCGCCAGGGGTGGCGCCGTCTGTGGCGCACCTGGTGTCGCTGCCGCCCGCCGAAGCGGCCGCGGAGGCGCTCTATCAGAGGCTATCGGAGGCCGGTGTAGAAGTGTTGTGGGACGATCGCACGGAATCCGCGGGCGTGAAGTTCGGCGACGCGGATCTGATCGGCATCCCCATCCGCCTGGTGCTGTCGAAGCGCACCGGCGACCAAGTGGAGTGGAAGACGCGGACCGCCGAGCAGGGCGATTTGATCGCGGTGGAGGAAGTGGTGGTCCGGCTGAAATGCCGGTAAGCCCGTGCTGCGACATAATGGATGGCATGAGACGTGTCGTGGTTCTCTCGCTCGTGTTTTTCGCGGCGCTCGCGAATCTGGCGGCTGCCGAATCGTTCTCGGGAACAGTCGTGGATGTCATGTGCCGCGGCAAAGATCTCGCCGGGCACACCCGCGAATGCGCGCTCACCTGCGCCAAGAGCGGTTACGGGATGGTGACCGCGGAGGGCAAGTTCTTGAAGTTCGACGAGGCGGGAAACGCGCGGACGCTCTCGGTTCTGAAGAAGGCCACCAAGGAAAAGGACCTTAAGGCCAAAGTCACCGGCATGCTCGACGGCGATGTGCTGAAGGTGGAGAGCATCGAGTTCTTACCGTGACGGTGGGGCCGGCCGGGCCGCTACGCGCAGGCGGATCCCTTCGGGCGCCGCATAGGACGCCGGCTGGCTGGAGCGCGTCTCCACCGCGCCGGATACGTAGATAAGCTGGTCCACCGGCTCGGCCGTCGGCAGCGCCTCGATTGTAAAGCTGCGGCGCGATTCGTCCTCGGTGATGAGCACGCCGTTCAGTCCCACATCCAGCACGCGCACGCGCGGCGGCAGATTGCGGACCTCCACCGGAACGCGCCCTCCGAAACCACTCTGCCGTGCAATGGAAACCAGAATCTGCGCCGTGCCGCCGGGTTGGAGAGTAACCTCCTTCGTCTCGGCAGTCATGAGGACGTCGGGCAGCGGCATCAGCGAAATCAGTTTCAGGCGATCGTCCGGGCTGGCGATATGCGACAACGTCGCGCCGCCCGCGGAAGCCTTGCCGGCCACTTTGAGCGGAACCGCGCCGTTCAGTTTGGCGCCCGCCTCCGCGCTCAAGACGATGGTGGTGGAAACCTGTCCGGCTGCGATCACGCCGGGAACCGCGTGCAAACCTGCCGGCAGATCCTGGAGCGAAACGTCAATGGGGCCATCAAAGCCGTCCATGCGAAACGCCGTGATGGTCACGGGAATCGCGCCGCCCACCGGAACGTTGGGATTGCGCGGGCTGACCGTCAGCCGGAAGTCCGGACGCGGCCGCCGCACCGTGAGCCGGTAGGCATAGTTCTCGCCGCCCAGGCCCTGCACGTCCCGAATGCGCACCACGTACTCGCCGTCGGCCGGCGCCGTGAAGTGCACCACCGAGTCCTTCCCGTATCCAGGGCCGCCGTCGTCATTGCGATAGTAGAGATGCGCGATGGGCAGCCCATTCGGCGAGAGCCTGGCGCCGGGCGGATGAATCTGCACCTTGTACACGGCCGAGTCGATCGCGTGCGCCTCGGTCGAAGTATCGAAGAAGGCCAGCCGCTGGCCACCGAAGGCTTCGAAGGTGGCGTCGTTATCGGGCGAGAGCGGCAACGCGTCCACGCGGATGATCTCTCCGCCGATCATCACGTAGTCGCCCACGTTCAGGCTGTTCCAGGCCTGGATGCGGATGCCGCGCCCCGCCGAATCGTGATCGCGCAGGGTGATCGAGGTCTCCCACACCGGCCGCACCACCGCCCGCTCGATGGGGTTCCCTTTCGCGTCGAGCACCTCCAGGAACGAATCCAGATCGCTTCCCAGCCGCCGCGCATTCACCTCCAGGACTAACTGCTCGCCCTTGCGCGCATGGAAGCGGTAGCGGTTCTCCGCGCCGGCCGTTGCGATCCTGCCGTTCACCGTGACCGGCACGGAAATCTCGCCGCCCTGCGATTCCACTTCGGGCTCCGTGCCGAGCGCCACGCGCGCCTGGTTGAAGGCATGCTCGGGCCGCAGCGCCAGCGTGTCTTCGGAGTCCGGAGGTGCACGCCCTTCCACCTTCACCTTGGGCGCGAGATGATACCCGCGCAGCGCAATCTCGGCGCTCGAGCCCTTCCGCAGGCCCAGCGGAAATGCGTTCAGCACCAGGGGGAACTC
>JAIQFL010000574.1 GCA_020073365.1 Terriglobia bacterium | reverse complement strand
GTCTGGGCCGCCGAGTCGCCGTACTCTTCACCAAGACGTACGGCCGCGTGCTCGCACCGGGCATAAGCGCCCTCGATCCCGGCCTACCTGAAGACGTCGCGGCACGCAGCGGGGTCAGCAGCGCTTGGCGCTGCTTCGAGCGGAACCTTGATGATTTCATTCAGGCCCAATTGACCGCTCCGTGAAACTTGACCGGTTTGTGAACTTTTTGGCCCCCAAGTGGATCTAGTGTGGCCCGCAGGGAGGTTCCCATGGCGAACTCATTCGATGCACTGATCGTTGGCACCGGACAGGCTGGGCCTTCGTTGGCCGCGCGCCTGGCGGGAGCCGGGATGACGGTCGCGGTTGTCGAACGCAAGCTGTTCGGCGGCACCTGCGTCAACACCGGGTGCATTCCCACAAAAACCATGGTGGCGAGCGCTTATGCGGCCCACGTGGCCCGCCGCGCAGCCGATTACGGAGTAAATGTGGACGGGCCGATTACGGTCGACATGAAACGCGTGAAAGCCCGCAAAGACGAGATTTCGGGACGGTCGCGGACCGGCCTCGAAGGCTGGCTGAAAGGCCTGAAGAACTGCACCGTGTACCAGGGCGCCGCCCGCTTCGAGGCTCCCTTCGAATTGAGCGTGGGCGAGCATCGGCTCACGGCGAAACGCATCTTCCTCAACGTTGGCGGCCGGGCGGTAGTGCCGGCCATGCCCGGCCTCGATCAGGTGCCGTACCTCACCAACTCCTCGATGATGGATGTCGATTTTCTTCCGGCCCACCTGCTCATCGTCGGAGGCAGCTATATCGGTCTGGAGTTCGCGCAGATGTACCGCCGCTTCGGCAGCGAGGTCACGGTCATCGAGATGAGCTCCCGGCTGATCCACCGGGAGGACGAAGACATTTCGGCCGCGATCCGGGAAATCCTGGAGCGCGAGGGCATCCACACACGGCTGAACGCCAAATGTCTCAGCGTGTCCAGGCTAGGCGACGGGATTGCTGCGACGGTGGACTGCACCGCCGGCCCCCCCGAAATCAGCGGATCCCATCTCCTTTTGGCGGTGGGCCGCCGCCCCAATACGGATGACCTCGGCCTGGAGAATGTGGGCATTGCGCGCGACTCGCACGGTTACATCGTGGTTGACGACGAATTGCAGACCAGCGTGCCCGGCATCTGGGCGCTGGGCGACTGCAATGGGAAGGGCGGCTTCACCCACACCTCGTATAATGATTTCGAAATCGTGGCGGCCAACCTTCTGGATCACGACCCCCGCAGGGTCAGCGACCGGATACAGGCCTATGCCCTGTACATCGATCCGCCTTTGGGGCGGGCCGGCATGACCGAGGCGGAGGTTCGGAAATCGGGCCGAAACGCGCTGCTGGCCACCAGGCTCATGACGCGTGTGGGCCGGGCCGTGGAGAAGGGCGAAACGCAGGGCTTCATGAAGGTGTTGGTGGATGCCGCCACCAAGGAGATTCTGGGCGCCGCGATCCTGGGCCTCAACGGCGACGAAGTCATTCACTCGATCCTGGACGTGATGTACGCCAAGGCGCCCTACACGGTGCTACAGCGCGCCATGCACATTCACCCCACGGTTTCGGAACTGGTGCCGACGCTGTTGGGGGATCTCAAGCCGTTACCCCAGCCCGGCCCGGGTACGCCCGGCGCGTACGGAACGGACGCGTAACCGGGCTCCGCGCAGCAGAGCTTCAGGCGCAGCCCACTGAGTGCCCTCGCGAAAACCGCCAGTGAAGCCGGGCGTTTGCGCCAGGGAGCCGTGCTCGTCAGACGGCAGCCTTGCCAGTAGAGCCCTTGCCGAGCGATTGAAGGAAGCTGGCAATCTCCGGCCAGTTCCATTCGATTACCCGGGAATCGCGAAGCTCGTCCGGCAGCGCGGGCTTCTCGCCCTTTTCCACGTAGACGCCGAGAACCGGCATCTGGGTCTCCCCGACACATTCCAGCTCAAACTTCACGCCCTCGCCTTGCCTGGTTTTCTTGCTGATGAAAACGATGGCTCCGTCGCATTCGAACGCGCGGGTCCGGCAGGTTGTCTTCCATTTCGGCACCCACGGCTGTTTGTTTGGCATGTCGGTAAACTCCACCGGCAATCTCAAGCTCTTGGCCTGATTCACCAGCAGGTCACGAAACCGGTAATCCTCTTCGGCGTATACCAGAAAGGTACGAACTATTTGAGTGGCCATAACAGGACCTATACTGCGCAGCAGACTGTCGGAAGTATAGCACACCGGGCCTCACACGTTCTGTTCCCGCCGGGAACGCCAAGGAACTCCGGTACTACTCCGCGTGAAGTCTCGAACGTCCCCATCCTCGGATTCGCGATGGCACGGGAGAAACGGCCAGCGGATCGGGAATTTACCCTATGCGGGATCGCAGTTTGCGGCAGCGGACGTGCAGGAAATAGGCCGCGATGCGGGTGTCGGCCACGGCCGGGACTCGTTTCGCGGTTTCCTCGTCCGCCCGGGGCTCCGCCAGCCGTTCCACGGCGAAGCCGGCATCGACGATTGCGTTCAGCCACTCGGACAGCGTCCGGTAAAAGCGCGGTACCTCGAACTCTCTGAGCCCCGCCTTCGCCTCCGCCGGGGCCGCCGAGAAGATCCATCGCTCGATCTCCCCATCGGGCCGGTCGAAGTAGCGGCCCACTTCTACGGCGCGGACTGTTCCATCGCAGTCGCGCACCAGGCGCCGGTGAGGCGGCATGAAACAGGGATGCAGAATGGAGAACTGTAGAAAGCCTCCGGCCCGCAAGACACGATGAGCCTCTCTCAAAGCCAGATCGGGGCCCGGCATGTCCATGAGGCTCATCACCGCCGTAACAAAGTCGAAATGCCCGGACGGGAACGGCAGTTCCAGCGCGCTCGCGGCGGTATACCGGATGCCCAGCGGCTCCCGCTGTTCGTCCTCCCCCGCAAAACGGAGGAACGTGGGAGCCACATCCACCGCATCCATCCGCGCGCCGCGCCCGGCAAAGAGGCGGGTGTTGTGCCCATCTCCGCAGCCGACGTCGAGGCCTCTCAACCCGGCGACGTCGGGCAACAGGTTGAGGAATCCAGGCGTGTTCACGGCATCGCGGTACACGTCCCAGCCTTGTCGCGAAAGCTGCGTCCAGGCGGCGGCGTTGCCTTCCCAATAGCGTCCCGCTTGTCGATGGTCCATCTGTCGATTATCGCCGGTCGGGCGTGCTTTAGTTTGGCGCAATTTAAGACTAGAATAGGTGATTCAGGTATGAATATCCTATGACAGCGACCCGGACCCTAAAAGACGGCATTGCGGCACTCCACAAAACCAAGGAGCGGCTGCAGCTCGGCGGCGGTGCGGAACGGACCGCCAAACAACATAACGACGGCAAGCTCAGCGCGCGCGAGCGGCTGGCCCTGCTGCTGGATAAGGATACTTTCCAGGAAACCGGCCTCTTTGCACAGCACCGTGCCACGCTGTTCGGAATGGCCGGCAAGCCGTTGCCGGCCGATGGCGTGGTGACCGGCAGCGGGAAGATTGCCGGCCGTACCGTGCACACCGCCAGCCAGGATTTCACGGTGGCGGGCGGTTCCGCGGGCGAGGTCCATGGAGACAAGATCTCGACGGCCATGAAATCCGCCCTGATCACCGGCACGCCCTTCGTCTTCATCAACGACTCGGGTGGCGCCCGCGTGCAGGAGGGCATCGGCAGCCTGGCCGGATATGCGCGTGTCTTCTACCACAACGTTCTCCTTTCCGGAGTGGTGCCGCAGATTTCGATGATCTGCGGTCCTTGTGCCGGCGGCGCCGCGTACAGCCCGGCGCTCACCGACTTCATCATTCAGACTCGCTACGCATACATGTTTATCACCGGCCCGGCGGTGATCCGGCAGGTGACCGGGGAGGAAATCACCTCCGAGCAACTGGGCGGCGTGCGCGCGCAGATGGACCGGTCCGGCGTGGTCCACTTCGTGGCCGAGAACGACGTGGACGCCATCAGGATCTGCAAACGCCTGCTCTCCTTTCTGCCCTCCAACAACCTGCTCGACCCGCCGCGCGCCGACCACGACAAGCGCCATTTCCGCGACGAGGCCCTGAACAGAATTGTGCCGGACGAATCCAAACTCCCTTATGACGTCCGCGAAATCATCGGGCGCATCGTGGACCGTTCCGATTTCCTGGAAGTGCAGAAAGAGTTCGCCAAGAACCTGGTGATCGGTTTCGGCCGCCTGGTGGGCAGGCCCGTCGGCATCATCGCCAATCAACCCTCGGTCCTCGCCGGCGTGCTGGACATCAACGCATCCGACAAGGGCGCGCGCTTCATCCGCTTCTGCAATGCCTTCAACATTCCGCTGATCACGTTGGTGGACGTGCCCGGGTTCCTCCCGGGAATCGATCAGGAGCACGGCGGAATCATCCGCCACGGCGCGAAGCTATTGTTTGCCTACTCCGCGTCCACCGTCCCGAAACTCACGGTGGTGATCCGCAAAGCCTATGGCGGCGGGTACATCGCCATGTGCTGCAAAGAACTGGGGGCGGACCACGTATTTGCCTGGCCTTCCGCGGAAATCGCCGTGATGGGAGCGGAAGGCGCTGCGGAGATTGTCTTCCGCCGCGAGATTGCCGCTGCCGACGACCAGGAGGCTCGGCGCCGCGAGCTCATCGATGAGTACCGCGACACTTTTTCCACGCCCTACGTGGCTGCGGGAGCGCGGCTGGTCGACGACATTATCGAGCCCGCCGACACGCGCGGCGCCCTGGCCGCGGCGCTGGATTCCCTGGCCACCAAGCGCGACATCCGTCCCACCAAGAAGCACGGGAATATTCCGCTATGAGGCGCCCCATGCCAATGAGACCTCAAGACGAACGATATCGCGTTCTGATGGCCGCAGCCGCGGCCGCTACGCTGGGACCCGACCACCCCGTGAAACTCCGCATCACGCTCGAAGGCCAAAGCTACGATGTGGACGTGGAGGTTTTGCCGGACCAGGCCCTCGACGATCCGGACCGCGAAGTGGACATGGCGATTCCGGACTCCGTGCTGCTGCCGCCGCTTCTGCCCGACACGCGGCCCGAGGACAGGATCTGCCGGAGCCCGCTGGCGGGCTTGATCGTATCGGTTCCCGCCACGGTAGGCCGGTTCCTCCGCCAGGACGATCCGGTGGTGATCATCGAGGCCATGAAGATGCAAACCACGGTTGGAGCGCCGGTGGAAGGACTGGTGGAAGAGGTAGCGGTGGCGGCCGGCGATTCGGTCAAGCCGGGGCAGGTGCTCTGCCGGCTGGGGTAGCTGGTGGGACAGACGATCGGGTTTCGTCGTCTGTCA
>JAIQFL010000129.1 GCA_020073365.1 Terriglobia bacterium | reverse complement strand
GCTCGGCACGGCGGCGGCGCGGAACTACGTCCTGAAGAACGGCGCGGTCACGATTACCGGCCTGAAGACGTTCCAGGACGGCGCGGAATTCGGGTCGGGGAACAAAGCCGCCACGGGCCTGGTACGCCTGCCCAATCTCGGCGCGGTGAAATGGCGCAAGGCCGACAACTCCGGCGACCTCGGGATGGCCCTGAACGCCAGCCACCACGTGGCGATGGACGCCATCATCGACTTCGCGGCGGGGCAGACGTTCGGCGCGTTCTCCTACCCGGACGCCACCACCACCAGCAAGGGCATCGTCCAGGTCGATCCGGTCGGCGGGCTGGCGGTGGCGGCAGGGGTGGCCTCGTTGGCAGCGACGGGCGTGGTGGCAGGGACGTACCCGAAGGTGACCGTGGACGCCAAGGGGCGGGTCACGGGCGGCACAACGTTGGTTTCTGGCGACCTCCCGGCGCATACCCATGTGGCCACCGACATAGTCTCTGGTGCGCTGCCGTTCACGATCCAGAAGGCGGGAGCTGCCATCGGAACGCGCCGGGCGTTGAATCTGATCGAGGGCGCCAACATTACCCTGACGGTCGCGGACGATTCCGGCAACGACCGCGTGAATGTCACCGTCGCCGCAGCGGGCACAGCCACCCACAACCTCCTCTCCGCGACGCATCCGGACACCGTCGCTGCCGCGCCCGTCCTGGGCGATCTGGTTTCGGCGAACGGGACGCCGGCGTGGGCGCGCCTGGCGGGGAAGACCACCGCGACCCGGAAGTTCCTGCGGCAGACCGGGACCGGCACGGTGTCCGCTGCTCCGGCGTGGGACACGCTGCTGGCCGGTGACCTCCCGTCGCACACGCACGCGGAGTCGGACGTCACCAGTTTGGCGACCGACCTGACGAACCGCCCGGTAAAAGGCAGCGCGTGGGCCGTTTCGAAGGCGGCGGTTATCAACTCCTCCGGCCAACTGGACGGCGCGGCCGGAACCGCCACGGACTGTGTTCTGGTGAACGGCAGTAGCGCTGCCAAGGCGAGCACCGCCCACACCCATGCCGCCACGGACATCGTGAGCGGCACCCTCGATAACGCACGCACCTCGGGAACGGCCAGTGCGATGGCGAGCACCCTGGCTCTGCGAGATGGCTCCGGTGGTGCTTCCTTCGCCTATGTTGCGGCGAACAATCAGTGGGCTTATCTGGACTCCCACTTCCAATCGTTCGAGTGCGGCGCGTTTCAAACGGTAGGCGGTCCCATCGAGAATATGGCGAAGTACTCCGAGGACTTCACCGTCGCAACCTGGGATAAGAACGGCGGATCGTGCTCGGCCACCGGGAACAGCACCACCGCGCCGGATGGCAACTCGACCGCGGACACAATCACGGCGGTGACCGCGACGCCGATCATCCAGCAGCAGGTGGCGGGCCTAGCGTCCGGAGGCCAGTACACGTTCTACGTCTGGGGCAAGGTGGCATCGGGCACCAAGCAGGTGTCCATCGCCATCGTGGACAACGCCTACGCCGGCTACCTCGCCGGCCCGACGAGCATCACGTTGACGACCGCCTGGCAGCGGTTCAAGATCAGCGGAACGCTCGCGGGCGGGCAGACCGGACTGTGGATCGTCGTGCGGCAGTTCGCCGGCAACGGCGACAACTGGACGAGCGGTGCCATCTACCTGTGGGGAGCGTGCCTGCAACAGGGCAACGATCCGAAGAGCGGATACGCTCGCACGTGGGCGTCGCAGACCGCCCCCGCGGCCGCTGGAATGGCGTGCGGCGCGATGGTGATCGCTGCCAAGGACAACGCGGAGTCGCCCCTCCGCGTCTACGGGCCTGGCTCGAACCTTGCCGATCACCGACTGCTTGAGGTCACTGCGGGCGGCGAACTGATTCTGGCGGGTGGCACTGGCAACGGCTACCGCTTCGCCGAACTGATGGGAGCCAGCAACCCGTCTGGGTGGTCCGGCGTGCTGAAAGTGAAGACGCCTGCCGGTGCCACGGCGGGCTACATCTTGTTGTATTCCAATCCGTAATCCCCGAAATGAAACCGATGAAGTTGACACTGGATCATACCCAGCGTCTCAACCTGCACGCGCTCTTGGGCGCGCAGCGGGCAGACGTGGGATCCATTCGCGCGATTTGGGCCGTGCAGGACAAGATCGCACTTGACGCGGAAGAAGAGAAAACACTGGCGGTCACACGCGAAATTACGAATGGGCTGGAGCGCGTAGTTTGGAATCCGGCGGTCTCCGTTGCAGCCCGCGAGTTCGAATTGGTCGACGCGGAGGTAGCCCGTCTCAAAGCGGCACTCGCAACCTGGGATTCGTACGCCGCTGGTGCGGACCGCCGCTGGCTCGAACCTCTCCTCGACGTTCTGTTTTCGTCGGGCAGTGCAGAGCGGTAGACTCGGGGAATGGCGGCATCTGCGCGCACCCGATTGCGACATATTCTCCTTCGCATCGGTGGAACAGATGTAGATTTCATCGAAGACCCTTACCTTCAGGTCATCGCCGATGCAGGTGCGCCATTCGATAACACCGATGTCCGCATCATGCGCGGACGCCCGAACGAATGTCACCGGAACGCGGCGCTCTTCTGGCTCAAAGGCAAGTCTGCAGCCATCGCTATTGGCTACTACCTCGGCCCGGATTACGTCTGGCGGCAGCATTCTTGGGGCGTGATGGGCGATGGCACGATCTTGGATACGCACACAGGTGGCCGACAGTATTTCGGAGTCCGAGTGGAGCCGATGGAGGCCATCAAGTTCGCGGAAGACCACCTTTGCGTGGCGGAGGTTCTGCGTTTCCTTAGGAGAAATCCCGAGAGGTTCAAACCGATCATCGACGAAGCCCGCAAAGCCCTGAGCTTTCCAGTCTGAGTTTCGGGGCTGCGCAGACTCCGTCGGCAAAGGCTCACGCTCTTCGAAGCTTCGCGTACGTTCCGGCTTAGCGAACCATCGCCCCTCCTCGCGTCCGGAGGCCAGTACACCTCCTTACATCTGGGGCAAGGTCGCATCCGAAACCAAGCAGGTGTCCATCGCTATCGTGGACAACGCCTTTGCCGGGTACCTTGCACGGCCCCATGGGTCACGCGCATCACGGCGTGGTAGCGGTTCAAGATCACCGACACGCTCGCAGGCGGGCAGACCGGGCGGTCGGTGGTCGTCCGCAACTTCACGGGGAACGGCGACGAGTGGAGGAACGGCATGCCCTCCCAGAAAGGCGGTATTGCGAGGGCGTACCCCAGCCTTTTGCCTAGCGGCTTCCGTTGGCCGACCGTGTACTTGCCCCCGCACCGGTCTTTCAGGTCTCGATGCCCATCAGGAGTTCACCGGCGGGTGCGTTGTGCGCCCCATCGCAGATTCTAGTGGCCAGGTCCAGGACGTTCGCGCCCGGACACTACTGGGCCTCTTGCCGCTTCGCTCGAAAACTGTAGAACTCGACATCCTCAGGTTTTCGGTTGTTGCCAATGCCACTCAGCCTCACGACGTAATCACCTGGACCAATAACATTTGCTGGCACAAGCAAAACAACCAATCCCCGATCCCTATTCGTCTGAATATCACTCGCACCTATGTGCACAATTTCCTGGCCTTCGACCGTCTGCAAATCAGCCTGATATTTCCCATATTCCACTGCTACTGAAAGTTGTAGGCGCACCCACGATTTGTTAAGGGACAGAACTAGAGTCTGTTGTGGCTCACCTCCACTCCGAATTACACCGGGTGTCAACGTCAGTATGGCAATTGCGGACTCAGGGCCTCGCAACTTGGCCACGCCGGCTCCGTGGCCCTCTGTGTTTGGTTCGAGAGCATGCCGAGTATCTGCTGCTCTCCCTTGCGGCCCCTGTTCGCCCTGGCGTGCTGCCATTTGCGTGACTTTGGCGATCTGTAGCTCATTGCGAAGGCGGTGGTTCTCCACCATGAGCCAAGCACACCCTGCCGCAATCATGACGGTAATCCCTGCCGCCCAGGCGAACGACCGTGGCGCCGGCAGGAAGGCCAGCATCGTTGCCCAGCTCGGTTTCGTCCACGCGCCAACAGGGGCGCGACGACCGGCGCGAGTTTCGCGTAAAGCCTCAGCGAACTTGACACGAGCGAGCCCCTCGGGAGAGTTGCAATAACAATCCTCGAACGGTTGACGCTCGTCGTTCGACAGACGCCCTCGGACATACGCGTCAATGAGGTCGTTCTCAGCGTCCACGAGCTCTTCGAAAACGTCGTCATCTGCGAAGTACCGGTCTTCCCAGGCCGCTCGCTCGTCGGCCGGCATTGCGCCCAGTAAGTATCGCCTGTTCTGGCCCGATTGCTTCATTCCACTGCCCCTCTTTATCACTGGTCTATCGCCTCGCTAGCAATACAACGCATTCGTCTGCGCACGCAGGGACCCAACACTAGTACTGATTTGACTTCGAAAAGTGTTACGGATGGGCCCGCAAACCCCCACGAACGCTCCCGCAGCCTGGGGCCAGGCGGGGCCAAAACGACGGAAGGCACGACAGCGCCATTTGTATGCTTCTTCATGAGTGTTTCCTTCTCCGCCCCCTACAGTAAATGCCGGACGGGAAGGCGTCTCATCGATCTTGGCACAGAGGGTCTACTGGGTTGGGGGGCGGTTCTTTAGAAGCTCCACAACCTCTCGCTCGAGCTTTCCCCTCAGTCGATTCAGATGAACCCTTAAGGCGTTGGCTGTGGACCCAAACGAGATCGCGAGCATTCTCCGCTTAACGTACAGCTTGACGCCATCAGCATGGTAGTATTGTACAGCCAAGACCTTATCGCGTTTGTCCAGTCTGGCGAGGCATATCTCCAGACACTCCAATATCGGATCCTGTTCAGTGTGATCGACTGGGTCCCCACAGCTTCGAGGGTCGGCCAGGGATTCCGCCCCTGCTGGACAATCCTCCAGAGCAAGTTCCCGGTGCTGCCTCCTATGACTCTCCTTGCATAAATTCCGGGCGACACCGACTGCAAACTCGGGAACGGAACAGATCAGATCCAAGTCCGGTTTGCTCGCGATCCGTTCAAGAACCTCGGGGGCAAGGTCCTCAGCGTCTCTGCAATGGTGCCATTCGAAAAACTTGACCAGTTTTAGCCGGAGACGATTGTACTTGACCCATGCCTGGACGGTATCCGGGTCAAGCCTGTAGAGTAGCCTACGAAATTCCTCGGGACTTGGCTCTCGACGCTTCACATCGTCTCCGCTCCGCACGGCGGTCTCGCCGTTGGTCACCTTATTGCCATTCCCCCTGAAGCGTGAAAGCCCCCCAATAATACGGATTCACCCAGCGCCCTTGCTTCCACATCTCCAGCTGCGCCTGGCGCAGCGCCGCAGCCGGCCTCTTTCCCTCCTTCAGCATGCCCCGGTAGAAGCTTTCCATCAACTTCGCCGTGGCGACATCATCAACCTTCCACAGGCTGGCCAACACGCGCGGCGCGCCGGCATACATGAATCCCCGGGTTAATCCCACCAGCCCCTCCGCGCCCATCTCCTTCCCTAATCCGGTTTCGCACGCGCTCAACACCACCAGGTCCGCCGGCAGGTTCAGGTTGTAGATGTCCTCCAGATCCAGAAAGCCGTTCCGCGCTTTCCCCTCTTCGTCCACCATCGACAACACCAACCCTGACAACTCCGGATGTTTGTTGTCCAGAAGGCCGTGGGTCGCAAAGTGGACAATCCGGTACTGCGCCAGTTCGGCGCTGGTGGCCGTCTCCCGGCTGGCCTGAAAATCCACCGCTTCGAGCCCGCTGCCTTTGGCCGTCAGCGCCAGGATCGCCTGCGCTTCGCGCCGCGAAAATGCCAAACGCGGCAATACAGACCCCTCGGTCGTCCGCAAACCTACGTCACCAACCGAGCGCGTCAGCCGCACCGCCGCATCGGAAGCCACTCCCGCCTGGGATCCCGCTCCTGCCGCGCGGCTCCGGCTTCGCGCCGACAGGACCCTGGGGTCCGTCCTGTCGAACACGGGATCCGCCAGGACAGCAACTGTCTTCCGCGTCCGCGTTCCCCGTCCGGATTCCTCCTGCCGCAGCGCCGCCAAAACCGAGGCCGACGGCAAGTGCACTATCTCATGCTCGGCGACCAGCGGAACGTTCCGCCCCGCCACAGGGAGAATCGCAAACGGTACGTACTGCAGCGACCCGTCGCTCACGATCAGCAGCCGCTTGCCTTCCAGCCGCGCCGCCACCGGGCCTAGGACCATACGGCTCAATTCGCCGGCCACCGCCCCGTAATCCGCCTGAGCCGCAGCGATCCGTTGGCTTCGCCGCTCGCCCGATTCCCCGGCGATCCATCGGTTCTGTGATGTCAACAGGTCGTAGACTCGCCGGGCGGCGCTCTCGATCTCCGCGCGTTTCGGCAACTCATAGGCATCTAGGGAAATCGTGGTCAAGGCGAATACGTAGCTGCGTTGCTCACCCAGCGCGTACTCCAGCAACACACTGTCGGCATCCAGCAACTGCTGCACCGCTTGCGTGGTCAGCGGCTGCGGTTGGGTCAGGGCCGCGTACTTCGGGCTGGTCGTACGAATCCGCCCTTCTATTTCACTGTATTGCGACAGCAGGCCATCGATGTCCTTGTTCACGGCCGACAGGTTTTCCGTATCTCGATCCTCGGCCAGCTCAATTCTGCGGTTGGTTTTTGCCCGAAGCGTCGCCCGCAGAGAGCGTTCCTGCAGAAGCAGGGAGGGATCGACACCTTGGCGGATGTCGATGCGAGCTTCGCTGAGCGTTTCGAGCAGAGTGCGTGCCCGCGAGCGCTCCAGGACCTGAAAAGCAAGTTCCGGCTGTTTCTGAGACATCAGCAGGTCCAGGTATTCGCGGTAGTGGCCAGCCCACGTGGCGCGAAAGCCGGAGCGAATTTCGCCGGAGCCTCCCAAACGCGCGGCTTGGCTCTCCAGCGCGGCCAGGAATTGCTGAAACAGCTCTCCGGCGGCAGCCGGTTGGCCTCTCTCCCGCATGACCCCGGCCAGCGCGGCCAGCGTTTCGGCCGAGTGCTCACTCTCCGGAGCCAACGCTCTTCGGATCTCCAGCGCCTGGCGATAGTACGCCTCGGCCGCGGAAAGATCTTTGCGATGACGGGCGATATCGCCCAGATTGTGGGTCACCGCCGCGATGTTCAGGCTGCCAGGGGCCAGCCTCTGGTAGATCGCGAGGGCGCGGCGGAGGTACTCCTCGGACTTCGCTTCATCGCCGCGATCGAAGACCACATTGCTAAGCTCGTTCAGGTTGGCCGCTACCGCCAAGCTGTCAGGGGCTTGCTTCTCACGGATCGCGAGAGCGCGGCGGTAGAAATCCTCCGCTTTGGCCAACTCCCCGCGCCCCGCTGCGATATTGCCGAGCGAGAGCAGGCTGAACGCTACAGCCAGGTTGCCAGGCGTTGCCTTCTCGCGGATGGCGAGGGCTTGGCGATGGTACTCCTCAGCTTGGTCGAGGTCCCCGCGTTTGTACGCAACTTCGCCAAGGTTATGGTAGCTTGCCGCTACAAACAGGCCGCCGGGGGCTTCTTTTTGAAAGATCGCCAAAGCTTGCCGGTGGTATGCCTCCGACTTGACCAAGTTTCCTCGTTCACTTGCCACATTGGCGAGATTGTTCAGGACCTTCCCTACCTCGACCTTGCCCGGCGCCAGCCTCTGGTTAAGCGCCAAGGCTCGGCGATAGTAATCCTCAGCTTTGGTCAGGTCTCCCAGATCCTCCGCGGCAAGGCCGAGATGGTTGAGCGCCGACGCAATGGCCAAGCTGTCGGGGGAAAGCTTCTCGTCGATTGCCTTAGCCCTGCTGCAATACTCTTCCGTTTGGGCGGGGTTCCCACGATAATAAGACAGCAGGCCAAGCTTATCCAGGATGTCGGCTACGCCCAGACTATCGGGAGCAGCCTTCTCGCGGATCGCGAGGGCTCGCCGGTAGTAATCCTCCGCTTTGTCCACACCTGTTCCAGCACTGGCAACACTGCCGAGGTTACTCAGACTTGCAGCTACATCGAGGCTGCCCGGGGCCAGCGTTTCCTGGATCGCCAATG
The DNA here is from genome assembly GCA_020073365.1 of Terriglobia bacterium. Classification (GTDB taxonomy): domain Bacteria; phylum Acidobacteriota; class Terriglobia; order Bryobacterales; family Bryobacteraceae; genus JAIQFL01. The sequence goes on along the minus strand of JAIQFL010000129.1, from coordinate 21,311 downwards.
CCTGCCGGTAGTAATCCGCGGCCTTCTCCAACTCAACTCGATGTTCCGCCACTCTTCCGAGACCGGCCAGGCTTCTCGCCAGCCCCATCGTTTCCGAACCCGCCTGGTGCAACTGGCGGACTGCTTCCCGATAGTGCGCCTCCGTGCCGGCCCAATCGTTCATCTGCATCGATGCGGCAGCCCAAGCCTGCAGCAATTGTGCCTTGACGGGCGGGGACAATGTCGAGGCTCGCGCCGCCGCCTGGTAATCGCCATCGGCTTCGTTCCACTGCCGCGCCTCAGCGAGCTTCTCGGCAGCATGGAACAGCAGCCAAGGGCCCAGCCACGCGCATGAATGCTTAGCAGCAGTTGCCGCAGCCGCGCGCCATCGGGCGCCCGCGTCAGCCGGTTTACCGGCCTTGGCCAGTTCCCGGCCCTCGCGATAGATGGAGAGAGCGTCTTCCGGCAGGTCTGGCCGTGTCGTGATGCCCCAAGTGTCAGGTCCAAGTACCCAGCGTTGTTTTCCCGCAGCGCGCATTCCCTCCAGTGTCACGGCACCGCGAGGCGCAATTTCGCTCTCTATTGCTGCCAGGTCGAACGGAGAGACAACTTCACCTTGGCGATCGCCTTGAGCCCAAGCGAGAACAATATCGCCCTCAGCCAACCCGGCCTTCTCGCCCTCGGAGTTATTCGCGATGGTCTCGATGGTTACGCCGGGCTTCAAGTCTGCACAGGGAGGCCTCTTGCTCGGGGGCGCAGTTGCGGTTTGTGCGGGGGCTTGCGCGCAAACACAGAAGAGGAACAGTGTCGCCGAAAGAACGAAGCGCTGGATAACTGAGGTGGAGCGCCACGTCAGGTTGGAATGGATTTGCTCTCTGAGCGGAGGACCGTCCGATCCGCGCGGGGCTCCAGGACTACACCGCGGAGCACCCCAAGTGGGAAAAGTCTCACACACAACAAGTGTTAGCCAAATGCGAGGTGATGTCAATGGGTAGTATCTGCCATTTTATCAGGAGGATCAAGGGCTCAGAGCCTCACGATGTTGGCGGCGATGGTTTTCAGTCCAGCGCTTGCGTGATGGCTTCATGCGGTCTTCGATAGGGCTCAAGGACGCAGCACGCCAGCACTCGGCTCCAGTTTAATAGAGACAACCACCTCTGAAAGTCCTCGTCCCAAGACGCCGGGGTGTAATACTTTCGCGTCGATTTTCAGTACACAGTAGGAGCCGGAACGACGGATCAGATAGGAACGGCATTCCCGATCCAGGTGGCAGTTGTGATTAGGCGCTTCGTTAACACGGAGGCCAAGATGAGCGGGCCGGAGGACCTCAAGCCGGCGATACAGCGTCCATCACTTAATCGATGCTAATTCGAAAGTGAAACGAAGGAAGGAGGACCCATGTCACGAGGAATATTCGTAGCAGCATTCTGGTGTGCCATCTTCACTGTCATAGTGGTGAGTCCCGCGAACTCAGCATTGGCGCAGTCCGGCGTCCAAAACACCAAGGTGGCAGCCACTTCCAGGGAACGACTGACTCTCAGCGAAAGCGTACGGATAGAGGGCATACCCGCGTTCGTGAGGCCGTACGCCGCTGGAACAACTGTTACGTTGAAAAACCTCCGGTTGATCCGAGAAGGGTCGAGTGTAACTGGCAAGGCGGAGTACAGCTTGCGTGATGAGAAGCAGCAGTTTAGCCTCGTAATCTACTGCAGCCTGCCAAAACGGGTTCTTGTCTCGTACAAGGACGCCGAAAAAGACCTTACCTTAGCATTACCAAGTGGTGATACCGCCTTCAATCTAAGCGGTTACCGTCTCTCCGAAGGAAAGGCCGGCACCATCGAGTTCTCTATCATCACTAGGATGTCGGGCGTCTACGATATTACTGACTTGGTGGGAACTGTGTTTGTTTTCACTGTGCCAGGAACGGTCAACCCCCGGAGCTCTTTACCTGGAGACCAGAAGGATTCCACCACTTTCGAGGCCAATTCCAATGTCCTGGAGAACAAGAGCTTCCAATTCTGATGTCTTGCGCTCACGGGCACGGACGCGACCAACCATGCGGCACCATGGGTTAATCGCCAACGTTTGTTGGGAGTCTTTTCTGCCAAACAAGAATTGCGCGATGTGACCGGACAGTCTTTCTGAACCGACGCGAGAAAGCATTCTGCCCCGCCGCCAAGGGGGTGATTCCTTGATGGATCGCTCGCGGTTCGGGCAAGCCAAACCGCTTTGAATGCGGACCGGGGAGTGCCAAATGAACATTTGAGCAGAACCTTGAATCCTGCTCGTGGCGCCCCTGGTCTTGGAGGAGATCTTATTATTCCGTTGGGAAACCGTCGCTGCTGGCAGACCAGACGGCAGTCTGCAGTGTGGATATTGCTGTCCTTCTGCCTACTCGGGCTTGTACCGGACGTGTATGGGCAAACCGATAACGTGAGCCAACTGATCAGCCGGCTGAATGACAAGAAAACCGACGTCCGAGTACGTGCGGTCGATGTATTGGTCAAAATCGGTACGCCTGCCGTCGAGCCCCTGATTGCCGCCCTGAAGAATCCGCATGCTCGTGTCCGATGGTCTGCGGTCCATGTGTTGGGCGAAATCAAAGACCCCCGTTCGGTCGATCCCCTGATCGCCTTGCTAAAAGGCCCGGATTCTGAGGTCGGAGGGGAAGCGACCTTGGCGTTGGGCAAAATCGGAACGCATGCGGTCGAGCCCCTGATTGCCGCTCTGAAGGACCCGGATGCTCGCGTCCGAAGCTCTGGGGCTCAGGCGTTGGGCGAAATCAAAGACCCCCGTTCGGTGGAACCCTTTATCGCCTCCTTGAAGGACCCGGACGCTAGCGTCCGAAGGTTTGTGGCCCAGGCGTTGATGAGAATCAACGACCGCCGTTTAGTGGAACCCTTTATCGCTGCCTTGAAGGACCCAGATGCGAACGTCCGAAGCTCTGCGGCGATTGCGTTGGGCGAAATCAAGGACCTCCGTGCGGTCGAACCATTGATCTCCGCCCTGAAGAACCCGGATGTCCGAGGCCCGGCGGCGATTGCGTTGGGGAGAATCAAAGACCCCCGCGCGGTGGAACCCTTGATCGCCGCCCTGCAGGCCCCGGATGTTGTCGGCGGAGCGTTTGCGGCGTTTGCGTTGGGCGAAATTAAGGACACCCGTGCGGTAGAACCCCTGATCGCTGCCCTGAAGGCCCCCGATGTCCGAATCTTTGCGGCGGGTGCGTTGGGCGAGATCAACGACCCCCGTGCGGTCAGTGCCCTGCTCACAGCGTTGACGGAGCGTGACAAGCCAGTGATCGCCGCAGCTCACTCCTTCTTCATTGGACGGGGTGAACCGGGTTCAGAGGATGCGTTGATCGATGCGCTCAATTCGTTCAACGTCCGTGAGATGGCTGAACACTTCCTGAACTGCGGGAATGCGAAGTTGGAGGACGCCGCGCGTGCATGGGGGGTAAGACACGGTTATCAAACAAAGTCAACACCCGGCGCGGGGCGCGTTAGGTGGGGTAGCGCACGGTAAACGTCGCTACCGAGGCGGGGGAAAAAGCGCGATCGGTTGCAGCTTAGATGCTTGATTGAGATCAGCGCGTTGCCAATAGCTAACCACGTAACTATCGGCCTCAAACAATATGTGCCGGAGAAGGAGTATTGGCTTCCCGAAAAGCTGACGAGCGAAGAAAGGAACACCAAGAAGACACACTTGTTATGTAGGAAAGAGGAAAGGACAAAGTATATGACGGTATCATTGCTCGTGGTTTGCCTCTTGTTCGGGTCTATCGCAAATGGCTTGGCACAAGACGCAAAGAGCTCATTGGCGGCATCGTTTTTCGCCAATTCCTGCGGTGGTCAAACTCCGCAAGGCCAGAAGAAACTAGATAGGCCGGCAGTAGTGTTGTACAACACGTCGGGCATGAACGTAGAACTCCACATGGTTTTCGACGTGACAGGTTCGAATCTGCTAGGGGAGAAACCCGAAGAGGTAGTGACGCTCAGCGCGCCGAGCCAGGAACTGAATCCCTGGACATTGTTCAGCCACGGAAGTCTCGTGGTCGTGCTGGAACTGAAGGATAGTGAAGTCACGGAATCCACGGTGTACGGCGGGTATATCTATGAGAACGTCAAGACTAGCGACGGCGAACAAAGGATTGTCGTGTTCCAAAGGCAGGGCGCCGGGGAGAAGGCTTTTGGCAGCGACCAGGGGAAGATCTGGCGCATCGCCGGGAAGGATCAATCGCTTATCGGAGAACAGTCCTGGCAGGACGTGATCGCACCGGACGGAAAGCGCAGCGTGCTCACGACGAGACTCAAAGGCGAGAACCAAAAATTGACGGTCGACATGGGCGGGAAGATCATGCAGGTGGAGACCGGCGGCACGCTCACCCAGGTGGGATGGGTAGCCTGGCGCAAGATCACGACGCCCCAAGGGAAACACCTCGGCATTCTGATGACGAAATCGATGGACAAGGACGCCACGTGGGGCGGGCGATATGACGGGAAACTGTACCAGGACAAGTAGCGCGCCGCTCAGGGAACCAGCACGCCAGCACTGAGACCCAGTTGGATGAAGACCATCACCTCCGAAAGACCGCATTCTAGATGCCCGTATGTAATACTTCGCGTCGATGTTCAGTACACAGTAGGGAGCCGGAACGACGGATCAGATAGGAACGGCATTCCCGATCCAGGTGGCAGTTGTGATTGGGCGCATCGTTAACACGGAGGCTAAGATGAGCGGACAATTCTATTGCGCGAAGTACAACAGGTTCCTGCCGTGTGAGGAGGAGGCGATCGGCAAAACGGTCGCGTGCCAACTGTGCAGCGGTACTCACGATGCCGTTCCCGCGCAGGCAGGAGCCAATCAGCGGCCGGCCCGAATGTACAGTCTCGACGGATTGATCTTCGGCGGCATCTTCTTGGTCCTCGGGTTAGTCCTGATGTTTTCGCCCGGGATTGGGGGCGAGCTGCAGTGGATTGTGGTCGGCGCGCTATTTGTGGCGTGGGCGTTCCACCAGCCGCTAAAGTGGTGGCAGGCGCTGCTCACATTCGTGGGTGGAGGATACGCGATGCGTGCCTTGCTCGAAACCGCAGACCCCACCACGAAGCTCAACATACTCGTTCCGTGCATCGTGGCGCTCTATTTCGGTTTCCGCCGTCCGAAAGCAGCCACGAAGGCAATGCAGTCGAAGGGTGAACTAAAACCACGTGGCCACGAATGCACACCAATAGAACGACTACTTCACCGCGATAAAAATAAATATGATAGTTCCAGATCTGATTATGATATCATATATCGTCTGAACGGCTTGGCAAAGATAGCGGCGGACCGCTGCAAGCATCGACCAAGCCAGCCAGTTCACAGCGTGCGGAGGCGGGGCATGGGTAGAGGATGTCTTCGCTCCGGAGAGCGTTTTGTTCCCGCCATCGCGCCTGCGGCCGACGTGGCCTCGCCAGTTGCTGTGGACGCAGCCATCGGGCGACACCCCAAACCACTGCAAAGCCTCTTTGGCATGGGGGCTTCCGAAAGACAAGGCATCAGAAGGACATTGACAGCGGCTCGAACGTAATGATGAATAAGAAGGAGAAGTCGTATGAGTATTTTACAACGCCTGTTCGGTACTCCGGAGTCCACAACCAGCGCGATTAGGTGCTTCGACTGCCGCAAACCTCTTGCCGAGATCTCCGGCGGGGGTTTCGGTAACCCGTTTGACATTGGCGGTGCCGTGTTGAGCTCACCATACCGGTGTAAGTCGTGTGGGACGGCATTCTGCGTTGACTGCATGCTTCGGATGAAGAAAGGCAGCCGGTTGTGCACGCATTGTCACGGCGATGTTGGGTGGTAGACCGCCCTATTATTTGTAGAGTAAGAACGTTTTGGGAGCCGGCCGGCAACGCCAAGAGACTGACGACGGGTCTTTGGTGGTAGTCTGTTTGGCTTCAAGACTTGGCTGCGAGTATAGAGCCGTATCGTCATCGGAGCATCAGAACCTGCCCGAAAGGACGAAGGACTGTAGTCAGATGGCTGCGAGCAAGGTATGTGCGTCAAAACAAGGCGCAGGGAATTACACTTTTGGGAGAGGAACCCAAGATTGTCGGTCATGCGACTCTGGCGGCCGAATATTGCCAAGATGCTTGCGAGACGAGATGTCGGAAGGCTCGCAGAGGCAGCACAATCGTTGCATATGATTCCCAAATTCCCAATATCGTAGTGTATATGCAATTGACAAATGGAAGCCCTTTGTCAGACTGATTCGTTTTCGGCAGGCGGGTCGGTGCTTTTCGTTCTCGCATCGGCTACATTCTATGGCGGGCAAGCGCCGTCATTTGGGAGGCCCTGTCCATCGCCGGGGTGGGTTTGTCGTTCGGCCTCCGCTCGTTTCTGAGCTTTGGGCAGCCGGTGCACGTTGAGGGTGGGATGTTTTGCCTCGGAGTACATGAGCGCTTTGGGCCTACGTTACGTTGCTTGTGTTGGGCATAGGTTTGCTATCCCATACGTCGGTTACGGCCAAGGCGCGGCCTCAGTGGCTACTAGGCCGCTCATCCGTAAGGCCGGCGGCAGGACACGTGTCGGGGAGTTGTGAAGAGGAGAAAGGGAAATGAACCGCGCGTCATCTGACAGGTTGTGGTTGATATTGGCGGCATCGTTTTTCGCCAATTCCTGCGGTGGTCAAACTCCGCAAGGCCAGAAGAAACTGGACAGGCCTGCAGTAGTGATGTGCGCCTCGTCGGGCATGAACGTTGAACTCCACATGGTTTTCGACGTGACAGGTTCGAACCTGCTGGGGGAGAAATCCGATCAGATAGTGACGCTCAGCGCGCCAAGCCAGGAACTTAATCCCTGGACCTACTTCAGAGACGGAGGTTTCGGAGTCGTGGTGGAGGAGAAGGACAACGTAGTCACGGAATCCACGGCGTACGGCCAGTATCGCTATGAGGACGTCAAGACCAGCGCCGGCGAGCGGAGGATCGTCGTGTTCGAAAGGCAGGGAACCGGGGAGAATGCCTTTGGCAGCGCTGAGGGCCAGATCTGGCGCATCGGCGGGAAGGATCAATCGCCCATTGGAGAACAGTCCTGGCAGGACGTGATAGCGCCGGACGAAAAGCGCAGAGTGCTTGTGACGAGACTCAAAGGCGAAAGCCAAAAGTGGACGGTCGACATGGGCGAGAAGATCATGCAGGTGGAGACCGGCGGCACGCTGACCCAGGTGGGATGCGTGGCGTGGCGCAAGATCACGACTCCCCAAGGGAAACACCTCGGCATTCTGATGACGAAATCGATGGGCAAGGACGCCACGTGGGGCGGGCGCTACGACGGGAAACTGTACCAGGACAAGTAGCGCGCCGCTCAATGACCCGGCACGCCAGCACTGAGATCCAGTTAAATGAAGACGATCACCTCCGAAAAGCCGCATCCCGAATGCTTGGGTGTAATACTTTCGCGTCGATTCGCAGTACATAGTAGGAGCCGGAACAACGGATGGAGATGAGAACGGCATTCCCGGTTCAGGTGGTCGTCGTAGTTTCGCATATCGTTACACGGGGGCGAAGATGAGCGGACAATTCTATTGTGCGAAGTACAACAGGTTCCTGCCGTGTGAGGAGGAGGCGATCGGCAAAACGGTCGCGTGCCAACTGTGCGGTGGGACTCACGATGTGGTCCCCGCCGCGGGTGGAGCAGCCAGCCCGTCGGCGGCAGCGCCACGGCTTTACAGGCGCAGTGGACTGGTGGCGGGTGCTTTCTTCTTACTGATTGGGTTCCTCCTGATGTTTTCCGGTGGGGGCGCGCTGCAGTGGATTGTGGTCGGCGCGCTATTTGTGGCGTGGGCGTTCCACCAGCCGCTAAAGTGGTGGCAGGCTCTACTCACATTCGTGGGTGGAGGATACGCGATGCGTGCTTTGCTCGAAATCGCAGACCCCGCCACGAAGCTCATCATACTCGTTCCGTGCCTCGTGGCGCTCTATTTCGGCTTCCGGCGTCCGAAAGCAGCCATGAAGGCGATGCAGTGCCGCTGAGACTTCGAGCCATTCCCAGCGGCCAGCGGAGGCACCCATGAAGGGACAATTCTACTGCACACGGTGCGCCAAGTTCCTGACCTGTGCGGAAGAACTGATCGGCAAGAGGATCGAGTGCCCATTGTGCGGGGGAACGCATGACACCATTCCGGTCCAACTTGTGCCGGATCCAAATCCGAGAGCGGAGCAAGAGGGGATGGCGGCCCCTCCAAGCGCGGTCACACCGGCCCTGCCGCCCCCAGCGCCGCCACGCCGGCACAGCGTGGGCGGACTGATCACGGCGGGCATCCTGTTGTTCGCCGGGTTCAGCACGCTTTCTACGCCGTCACCGCAGGGTGACTCGCTTCGCGCCATTCTCCTGGGCGTCCTCTTCCTGGTCTGGGCGTTCCGCCAGCCGCTGAAATGGTGGCAGGGGTTCCTCACCTTCTTCGGTGGGGCATTCGCCGTTGTCGGTTTGACAGAAGCTCTAAGGTCCTCGAACCCCACCGTCATGCTGGGGACGCTCCTCCTTGGGGCGGCGATTGCGGCACCATTGCTCTACTTCGGATTCCGGCGGCCTGGGATCAACGCCGCGGCGACTGCCACGACTCTGCCGCGATCGGCCCCTACCGTGGCGGCCGAGGCGATGACAGGCGGAAATCGCCTTGCCAGCTTCGGCGAACGCCTGCTTGCCTGGATCATCGACGTCGCGATCGTGGCGACAATTGGTACAGCGGTCAGCGCTGTCTTCCAGACCCTATACCCCGACTGGACCTACGACCTGACCAGACTACCCTCTCAAGCCGGCGGCGAATTTTTTATTGTCGTCCTCGGCATCGTGATTGAGATCCTCCCAACACACCACTTCGGGCAATCGTTCGGCAAGCGAATTATGGGCCTCCGGGTTGTGCCGGAAACAGCCGAGGGACTGAGTTTGTTGCGATCCCTCGGGAGGTTCTTGCTGAAATACACCCTCTCGATGGTGCTGTTCCTGGGTGGCTTGTGGATTCTGTTCAACCGAGGGCGCAAGTCGTGGCACGACATGATTCTGCGCACGCGGGTCGTAAAGTTGTCAGGTTCGGGTCGCGAAGTTCCGACCTGGAGCGCATTCGCCCGAGGAACCGTCGCCAAACCCCCGGTCGCGATCACTGTGGGGGCGGTTTTCCTATTCTTTGCGATCACGTCGATTGCCGGCTGGGGATCGGCCGGATCAAAGCGGATCCAGAGAGCGGAGAGTCTGAACGCATCCGGAAATCGCGACGGCGCCTTGAAGGAGTACAACAGGCTCATCGAAGCATACCCGGACTTCGCAAAGGCTTACCGCATGCGCGGCCAGCTCTACATCGAAAGGTTCGGGAATCTGGACCGGGCCATTCGTGACCACGAAACGGCCGTGGCTCTGCACCACAGGGACCAGGAGGCCTTGCGCCACCTGGTTCAGCTATACATGGCGAAGTCAAAGCTGTTGGAATCCTACGCCGCAGGGCAAGTATTGACTCCGGAGCGCACGGAGGAACCTGCTCCAATGCAGGAGGCATCAGCGACGCCGGCTGTTCCCGCCTCTGAAAGCACTCGGCAGGTCCCGGTCACGAACCCTGGCGCTGACCAGACTTTCTCTGGAATTACGCGAGTATATGTCAGGCCACTCAACATTGCCAGTACAGAGCGTCTCGATCTGAGGGGAGTGCCGGCGGAGGTTGTGACTCGTGATTTGAATAACAAGACCAAGTCAACCATCATGCGGGTGCTGAGTCTCGATCCGAACGACGACGGGCTGAGAAATGCGGTGTTATCGCTCGATCCCACAGCCAACCTTCCCGCAAAACGCCTTTGTTTCGTAGTCACTGCGGCATCCGGAGACGCCGGATCGTTCGAGGTGCAAACGCTGTCTCGTTTTCGAGATCAGTATCTGATGCATGACCGTTGGGGAACACTTCTCGTAAGAGAATACTACCGCCTCAGTCCTCATGCGGCCCGACCAATCGCCTCTATGGGTGCGGCCAGAATCACGGTCCGCTTGGCCCTCCAGCCCATTGTGGTATGGGCTTGGCTCTTGCTGCATCCCCCAATTCTGTTGGGACTCGCTACAGCAGGGTTGATTGCGTTGGTCGCGCCACGACTCCGAACGCGACGGAACACTCCATTGGTGAATTATGAGAAGGAGGAAAGAAAATGAAACGCACGTCATCTGCCAAGTTGATCTTGGCAGTGTCTCTGTTCGCCACTTCTTGCGAAGGTCAAGACCAGCAAACCCAGCAGGCAAAGGAACGCGATAAATTAAGGAACAGTCTTAATGTCAACTGCTCGGTTAGCGAAAAGCAGACGCCGGCGTTCCCAAACGTCAGGGGCACCCTTCAGTTCGATGTCACACTCGAACTGGCCAACACTGGCAGCGACCGTCTGCATTTCAATGACGATATGATCCTCGTGGATGGCAGCCCTGAGCAGGACTCCTACACAGGCGCTTACGCTGTCTACCACAAGACCGGATCAAGCGGCGGGGTCTTCGGCAGTGACTACTATGACCGCGCGCACAATTATGTGATAGCCAACCACAATCAGTACTGGCCGGAAGGGGGCATGGCCGGCTTTCTGGACGGAGGGACGCACCAGAAGTCGGACTACAAAGCCCCAGCGGCGCTCTGCAACACGATGTTGGCCTCCGGAGCCAAGGCGACGTACTCCACTTCGATGAGCCAGGGCGTATGGCTTAAACGCGAGCTTTCCTCGAGGGTGCTAGTGGTGTTGCCCGAAATCACAGTCGCCAGAACCGCTACGGCATCACCATCGAGGTACCGCATCATCCTCACGATGACGCGTGCTGATGCGAGCAGCGATCGATGGGGCCTCAAAGACAAGAGTGTGGTTCTGCTTGAGACGGGCAGCCTCAAGCGGTTGCTGACTACCTCCCAAGCGGACTTGCCAATGCGCGTTTTCGCGCTCAACTGGCTCGCAGAAGTAGACAGAGAGGCTGCCGCACCATTTATTCTCCAAACCCTCAAGCAACGACAAATCGGCAAAAATGAGTTCGTAGCGAGCGTGCAGCTTTTGGGCCATTACAGGATCAGCCCTGACGGGGATGCCCTACAAGCCATCAAAGACATAGCCGGCGACGAAAGCACCAAGAACTGGGGTCAGATGGCCGCAGCACGGTATCTGCAGGAGAACGTGGCGAAGACCACGACAGCCCAACCCCGATAACCCCGGTAGCACGGCCCCCCGTTGCCACGGCGATGTTGCTGGTGACGCCGAAATGGGATTGGCTGCGCAACGGCTGATAACGGATCAAAAGCTAAAGCGCGGATCATAGTCTGATGGTGCCTCACAAAACAAAAGGAGAATCTCACATGAAGTCACAGTATTCACGCCCCGGCAGGATTCGAGCAGATCGAGTTCCGAAAGGTGCAACCTTCGCTAATAAGAAAGCATCTGTGCTCGCTGCAGGCACGCTCCTTGGCATATCTGCGGTGCTCATCGCATGCGTAGGCTCAGTCGGCACACTAGCGGCGGAGGATCATCCTCCGTTGTTGTTGGATCTTTCTCAACTGAAACTGAATGTATCCTCGTCAGAAGTGACTCCTTCCTTGTGCGACATGTCGGGAGGTTGTGTTTTCGCTAAAGAAGGAGAACAAAAGCTGGTCGTAGTTACTCTGTCCGGGTTTCTCCAGAAACCTTCTATGGTGTCGTTGCTCGCTAATGACTTTGCTGCCACGCCCGCAGATTCGTCTTTTTGGAGGACGAGCGACCGGTCTGTAGGCATTAATTTGAACGGCATATGGACGCTCGACAAAGGGAACCAGGCTATGGGGATAGTCGCAGTACCGTTTTCAGCAAGTGGACCGATTGCGATTAAGGTGGCCTTTCTCCTGAAAATGAACACGAGTGAGTTTTTTGTGAGCTATCCCGCCTTTGTAGTGGGACGAGCGAGTGTCTCAGCGATTCAGAAACAAGGGAAATAGAGTTGACTCAATGGAAACGGAAGGAAGGAGGAACCCATGTCACGAACTGCACTCGTAGCAGCATTCCGCTGTGCTATTGCCGTTGTGATCACGGCGGCTGTCGCGAAGGCCACGTTCGCGCAGTCCATGGAGCCAAAGAGCAAGGTTTCGACCGAGAGAGCCACCGAGTATTATCGACCTAAGGTCGGCCACTGGGAAGGTGAGCCATCGGTTTCTTTTGAGGTTGCCCCCGACGGCGATATCGGTAACTTCAAAATGAAAGCGTTTCTAGGGACGACCCGATGCTCAATTGAGATCACGGCCTTACCGGTAGCGAACGACGGGAGTTTTGGCGTCAAGGAATACATCTCGGAGAAGCAATATTGGCTTCCCGAGAATCTGACGAGCGAAGAAAGGAATGCCAGGAAAGCAGAGTTGAAAGGAAAGGCGGGATATTGGCCAGAGACCGTCACAATGGAAGATGAGGTCCAGGTCGAAGCAAGACGAATCGCCGGCCGATTCGAGAGCGCTGACACCGTAGCCGGCAGATTCAGAATCCTCGTGTGTGGGGAGACGCAGGCGTTCTAACGAAAAGAAGAAGTTCGAAGAGATGAATGGCTGGCAGGCGACCTGGAAGGGTCCAAAGCCGCCGCCCAACTGAGACCTGCAAGGGAGCTGGGGCATTACGACTTAGACCAACTGTGGTTGAGAAGTCGTTGAGAAGTAAAGTCGAAAGGAGACATAACCCATGTCGCGTTCTGCTTATCTCAAGGCATCGGTGGGTGTAGCCTCTATCGTGGTGGTGGCCGCCGCCGCCATGTACCAATCGGCAACGCGGGCTGGTAGCGCGAAAAGCGGCAAGACCGCCGCGGCTAATCCGGGCGAGCAGGCGCTTACCGCGCCCGGAGAGGGTGTCGCCGTGAACGCCTCGCTGGTTCGCGGCGAGTATTCCTCCTTCAACTTCCGTTGCCCCACCTGGGAGGTCGCGCTGGTGGTGCGCAACTATACCGGCCGCGAAGTCGAGCTAGGCGAATCAATCGTGGTGCTGGAGAAGATCAGGGAGAGCTCTCAGATTGCCGGTTCCTACGTAGCCCGCGAGCGGGTTGAACCCTCGGTTCATCTCCCGAGGATGAAGCTTCGCTACATGCTGGACTGGGGCTACCAGGTGGGAAGGGACGGCACGTATGCAATGATTTTTTGCGATCGGAGCGGCATGTGCACGGGTTTCCAGCCGCCCCCAACTGAGACCTACCCGGGGCTGGGTTATGGGCGAGTCTCGGCGCACGCGGAACGGAAGATCGAGGTGCAAGTGCCCTTCCCCGTAGGCGCGAAAGAGGGCATGCGGCAGTACGTCGCCGTGGTGGCTCCCTCCGTGCAGCGGATGGGACTGCCACGAGCGGATATGACGCGCACCGTGCTTCGCTTCAACCTCGACGAACCGAAGTCCGGCGAACGATATGAGCCGGTTGAGAGGGTGGCTCTGGCGATGAGACCCGCGGACTTGCGCGCCATGGTGTCGGACACGGGACTGGAGTCATGGCGGCGGGTGTTCGCTCTCGACTGGCTCGCCGAAGGCTTTCCCAAGGACACGACCGCGCTACTGATAGACATCGTGAAGAACCCGAAAAACCCGGTTCCGCTCCGCTCGGTGGCGGCCCTCAATTTAGGATCACAGAAGGCGCGGTCCGCCGTTGCGCCGTTGCATGAGGTGGTGCGGGCGACGGACGAGCGCAATGTGCGGCTTTGGGCGATCGATGCCCTGGGCGACATCGGGGATCCGGCCGCAGCGGCGGCCATCCGCGAGTACCTCGACGATGCCGATTGGGGCTTGGCCGAGTCCGCCATGGAGTCCGCCGGTGAACTGCAGGATGCGGGGGCGGTGGACACGCTGCTGGGAGTTCTGGCTTATTCCAAGAAGAAGGAGCGGCACAACGCCGCGGGCAGTGCGCTGGCGGCGATTGGCAATCCACCGGCGTTAGAAGGTCTGTTGAAAGTCGCGCGCGACACCAGGAGCGAGGCGCGCGCGGTGGCGGTGGAGAATCTGGGCAAAATGGGCGCTGCTCAGGCCATTCCGGTTCTGGCGGGCGTTGCCGAGGAGCGAAGCGCCCCCGAGGAGCTGCGCGGCAAAGCTCTGGATGCCTTGGGCAAGCTGGATGGGCCGGAGGCGCTATTGGCGGTCCGCGCGGCTACCGGGAGTGAGGTCGAGCGGGTACGTCAATCCGCGATCTCCGCGCTGAGCGGCATGAAAGAGCCGGGTGCTCTCGAAACACTCCTGCAACTGGTGGAAAAGCGGAGTTATGCATCGCGGCACGCCGCTGCGCTGGCCCTCCGCGACACGAAGAAGACCGCCGCGCTGCCGGTTTTCCGGCGAATTGTGGCGGACAAAGAGGCCCCGAGTGAAATGCGCTGGGTGGCCTGCGACGCGCTCGGAAAGATGGCCGATAAGGAAGGCGTAACCGCTCTTCTCGCGACACTCGATGATTCCAACGAAAGCGTCTTCTATGGAATCTGTTTGCAGTCTCTCGGTGAGATCGATGTGAAAGAGGCCGATCGGGCGGCGCTGGAGGCCTTGGGCAGCAAGCACGAATCCGTGCGCGCCACCGCTGCTCGGGAGCTTCAGAAGAGAAAAGTAGAGAGCGCGCGGGACGCTTTGTGGCAGGCCTATCGCAAGGAGAAAGAGGCCAATCCCGCCGAGGCCATGGCGGAAACGCTTGCCAGTCTGAAGTTCTCGGACGCGAGTGCAGTGCCGTTCTTGGTGGGGCGCCTGGATGCCAAGAAGAATCGTTTATGGTACGCCGACGTAGTTCTACTCAGGCACCTTAGCGGCAAGGATTTCGGGCCCAAGCACCAATACGTGGATGACAGCGATCGAGAGTCCGCGCTGGCCAAATGGCGCGAATGGTGCAGGGCAACACATCCCTAGGAACTACGGACGAATCAGAAAGGAGGCAATTATGCGGAAGCAGTTGTTTATGTTGTCGCTCTGGGGGCTCGCAGGGTTGTTGTGCCCGCCTGCGCTGAGAGCCGCCCATTGGGTAACCGGCGATGAGACCGGCAGCTCGGAGTTGGGGCAGAGTCCGGCTATAGAGCGACCGGTATTCCCATCCACCACCATCGAAGCTGTACTGTTGCGCTATAGGTTGAAGCGGGACCAGGTCCTGAATATCGTGGACGATATAAACACGGACATCCAGATGGGAATAGGCCCTCTGACGCTGAACATGGCGCAGAACATCCGCATCGAAGCAAAGGCTCGGATCACGGAAGTAGATTTGAACGGCAACATTTCAGCGCTTGTGAAGATCACGCGGCTGAAGATGAAGATGAGCGGGGTGGCGAACGCGGAGTTCGACAGTGACAAACCTGACGACGCCAACCCGGATTTCAAAGCGGTCACAGCCATGATCGGCGTCGGCATTCCCTGCAAGATCTCCCCTGTAGGGGAATTGCTAGAAACCGATCTCGAGCCGCTGCGCCTGGCGGTGCGCAGGGTCAATAACGCCGCTTTGCAGAAGGCCCTGGAGGACAGCACCACCCAAATGTTCGAAGGTACGTTCATCCAACTCAGCAAGGACCCAATCGCCGCCGGCCAGACGTACCGAGCAGGCACCATCCTGTCGGACAAGATGAAGATGCAGACGTCTTATAAGATCGCCTCTGTAAACAGCGAAAAGAGCAAGGTAATCATGGAGCCCATCGTTGTCATGGAGTTGCCGGCAGATGCCATTCCGGATGCGGACATGAAGATCATCGGCCAGGAGACAACCGGTTGGATGTTGTTCGACCGGGAAAAGGGGTACCCAACCGAAGGGCAGATGAATAGCCATGTAGTGATGGAATTGACCGCCGACGGCCAACAGGTCCGGATGGACACAAAGACGATTGGCCTGAGCAGGACGACCGTAGAGTGAAAGACCCTGTTTACCTAGTACCTGCCGGAGAAGGAGTATTGGCCTCCCGAGAATCTGACGAACGAAGAAAGGAACGCCAAGAAAACACATTTGTTATGTAGGAAAGAAGAAAGGACAAAGTATATATATGAAAGTATCATTAGTCGTCGTTTGCCTCTTGTTCGGGCCTATCGCAACTGGTTTGGCACAAGACGCAAAGAGCTCCAACGCCTGGGTCACAGACTGGTCCGAATTTGTTAACCGTTCGAGGGTGGAGTTGCCAACCACTGCGGTGTTCCAGGGAAAGAAGGTGACATGGACTGGCAAAGTTTCCGAGATCGTGCAGCCCGAAAAAGCCAGCGAATCGGGAAGGATTCGGGTCTCCATGACATCCGCAGCACCTGCGCTGAGAGTTTCTGGTATTCCTTATCCTTTCGAAGATCTTTCGCTACACCCCGAAGGAGCCGAATGGAATACGTGGAAGTCCGTGTCTGTTGGTGACACAGTGTCATTCACCACGACACTAGACGGAACTTCCAACCCACTAGGCGGACAGGTGCTGACCCTCTTTACGTGGTCGGGCGGCGGTATGTTCAGTATCTACACCAAAGGAGGTTCCTGTCTGAAGGTCGTGGCACAAGACAAGAAGACGGGGTTGCTCCTCCCCCGCCCCGGAATGAGCGAAAATGTTCCGAAGCCAAATCTTGCGGCCGAGATTCAGGACGCGGCTGCGGCTGGGGACCTGGCGAAGGTCCAGACGCTACTCAAAGACAATTCTGATTTGGTTTTCAGCAAAGACAGCTACGGCCAGACGCCCTTGCAAATGGCCGCCTCTGAGGGCCACAAAGACGTGGCGGAATTGCTGCTGGCCAACAAGGCCGAGGTCAATGCCAAGGCTAACAACGGCGCCACGCCTTTGCACGCGGCAGCGGATAAGGGCCACAAGGACGTGGCGGAATTGCTGCTGGCCAACAAAGCCGATGTCAATGCCAAGACCAACGGCGGTGCGACGGCTTTGCACTGGGCGGCCTATAGGGGCCACAAGGGCGTGGCGGAATTGCTGCTGGCCAACAAAGCCGATATCAATGCCAAGGACAAAGACGGGCTAACGCCTTTGCACGCCCTGGCTACTGGCGGCCGGAAGGACGTGGTGGAACTGCTGCTGGCCAACAAGGCCAATGTCAACGCCAAGGACAACAACGGCCGTA
This sequence comes from Terriglobia bacterium, assembly GCA_020073365.1. Taxonomy (GTDB): domain Bacteria; phylum Acidobacteriota; class Terriglobia; order Bryobacterales; family Bryobacteraceae; genus JAIQFL01. The sequence continues at coordinate 4,305 of JAIQFL010000129.1, read as the reverse complement.
CGCCTTTGGCTTGGGCGCTGCATGGTGGTCACGCGGACGTGGCGGAATTGCTGCGCCAGCACGGCGGCCAGGAATAAACTGTTTCATATCTGCGGGAGATCTGGCCGCGCGTGGGAACCTGCTTCGTGCTGCTAGCTAGATTCCGCCAGAATCGGAAACCCGCGTTTAGTAGATCGGCGAAGACCACGAAGGGAGCGTCCGTTATGATTCGTATCGCGTTCGCGTTTCTTTCCAGTGTAGGGTGTCTCGCCGCCGGCGGACTCGTTCCGGGCGCATCACCGACGCGGGTGCTCCTGCAGGTGCCCATAGCAACGCCCACGCCGCCACCTATGCCCATGCAAGTGCCGACAGCGGTGATGAGTCCTCCGCCGATGCCGCCGTCAGTCTCCCCAGCGCTGCTTGCGGTCTATGCCACCTATGCGCTAGCCGCCTATTATTCCTTTGCGCCAATCACCCCACCCCCAATGCCAGCGCCTACGCCCACGCCGGTTCTGCCCACTCCGGCGCCGACAACAACGCCCACTCCTATGTCCGCAGTGCCGGCGCTGCAACAGGTTGCCGAACCGGTACGCGGTCAGGTGGTTGGTCAAGCGTCATTCGCCTCAGGGCTAAGCGTGACTGTATTCGAACGACCGACATCGACCGGCAGAGTGGAATATGTGGTCGCGTTCCGGGGAACTGAGCCCACCGATTTGAGGGATTGGTCCACGGATCTTCAGCAACCCCTGTGGGTTCCGGAACAGTACACCGAGGCAATATCCTACGCCAAAACATGGGTCGACAAAGCGGATACTAATAACGCCACCGTGGTTTTCATCGGCCATTCGCTGGGAGGTGCGCTCGCAGAATACGCCGGTCTGGCCTTTAGCCGCGATGCGGTTTGTATGAATGCACCGGCCCTCGGTCTTAATACGATTATGTCCCTGGGGGGCAAGGAGATCGCGAATGCCTCCCACATTCACCATTTGGTCAGGTTTGGCGATGACGCGTTCTTCCTGACTCAGCTAATGCCCGGAAGCGCACACTTCGGATCAGTGCAGTTACTAGATTCATCGCCCGATATGCGTGGCAGAGGACTGGACACCGTACTCGACCTCCATGACATGAATCTCATCAGGACCAGTCTGCTGAAGAACGAGCACATCACAGAACCGGTGACAGTCCGCGAGTCTCTCTCGCGCCTGGAATCAGCCTGGCAGAACCAGATGAAGGAGCTGGTCACCGGGGCGGTTAAAGTTATAGCGGATCGAATCACGGAAGCAATCGAAAAAGAGGCAATAAAGGACGAAAAAGGGGTTCGTATCCACTTCGACGAGCGCATCCTGGCCGAAGTGTTGAGAAGGGGAACCGGCGACGAGAGCGCGAAACTGATTGATGAGTTCACTCGCCGCCTCGTCGCGGCGCAGAGCGAACCCGAACGGGCGCAGGCAGTGGCCTCTTTCGTGGGAGAGGTTAAACGGCGCTTTCTGGAAGTGCGGGGAGTGTGCCCCCTGCATGATCTGGTAACGGTTTCCCTGAAATCACTGGTGGCGCGCGCGGAGCGGTACAAAGGCGACTGGAGTGGTCTCCCGGACGATCTGCGCCGGCCTGGCCCCATCACCCGCATTCGTGGCTTTGCCATCACGGGAGATGACATTCTGCTGATTGGCAGCAAGGAGCCAGGCGCCCCGGTCCTGGAGATCGACGACCTGATTGTGGGCGTGCAGTCGGTGTGGAAGGAGAACGCGATTCCGGTGGTGAGTCTCGACCCCGATCCGGCCAATATCGACGGCGATCCCAGCGTTCGCATCCAAGGTGTGGCGGAAGATTCCGCATTCGCGCTGTCGATGCTCGAGGCAGACTACGCGATGAAGAAGATCATGGCCGGCGCCGATCGCGTCCAGGTGCCTGGCTACCGCACGCTCACGGACACCCTCAGCCAGGCGGATCGCACGTTCATCAGCCGGTTTTGGCTCTACCCGGTGCAGCCCCGGGTAGGCGACATCCTGGTTTCGCCCGACAACTCGTCGGCAGTCTTCTCCGGCGCTGTCCAGGTCCTTTCCGAGGAGATGTTGAACCTGAAGGAAGGACTGGTAGGTACCGGCGAGGCGTTTCTTCCCGCCGAGGAGGCGGCCGATTCCTTCACCGCGCATTTCGACGAGATTGCCCGCCAACGGCCCGTGTTCCAGCGGCTACAATCGTTGTTCGACGTGGTGCTGGTGGCACGCATCTGGCACGTGCGCGGGCTCGAATCACCACTGCTCGACCGGCTACGTGCCTTGCCGCACCGCGCGGTCCCGATTCCCCGGACCTATCGAGCGATCCGAGTCCTGCTGCGCCGTGACGAGCGGCGCGAGTACTATATTCAAGGGGGCGTTCAAGCGAAAGTCGGGGCCGGCCGGCGCACATGGCTGGACCTGGATGATCACGGTTTTGGTGCTCTGCGCCAATACGGGCAGAGAATTTCCGAATCGGGTGAGGTATCCACTCCACTCCCAGAACTGGCACTGAATGCAGTCGCCCCATCGACGCGGCCCGATTCATCTAGCCGCGACTTCACTGCGGCGGTGACCAACCTTTTCCGCGGCGATCTGAAGGCCGCTTTGGCGGCGGCCGACCGGTTGGTGGCGCACGATGATCTGGATGCAGAGGCCCTAGTGCTGCGGGCGCTCATCCAAATGCGCCGTGCGGATTATGCGCAGGCGCGGGCCGATGCCCAGAAGGCCCGGGAGATCGATCCCGGCGATCGCGAGACGGCCGCGGCGGCCGGCGAGATTCTCTTCCAGTGTGCCTGGATGCAGGGCGACCCGGAAGCCGCATTGCGCGAAATGGACAATAGCCTTCGGGATGATCTGCAGAGGGCAAGCGGGCAGGTAGCGCGCGGTGAAGCGCTGTTGCTGCTCGACCGGCCCGAGGAGGCCAAGCAGGCATTCCTCAAGGCCGTAGAACTGGACCCGGCCTCGGCCTTGGCCTATGCACGCCTGTCCCAACTGGAACTGGCGCAGGGACGGACCCTGGCCGCCAAGCCGTGGGTGCAGAAGGCGCAAGCGCTGGATTCCAACCTTGCGGCGGTGCGCATCGCTTCCGCGCAGTGGGAGCTGGTAACGGTCCGCCCCGACCTGGCGGAGAAAATCGCCAGCGAGGTTTGGGAGAACCAGGCGACGGACCCAACCGCGCGGCTTCAGGCGCTGGCTATTCTCGCCGCGGTCTCCGCGTCGCGAGAGAAGTGGAAGAATGTGGACGCCTACGTTGCGTTGATGGGCGAATTGAGCGCCGCCAGCCCCGAGGTTCTCGTGGCGGCGGCGGAGATCGCGATCCTGTGGGGCGAGCGGGAGCGCGCGTCCACTTATCTGGATAAGGCCGTGAGACTCGCTCCCAGCCATCCGCTCGTGCTCAAGATGCGCGCGCGGCTAGCGCGATGAAGAAGTCTGGAGTGAGTGACGAAGAGGGAGGAAGCGAAATGACATTCACGACATTCGACAAGTTGTGGTTGACCTCGGCGGTATTGCTTCTCGCCGATCCCAGTGCCGGTCAACCCTCGCAGGGCCAAAGGAAACCAGACTGGCCGGAAGTTGTGTTGCCTGCCTCGTCTGGGCTGAACATCGGGCTCCACATGGTCTTTGACACGGCGGGATCGAACCTGCTGGGAGAGAAGCCGAAGGAACTGGTGACTCTCAGCGCGCTAAGCCAAGCGTTCACCCGCTGGACTTTCAGTCACGGACATTTCAAGGTCGTGCTGGAATCATGCGCCGCTATCTTTGTGCCTTACCGTGACAATTCCGTAGCACAGCACCTCTACGTTCACGTGTAATTGAAAGGAGATTCCATGAAACGCGCACTTCTGTTCGTCTGGTTTGTTGTCCTCACGCAACCTGCTGAATTAGCTTCTGGCCAGGTCAAAGGCAGAAGCTCTGGTGGAGAGCACCAAGGGTCCGTCTACGTCCAGAGCCAACCTTCCGGCAAGGAAATCTATATCGTTCCGCAATCCGCGCTGGGACAGTCGTGGGACGTTCTGAAACTAACAGGCAAACAATACCTGGTTGGGAAAACTCCATTAGGAATCGACCTAGCTTTAGGCGAGTACTCTGTCACCATTAAGTGCGAACCGATGTCACTGCTGTCCAAAACAGCCACAAAAATAGCGGCCCGTGTTGAGAACGGGGGCTTTGCTTCGCGGGAAGGAGGATTTTGAGGTTGAGGTCTATCCCTGTATGTTAGCCGCCTCCTGTCCAAAAGCGTGACCGTTCGAGTAGGACGGGGTTGGTGCTGCAAACAGTGTTGAGGCGGGCCGGCAGCCAATTCAGTGCTTTTGACCCTACCCGAGAG
>JAIQFL010000573.1 GCA_020073365.1 Terriglobia bacterium | reverse complement strand
TGGCGTGCGAGATATAGCTGTAGTCGCACTGCGTTGCGGTGCCCGGATGCATGCACACGTCTGGGTCTTTTTGACTCCAACGCAGGAGGTTGTGGAACAAGTCATGTCCGTTGGTAAAGACGTTCCCGGCATCGTGGAAGATCGCGAAGCTGATGTTGTCCTGGAAAAAAGGAAGGGTCGGCGGGGGCATGCGCAGTTCAATGTTATTCACAAACAGTGCCGTGCCCCCCAGGGGAAAGCCGGTGCTGGGATCGCGCGGCCCCGCCTGGTTCAGCCCAAACCCGCGATGCGAGTTTCCGCCGCCCGCGAAGAAACGTTCGGCCAGGGGCAAACACACCTGAGGCGCCGGGCAATCACCTCCCGGCTGGGGCATGACCGTATTCCCGTAGGGAATTTCAATTCCGATGCGGGTGGAGCGGGCCAGAACAAATTTCTGGTCCGAGTTCCGCTTTCTTCCGATGGAGTAGTACGTGGAATTTTGAATCAGTAAGCGGCCGAAATCAGTCTCCGAGCCAAAACGGCTGTCGGCCACGCCGCCGTCCACCGTGGTGTAGTTCCCCTTCGTGGTTTCGAGATCGTTGTCGCGCTTATTGCGAATGTAGGTGAAGTTGGGAATGGCCACCCGCGTGGGCAGGGAGAGCAGGGGAATCTGGTCGGGGCTGACAGTTTTACTCAGATCGCTCGCACGCACTCTCCGATAGGTGAGACGGTAGGTCATGATGCTGGCCTTGTTGATGATCTGTTCGGCCTGCACCGATCCCTCCAGGCGCTGTGAAGTAAACGTGGTCACGTCCACCGTGTTGTCGTAGAAAGCAGTAAAGGTAAGCCGCCAGTTGGGGTTGTTAAACAGGCGCGGAGCGTCGTAGCTGATCAGTCCGCGCTGCTGCAGGCCGCCGACGTTGGCCTTGAGGGTCACGGTGTGGTTGAGGCCGCGAAAGTTGAGCCGGGTCACGCCAAACGAGACCCGCGGGCTGAATCCCGTTTCTCCCAGCGGCTGGGTGCTGCTCGAGCTCGGCTGTCCCGTCTGGAATTCCAGTCCCAGGCCGTAGTTAAATGTGTAGCGCCTGGCTTCCTGAACGTTGACCAGCACATTTTTCTTTCGCTCGGTGCTCTCCGGGTTCTGTACCGCCGTGTCCACCTGGCTGAAGATGCCCAGGTCATAGAGACTCTTCTGCGTGTTCAGCATATCGATCTGGCTCAGGGGATCGCCCGCCTTGACCTGAATTTCGCGCTGGACGACAAACGGCCGGGTGTGATTCAGTCCCGCCGTGAACACATGGTCCACGATGACCTGTTCACCGGGGTGGACGGTGTAAGTGACATCCCGGACCTGAGGGTCGGTGGGCGAACGCTTCGCCGAAGCCTCGAAGGTGGCATTCGGAAAGCCGTTGTTGAAGTAATAATTCAAAATAATTTCGCGGTCCTCGTTGATCTTGGAATACGAAAATGCCTGTCCCGGAGAAATGTTGAGGTCGGGGAACGGACTGGCCAGGGCGGTTTCGTTGCCTACGATCTGCAAGGTCCCTACCCTGGTCTGGGGACCTTCCTCGATCTGCAGCGTGATCGCCAGATCGTTCTTCTTGCCTTGATAGTTGTCCTCCACCTTGGGGGTTATCTTGACATCCAGAAAACCGTTGGCGTGGTATGGGTTGGCGATAATATTGCGAACGTCCGCGCTGAGCAGCGACTGGCTGTACCGGCCGTGCGCCAGAAAGCGGCCGGCGGGCTGGATCTGCATCCGCGACCGGAGCTGTTCCTCGCTGAAGCTCTTATCTCCTTTGATCACCAGCTTCAAGAGCTTGTGCCGCTCCCCCGCGTCGATGGTATACGTCACCCGCAGCTCTCCGGTCGGGACCGGGTTCTTTTGCACTGTCACCTTGGCATCGAAGTAGCCCAGCCCCTGCACGTAGTTGAGCAAATTGCGCCGGCCTTCGTTCAGCAAGTCATCGTCGAGCGCGTTTTCTTCGTACACCGGGACGTTCTTCTTGAGCTGGGAGTGGCTGATCTTGAAACCTTCCACCGCGATTTCAACCTTGGGTCCGGGATCGATGTCGAAGGTGTAGTCCACGGTATTGCTTTCCGGAAGATAGACCCGCCCGGAGATCGCGACCTGGGACAAAAGCCGGTTCTGCTTCTGATACTTCTTCCGCAGCCGGTCAAGTGCACGACTGATGCGCTGTACCGTCACGTAATCCCCCGTGTGCATCTTGGCAATGTCCTGGATCTGTCCCACGGAAAATCCCGCCGGACCGTTCACCGTTACGCGGCCCACCCTGGCGTGGGCCCCAGGCACGAGCCGGAACAGCAGGTTCATCTGCTGGGTCTCCGCTTGCGGCTGCTCTTCATCGCGGACCGCCGACTGGTAGTAGCCGTTCTGCTCCATCAGTTGTTTGATGCCGGCCAGGCCGCGCTCAAGTTTTTCCCGGGTAAACAATTCTCCCAACTGGAGCTTGGATGCGTTCACGATCTGGTTGGCGGCCGGAGGATTCGGGGCCCCTTCCACGAAAATCTCACCCACAAAGAAGTTTGCCCGCAGGCGAAACGTCAGCCCGACCTGCCCGTCGAAAGTGGGCTGGGCCTCGGCTTGAATATCGGCAAAACGTCCGGTGGCATACAGAACCTGAATGCTTTGCCGCACCTTCTCGCGTTCCAAAGGGGCACCGGCCTGTTGCGGAATCAAGTCAAGCAGCCCCGTCGTGTTGGCCGAGGGCAGATCGGAAAAATCAATTTTCTTTACTGTGAGACCCTCGTAGGAGGCCATCCCCCCAACCATCGGGACAGATGGAGCCTGTTCCTGGGCTGGGGATGGTTGCCCGGGTGGTGCTCCGGCGAGTCTTTGCGCAGGAGACGATTGTGCCGCCGCGCTCAGGCAGAGGGAGACCGCGAACGCCAGCCCTGTCAGGGTTCTCCCTATCGCTCCCTCTAGACGCAAACCGGCTCCTCGCAAGCGCAGGCGATGTTGGTTCGATGAATGGCTATCAGACAGTGTTGCATTTGGCCTGGGAAACTGAGCGGCACCTATAATAATGGTTTGTGCGCTTGGAACTGGTGACCTCTTTGGAACTGGAAGAAAGATACTCGCGGCAGGTGCTCTTCTCCGGAATCGGCCCGGAGGGACAAAAAAGGCTGGCCGCCGCCCGCGTGGCCCTGGTCGGATGCGGCGCCACCGGCTCCGCCCTGGCTTCCCTGCTGGCCCGCGCCGGCATCGGCCGCATCCGCATCATCGACCGCGACTACGTCGAATCCAGTAATTTGCAACGCCAGTCCCTGTTCGATGAGGCCGATGCCGCCCAATCGCTGCCCAAGGCGATCGCGGCCGCTCGCAAGATTTCCGCCTTCAACTCCCAGATTGTAATTGAGCCAGAGGTCAGCGATCTGGTCCCGGCCAACATCCAAGCCTTGCTGGACGGGACCGAGCTCGTCCTCGACGGCACCGACAACTTCGAAACCCGATACCTCATCAATGACTTTGCCGTGAAGACTTCCCTCCCCTGGATCTATACCGCTGCCGTGGGTAGCTATGGCGTCACGATGAATGTGCTGCCGGGGAAGACCGCCTGCCTGGCGTGCCTTTTCCCCGATGAGCCGCGCGGAGCTTTCGAGACCTGTGAGACCGCCGGAATTCTCAACTCAGCCGTAAACCTGGCTGCGTCCATCGCCGCGACCGAGGCCATCAAGCTGCTCGTAGGTGCCGACCAAAAAGTCCGGCGCACCCTGCTCTCCTTCGATGTGTGGAGCAACGAACGTGCCGAGCTCAAAGCCGATAGCCCGCGCCCGGGGTGCCGCGCCTGCGGCGAGCGCGACTTTATCCATCTCGCCGGCGAAGGCCGGCCCCACATTACGCTTTGTGGACGAAACTCGGTGCAGATCCACGAGCGCCACCGGCCGGTTGATTTCGTGGAAGTGAGCGCCCGGCTCCAGCCGCACGGTAAGGTTCGGCACAACGATTTTGTGCTGAAGTTCTGGCCGGACCCTTACGAGATGACCCTGTTCCCCGACGGCCGAGCCATCATCAAGGGCACAACCGACACAGCAGTCGCCCGCAGCTTGTACGCCAGGTACGTAGGAAGCTAGCTAGCGCCGGCATTCCTTCGACTTCGCTCAGGACAGGCCCGCTGGCTGTCGGGCGGGCATCTTGGCCGCCCAGTCTGGAATCTGAGGTAATGTTCGAATTGGAGGACAACACCATGCGTCAGCTAGTCAGTCTCTTAATCGTAATCTGCTGCTGCGGCCTCGCTGCCGCTCAGAGCGATCGGCTCTATCCCGGAACCTACGCCCAGCCGTTCGCCCCGCGCCTCGCCACTCCTTCGGCTCCTCCTGAAGCATTGGCGACGCCGTCTTTGACTTTGGACACTCCACCTCTTACCGTCGGAGCAAGCAATGGCACGCTGGATATTCCGACCGGCTCCCCCGTGTATGTTAACCAGCCGCTCTGGTATGGGCCGGGAGTGCAGTTCAATGCGCCGGCCATGGGACCGTCACTATCGGCTGCACCGACTACCGCCGGGGTCCCTGGTTACGGAATTGAACTCGGAGCCGCGACGTTTCAGAGCAGCTACGGCGTGGCCCAAATGGCGGGCACTATATCTCGGACAAAAGCGAAAAGGGTATATACCAATCAGGATGTTGCCAGTGTCAACGACACCAATGGCACGATCAGGTTTCGAGGCAAGCTGGAACACGCAAACTGAGGCCTGTTGACGTCTATCTGAACGCACGGCGGTGACGGCGGGTGGCCGCGATCCCGGCCGTCGCTGTTCATTCACGGACACCCTCCGCTGAAACCGGACGCTCAATTCGGTTCCCAGATATCTGCGAGATCACGCAAACCATTCGTTCTCATAAAGTTGCATTCACGACACTTTGGCTCTCGGATTGCCCTTCTTTTTCATGTAGCCACATCGTCGTCGGGAGGCCGACCATGACCAATCTGCTTCAGGACCTGCGCTTCGCCCTGCGCCAAATGCGGCGCTCTCCCGGCTTTGCCCTCACGGCAGTCTTCACCCTGGCGTTGGGCATCGCCGCCAACGTCATCGTGTTCGGGGTCATCCAGGCATTGATCCTGCGGCCCATTGATGTGCCTCATCCCGACCAGGTGATGACGCTCGCCCACAGCAATGAGCCTTATCCGATTTTTTCCTATCCCGAAGTGCGCGACGTCCGGGAGGGAAATACGGTGTTCTCTTCGGTCGCCGCTTTTACCGTTGATAGTTTTGGCCTGGAGGCCAACGGCGTTACCCAGCCTGTCTGGGGCTTTGAAGTGAGCGGGCAATACTTCGAGGCCGTCGCCCTCGAGCCCTTCCTCGGACGCCTG
>JAIQFL010000128.1 GCA_020073365.1 Terriglobia bacterium | reverse complement strand
TGGACCTGACGGAATCGGCCTTCAATCAGGAATACCTGGCTCTGTTCGTCAACTGGGAGGGCAGTGTCTTTCGGCGTGTGGGTGAGGCGGCCACAGCAGGCGCCATGGGGAAACCGGAAGCGGGCCACGATTATGTCATCGGCTGCGACGGGGGCCGGTCTAATGACTACACCGTCTTTATCGTGCTCGATGTGACCGCGCGCGCCGTTGTGACGATGGATCGTTCTAACCGAGTGGATTACGTCATCCAGTGCGACCGGCTGAAGGCCTTATCCGACCAATGGCAACCGCGGCAGATCATTGCTGAGCAGAACAGCATCGGGCAGCCAGTGAAGTGAAGATGCTACTCGCCAGCCGCCGCGTTGAATCCGCCGACCAGTTGTTGCGCCGCACGGCCGCGCCCTCGTGCGAGGAGCGCGCTCCAACGTCGTTTCGACTTCGCGGTTCACCCCTCGATATGCCGCCATCGTTGTGCCTCGGAGAATTATCGCTGTCCAGGGTGTCCATGCCGTCCAGGGTGTCCATCTCGAAATGACAAAAATGCCATTAGAAGCGGAGCGGTTTGGTGTATACTGCCCGCAGGATGGTAGGCGCGAACCGTCAACGGCAATATCCAAGCGCTCCTCCGATGGGAGCGCGGACTCGAGATTCTCCGCTATTTGTTGCTCAAAGGGCAGGAACTGGTGACACGTAAGATTGAATTTCCGGTCAAACGCAACGCGGCAGATCTCCAGACTCGGCCCGAGCCGCGTTTGGAATGAGGGGTCTAAGTTGATTGATCCTCCATCGAACGACGAGCTTCGAAAGACATTCGCCAGATTGGGCATTGTGTCTTGCTGCCCCAGCATGATGGCCGTGCTGCAGCGCGCGCATAAAGCCGCGGAGGTTAGCGATATCACGGTCCTGATTCAGGGAGAGACGGGAACCGGAAAGCAGCTGCTCGCGCAGGGTATCCATACGCTCGACCAGAAGCGGAGCGGGTTCGCTTTTGTCACCGTCCACTGCAGCACCATCAGCGAGAGTCTTGCAGAGAGTGAACTCTTCGGACACCGCAGGGGGGCATTCTCAGGCGCGGCGGCGGATCGCAAAGGGCTCTTTCAAGCGGCTGAGCACGGCACTATCCTGCTCGATGACGTCAATGACCTTCCTTTCCACCTTCAACCAAAGCTGCTCGATGTAATTCAGCGCGGCATCGTGCGCCCGGTAGGGTCGGACCGCGAAATCGGCATCGACGTGCGCATGATTGCGGCCTGCAACCGCCCCTTGGAGCCGTTGGTGCGCGAAGGCCATTTCCGCTCGGATCTCTTTCACCGGTTGAATGTCGTCAAGCTCTGTCTGCCACCGTTGCGAGAGCGAGCAGCCGATCTCGACGGCATTTTGCTGGTCCTGGCGGAACGGCACCGCCGGTTGTACAAGCCGATTCGCCGGATCGATCCCGAGCTGGTCGCACTGATTCAATCCAGGACCTTTCCGGGTAATGTTCGGGAGCTGGAGAACGCGGTTCAGCGCATGCTGTTCCTCAAGAGCGAAGGCACCTCGTTGGGAGTGGCGGACTGGATGGCGCAAGCGGGTCCGGAGAACCCTGCCGCCGATTCCGACCCGCTGGCCGAAGCTGCCGGTGCGGTGTGGCAGGCCATCGTACAGCGAGGCATTCCCTACGCTCAAGCCATTCAGGAACTTGAGAAACGCGTGCTGGAGGCGGCCATCGCACTCGGCGGGGATACCCGTAGGGCGATCGCGCAACAGCTGCATACCAGTGAGCGCACTCTATACTATAAGATGCGTGCGCACGGGCTAAACACTTCTCCAACGACCAGCACCGGTACTCCTTCTCAATCCTGATTTAGCTGCAAGAATCTTCCAAGGCACTGCAGCATTTGTCAGTGCGTCCTTCTGTCAATCAAAAGTCGCTTTGATTCTTTGTCCTGACCTGTGCCCGCGCGTCTCGGCGGGTCCGGGCCGGCGGCAGGTGCGCTTCCAATCTGCAAGAACTTGCAGAGACGCCGCCGGTCGGAATGGGCGCAAATGGTCCTGTTATCTCCTGCCCGGCTTTCGTCAGACTGGGCTAACCGCAATGCCCTCAAGCCCTCACCGGCTCTCCTCCCTATGCCAAACGCCAATCTGCGCGCGAACCGTAAATGATGGTCCCGTTTGTGCAAGTGATCCAGCTCGTGTTCGGCGCGATGGTTCGAAGCAAAGGGGGTGCAATACGGAGGTAGGCGACAAGGTTCGTTTTCCAGTCTCGGGTGTCTTCCTGCCCAGCCCGGGCAGCGTGTTCCCCACGCTGCCTGAGGAAACAGAACTGGAGGGCACGATTATCGATTTTTCCGATTCGGGGCCCAAGTCGCGCTACTTCGCGGTGATTGAGGTGGTCAGGACGCAATCACTCATTGTGCCCGTACAGAGCCTGGAGGTCGTGGAGACATCCACACGAGAAGGCGATTCCTGACCAGGCGGGTGTCAGTGTCGTGAGCGGCCGGGCGTTTGAGCCCGAGGTATTTGGAAACGTTTTACCGATAGACAAGGAGACGATCGATGCCGGTTACCCCGACTTTTCCCGGAGTGTACATAGAAGAGATCCCCAGTGGAGTCCACACCATTACCGGTGTGGCAACATCCATAGCCGCGTTCGTCGACACTTTCGAGCGGGGTCCCCTGAACTACGCGGTGCAACTGCTCAGCCTGACGGATTTCGAGAACTTAGTGGGCGGCCTAGAAACCACCAGCGAGGCCAGCTACGCCATTCATCAGTTCTTTCTTAATGGCGGCGCCCAATGCTACGCGGTGCGTGTGACCGGTTCCCAAACCGGCGCCAAGGCCGCCAAGGCAGCCTTTATCGATGTGTCCGATTCCGTGCCCACCACGGTCTTCACGGCCACCGCGGGCCAGATGATCGGCACACGGAAACTGGACAACGTGGGCCTGTGGGGCAACAGCCTTCGCATGGACGTGGATTACGACACCATGAATCCTCAAAGCCCGGACAAATCGGTAGCCGGCAGCTTTTTTAACGTGACTGTCAGCGAGGTAGATGCAGGCGGCAATGTTTTGCGGAGCGAGGTGTTCCGTAATCTGAACACCACGGTGGGCGACCCGGCATACGTGATCGACGTGATCAACAACGGATCGAAGATCATTTACGTAACCCCCGACCCGTTGACGAATACGAATCGGCCCGAGGCCACCGGCACCACCAGCGGCGGCCTGCCCACTGCGTTCGCCCTGCCGGCGGACAAGTCAACCTGCACGATCACGCCCACAGGCGGCAGCGCCAAAACTTGCACGCTCCTACTCAACGGCGCTACACCCAAAAACTATCCCAGCCTCCGCCCTTTTCTGGAAGCAGCCATCCGAGCCACCGACACCACCAATCCGCTCCTCACCGGAGCTACCGTGCAGGTGTTGGGCATAGGATCGACGGAGAACCCCTATTTCTACCGCATCCTGGCCGGCCGTGGCGGGCCCCGTTTCGATCCAGGGGCAAAACTGGCATTCAGCGACGTCGGCTCCGATTCCCTTTCTTCGGCCCTGAAGCTCAACTCCAAGCCCGTCGGTACGCCTACCACAACCAATGTCCAGCAGTATAAGTTCGACAAGGGACTGGACGACACCCTGATCAATTCCACGACCATCCGCGGCTTGGAGGCCAACAAAACCGGTATCTATGCCCTGGATGACGTGGATCTGTTCAACGTCCTTTGCATTCCGGCGGCAACCGCCGGTTCCCGATTGGGTCTTACTGACACGCAGGTGCAAGAAATTATCAACGAGGCGACGGTTTACTGCGATGTCCATAGGGCGATGTTCATCGCCGACATCCCGTCAAACGTGAACGACCTTCCAACCATGCAGGCGTGGATGACCAACAACGCAACGATACGCAACATCAATTCGGCTGTCTACTTCCCAAGAGTACGCATTCCCGATCCGCTGAACGGCAGCCGCCTGCGCGATGTCGGGCCTAGCGGCACCCTGGCGGGTCTTTGGGCGGCCACCGACGTGAGCCGCGGCGTGTGGAAGGCGCCGGCTGGGGTCGACGTTCAACTGGTTAACGTTCCGCAGCTGGTGTACAACCTGGTAGACCGCGAGAACGGCGTGTTGAACCCGCTGGGCATCAACTGCCTGCGCACCTTTCCCGTCTATGGCAACGTCAGTTGGGGGGCGCGAACGCTCTTCGGAGGCGATGTACAGGGGTCGGAATGGAAGTACATCCCGGTGCGGCGCCTGGCTCTATTTCTGGAAGAGAGCTTGTTCCGTGGCACCAAGTGGGTGGTGTTCGAGCCCAATGACGAGCCTCTCTGGGCACAAATCCGCATGAACGTGACCAGTTTCATGCACGACCTTTTCCGCCAGGGAGCGTTTCAGGGCCAGACCCCCTCGCAGGCCTACCTGGTCAAGTGCGACTCGGAAATCAACACCCAGTCTGAGATCGACAGGGGCATCGTCAACATCCTCGTGGGTTTCGCGCCGCTGAAGCCCGCGGAATTCGTGATTCTGCAGATCCAGCAGCTTGCCGGACAGACTCCCGCATAAGAGAGGACACACATGCCACAATTTACGAAACTGCCGTTACGCTTTGATCCGTATAAGAACTTCAAGTTCCGGGTGAAATTCGGCAATAGCTCCGTTTACGTCGCCGGGGTCAGCAAGATCAGCGCGCTCAAGCGCACCACCGCCATGGTAGAGCATCGCGAAGGCGGCGACCCCAGCACTCCCTACAAGTCGCCGGGCCTGACGAAGTTTGAGGCCATCACCCTGGAGCGCGGCGTCACCCATGACACCGACTTTGAGGTCTGGGCGAGCAAGACGTGGAACTTCCATGGCGGCCCGGGCGCGGAATCGTCCCTTGCCGACTTCCGCAAGGACATCACTATCGATGTTTTCAACGAAGCCGGGCAGAAGGTCATCTCCTACCAGATCTTTCGCTGCTGGGTTTCCGAATACCAGTCGCTGGGCGATTTCGATTCCAACGCCAACGCGGTTCTGATCCAGCACATCAAGCTGGAAAACGAAGGTTGGCTGCGCGATCTCTCGGTCACCGAGCCAGATCCGGCACTGGTCAATCCGCCGGTAGGGTAACGACCCATGCAGGGAGTGGAGGTCCATCTGCCGGGCGGCGTTCCGATTGGCGAAGAGTGGTGCGACAGCGCATGGCTGCGTCCTGTCACCGGGCGGGAGGAAGAGTTCCTCTTGAGCGAAGGCAGGCAGATGACAGCCGCGGCGCGGGTAACGGAACTCCTCGCACGCTGCGTCGAGCGCCTGGGGCCCGTCGAACCGGTGGGAGCAGAACTGGTCCGCCGGCTCAACGTGGGAGACCGCGAGGCCCTGCTGCTGCACATTCGCCGCATGACGCTGGGTGAGCGCGTTTCCTGCCTGCTCTCCTGCCCGAACTGCGGAAAGAAGATGGACCTGGATCTCGAAATCGGAGAACTGCTGCTGTCTCCCTATCCCCACCGCAAGAAAACCCACGCGGTGGACATAGCCGACGCGGAGAATTCGTACCGAGTGATGTTCCGCGTACCGAACGGTGAAGATCAGGAAGCCGTCGCGAACTCCGCCGCTCAGTCCGTCGATCGGGCGGCGGAGCTTGTGCTGAGGCGCTGCGTAGAGCGAGTGGACTCGAGGAACGAAGAGAATCTCTCCGAACTCCCTCCCATCGTGCTCCGCGATCTACCCGGCAAGATGGCTGCTCTCGACCCCCAGGCAGAACTTCTGTTGGATCTCACCTGTCCGGAATGTGCCGCCGGTTTTGTAGTTCCCTTCGACGCCGGTGACTACCTATGCCGCGAGCTGGCTACGGAGGAGCGGGAGTTCTATCGCGAGGTGCACTCGCTTTCCTGGCACTACCACTGGAGCGAAGATGCAGTGCTCGGATTGAGCCGGCGGAAGCGCCATATTTATCTCGATCTGCTTTCCGACGAACTGGCGCAGGGAGGTAGAACCGCATGAGCAGCTTCGTCACAGGCCTGGTACGTCGCGCCGCAGGGTTGCCTCAGCCGGTTTCAATCCGTCCCGCGGCCATCCCGGCACAGATGCCGGCCTTACCGTCGCTGGCTCAGGAGGCCCCCGGGGTCCATCAGGAAGTCACGGTGACTTCGGCCGCTGGTGCGGGTGAACACCGCGGTACGGACATCGGCAGGACGGTCTTTTCCCCTCACGCAGAACCGGCTGTGTTGCCACATCCTCAGCCAGCAGCCGCGCCTGAGCCGGTCATACGGCGGCCGGAGCAGCCGACGGCGCAAAGGGAAAATACCACACAATGGTTGCGGCCACGAAGTGAGCCGGCGCCAACGCCGGTAGCCGCATCGCAAGGTCAGCGCGAAGACCGTTCGTCATCGCGCGCCGCTGATGAAGTGCGCGTGGTCCCTCCGCCGGCGTTCGCGACCGTGATGCCGGCTGCGGCCCTTGGCTACCAGGATGGACCCGCATCCCCGCTCCTGGGAGATACTTCGTTGAAGATCGCTTCTGGGCCGCGTCCCGACACAGTTTCGGCTCCTGCTCAACCGCTGCCCCGGGCGGAATTCATCGCCGCGTCGGCGCCCGCTTCCAGCAACCGGGAAAGACCGCCGGAATCGCGCAGCATACAAGTCAAGATCGGAAAAGTTGAAATCCGCTCCAACCAGCCGGCGCCCGTCGTCCAGCCGAATCGGCCATTACGCACTTCCGGATTCGACGATCTCCGGCTGGCCCGAACGTATCTTGACCGAAGCACTCGATGAGGAGCCAACTTGAGCACCTATAAGGCCATCGCCGGAGTCAGTTCCAGCCTGAAGGTCTTATTGCGCGACCGCATGACCGAGGCCGCAACCATCACCCTTGCGCCGCCGGACGTGCTGGTGGATTCGGTCATAGGCCGCCGCCTCAATCTGTATCTCTATCACGTCGGTGAGAATCCTTACCTCAAAAATCAGGAAATACCGGGAGAAGGATATCTGGGCGCGTACGGGCATCCGCCCCTGTCCCTGGACTTGCGATACATCTTTACCGCTTTCGGAACTAGCGATACCGGCCCGGACGCCGACGTCGAGGCGCAGTTGATTCTGGGCGACGCGATGCGCGTGCTGCACGACATCGCCATCATCACGCCAAACCTGGTGGAGCAGAAGGCGCCACCTCCCCAGCCGCGCATCCTCGATCCCAGCCTGCTGGGAGAATTCGAGCAGATCAAAATCACTTTGCAGTCCGCGGGCCTGGACGAGATTTCCAAGATCTGGACTGCTTTGCCCAATGTGAATTTCCGGCGCTCGGTTTTGTATGAAGTGTCCGTAGTCCAATTGCAAAGCCTGCTCAAGCGCACCATCGCGCTGCCCGTAAAAGTGAACCGGGTCTACGCACTGACGTTGCGCACGCCCATGATCCAGCAGATTTTCCAGCAACCGCCGGCCATCGATAACCAATTGATCGCGGCCGCGCAAGAAGGCGAAACCCTGCGCCTGATTGGGACCGGCCTCAGCGCTCCCAGCACTCGCGTCACCATGGACAACGCCACGGGCACGATCTCTTCACTTTCCGATACCCAACTCGATGTGGTGGTACCGGCCGGCGTCCTGAAGAGCGGGCTGCATTCGCTCCAGATTGCGCAGGACGTGTCGCTCACGGAGATACCAGGCCAGCCCCCCGTGCAGCGTACAGGCTTTCGCTCCAACCTGGTCGGCTTCCAATTGCTGCCGGCGCTGGGAGCCGTGACCCCGCCCTCAGCCAAAGCCGGCGACACCATCACCGTCAATTTGCAGCCCGCGGTTACCGCGACGCAGGAAAAGATCCTTCTTCTCGGGGACTTTGCCGTACCCGGAGTCCCGGTGCCGTTCAACTCGCCCCCCAGCACCAGCATCCAGTTCATATTGCCCGAGGCGCCGGCTCCAGCGATTCCAACCGGGACCTATTTTTTGCGCGTTCGGATCGACGGAGCAGAAAGTCGTCTGACGTTCAACCCGACGACGGAAGTATACACCGGACCTCTGTATACGGTGACGTAAATGATGACCGCAACCGCAGCTCGCATGACCGCTGAGGAATGGAGAACGGCGAACTCCAGCTACCTGGAAACCGAGACGGAACGGTTGCGCCTGCTGGCGCGCCGCCGCATCCTTTGGCTGCGTCATCACTGGCGGCGCGATGCTGCGCAGGGATATTCAGGTTGGACTATCACCGACCAGGAAGCGGACATCCTTTTGCGCGGGAATGACCCCCAGGAGGAACTTAGCTTCTACCAGGCGGACCCGGCGGCGCAGAGCATAGCCGGTTCGTTGGATGAGATCTCCCGGCAACTCTCGGAACAGCGGGCCGCCATGGAGGCCGCTGGAACCTCTCCGGCGCTCGACATGCTGGCTGCGCGGTTTGAGCTTACGCCGTTTGCGCGTGATGTGCTTCTGCTCTGCGCCGCACCGGAACTCGATCCTGCGTTTGAGCGCCTCTATGCTTACCTGCAGGACGATGCCGCCCGGAAATTTGTCACCCCACATGTAGCCCTGGCCCTGTTGGCCGCCGGTGGGCTCGCAGGGCCGGAGCGAGCCAGTTTCCTTCCGGAAGCCCCGTTGCGCCGCTGGCGTTTGCTCACTGTGGAAGCCACGGGCTCCGCTCCCCTGATGGGGCGCCCTCTGTGTATCGATGAGCGCCTGGTGGACTACCTGTGGGGAATCAACCGGCTGGACGAAAGATGCCATCGCCTTGTTCGTACCGCGCCTGAGGCGCAGATTTCGTCCGCCCAATACGAACTTGCCGCCCGGCTTGGGGCTTGGCTGGGTATTGGCACGAACCGGGAGAAAGTTCTCAACCTGGTGGGCCGCCAGGACAGTGGAAGGTTGGCCGTTGCGCAGGCAGCCTGCAATCACGCCGCGCTCAACTTGCTCATTCTCGACCCGCATGTCCTCATTGCCGCGGGCCCCGAGCGTGGTGAGTTCATGGCACTCCTGGAGCGTGAAGCGATCCTGCTGGGCCTGGTCTTTTACCTCGATCACGATAGATTGAAACCGGACGAGGCCCACGTTCTGCTACGGGAGTTGGAGCGCTCCGCCGCGCCAACGATCATAGCCAGCCGGGAGCGCATTTCGTGCGAACGCGAAATGCTGGCGATACCCGTCACCCGTCCCGATGCTCCGTCGCAAAGCGAATTGTGGAGACGTGCGCTGGGCGGCTCCGCCATATCGCTCAACGGCGAGATCGACTCGATTGTGGAGCAGTTCGATTTCGGCCCGAGTGGCATTGCCCGCGCGGTTGCCCGGGCGGAGAACCAGGCAGAGTTGCGGTGTCCTGGCGACGGCGCACTGAACCTCGAGGATCTTTGGCAGGCATGCCAGCAGCAGACGGCTACCCAACTGGAACAATTGGCGAGGAAGGTGGAGCCGTGCTACGAGTGGGATGACATTGTCGTTCCTCTCGATTTGCTGCGCCAACTGCGGGAAATCTCGAGCCAGGTGGCGCGCCGTCACCTGGTGTATCAGGGTTGGGGGTTCGGGAAGAAGCTGAACCGGGGGCGCGGCATCAGCGCCCTGTTCACCGGCGCCAGCGGGGTGGGCAAGACGATGGCGGCAGAAGTTATGGCGCGTCATCTCAAGCTCGACCTGTACCGCATCGATCTGGCGGGCGTGGTGAGTAAGTACATCGGAGAGACGGAGAAGAACCTGCGCTCGGTTTTTGACGCGGCTGAACGTAGCGGGGCCATTTTGTTCTTCGACGAAGCGGATGCCCTGTTCGGCAAGCGCTCGGAGGTAAAAGACAGCCACGACCGCTACGCCAACATTGAGGTTAATTACCTGCTGCAGAGGATGGAGGACTACCGCGGCCTGGCCATCCTTGCCACCAACATGAAATCCGCGCTCGATCCGGCGTTCATGCGGCGCCTGCGTTTCATAGTGGACTTCCCCTTTCCGGATGCCGCGCAGCGCAGGGAGATCTGGCGCAAAGTGTTTCCCTCCTCTGCCGCGATCGACTGGCTGGACTACAGTGTTTTGTCGCGGCTGGAGATTCCCGGGGGAAATATTCGCAACATCGCGGTTAACGCCGCCTTCCTGGCCGCGGACGAGGGCGTGCCGATCGGCATGGACCACGTGATGAGGGCGGCGCGCCGGGAATACACCAAGGTCGATCGGCTGATTATGGACGGAGAGTTCGGGCGGTATGCCAAGGCTGGAGCACAGCCATGAGCGATCTTTGGGTGGACATTGAAACCCTGGTGCTGGACGGCGTGCCGATGAACCCGGTGCAGGGCCGCCGGCTGGCGCAAATGACGGAGCTGGCCCTGGCGCGCCTGCTGGCACAGCGCGGGACCGTACCGCAACTGGCGCCGGACAGCGGTGAGCACGAGAAGAAAGTGCAGAACCCCAGGCCGGCGACGATGCGGGTACCGGCCAACGCCAATGAGGCGAGGTGGGCTGAGGAGCTGGCGATGGTTCTTTACCGCGCCGTGGACAGGAGCATTTGAAGATGACTTACGCGCGTCAAGGTGAAAGCTCGAAGAAATCGACAGGTGGGCCCGGTCGTGGATCCGCGCGACCGGCTCGAGTGTCGACCTTGGCGCCGCAGCATGCGTCGAATCGGATGCGGCTGGCGCAACAGACTCTGGGCAATCAGGGCGTACTGCGCCGCATGGAAGCCGGCCTCCGTATCAACGACGTAAACGATCCCGCGGAGAAGGAAGCCGACAGCGTCGCGGCGGCAGTGATGGCGGGTTCTGGAGGTGAAGCCCACCCCCCGGCGGTTGCGGGATCGCGCGCCCCGTTCGTGCAGCGTAAGTGTGCGGCGTGCGAGGAAGAAGAAGAGCTTCACGTGCAGAGAAAGGAGACGTCGGCGGCTCAGCCAACGTCGGTCCCGCCGATTGTTGGACAAGTCCTCAACACACCTGGACGGCCTCTGGATCACAACACGCGGGATTTCATGCGGAGCCGTTTTGGCCGCGATTTTGGAACGGTCCGAGTTCACAACGACGCCCAGGCCGCGGAATCTGCGCGCGCTGTCAATGCAATGGCATTTACCGTCGGGGACAGTTTGGTATTCGGTGCTGGGAACTACTCGCCGGAGACAGAGCGGGGCAAGTGGATACTGGCACACGAATTGGCACATGTGATCCAGCAAAGACGCGGAGGACCCGCTGCCAGTGTGGATTCTGGCGGTCGATTGGAACTGGCTGCTAACGAAGCTTCAGCCGGTGTCATGCGAGGAGAGGGTCCCGTCCCGGTGTCGGGCGCAAGTGCACCAGGAATCGCCCGGCTGCCCACTGATGCGGACGTGCCCATCTCTCTCTCTCAGGACCTGGACGTGAGCACGCTCAGTGCTGACCAGCGACAACAATTGATCCAGAGAATCGATAACCGGCTGCGTTACCTGGAATCCAGGGCGGGAGACATTGCTCAGCCCAAATCTGGTATCCAAATCCCCGGGCTTGCGGTGGATTCCCCGGAGGCGGAACGGGCCAGGCTATTCGACTGGAGGAGGAAACTGGGGGCAGGGACCGGCACCTTGGCGGCCTTTGGAATCGTGAGGAGCAATCCCTTTCCCGTGCAAGGCAATCAGACTTCACCCGCATCCACGCCCCCTAACACAGATACCAAAGTTCCTGTCTTGCGTGGTACCCACAAGACCCCCGTTTCGACGTCGCACTTGGACATACCTTCCTTGTCGTCCGATCAGGCGAATGCCGCCATCAGGGCCTACTTTGGTGGCGAGCAGGCCAAGGATGACACAAGCGCAAGGAACGTACCGCAAGCACACACCTCACCGCCGGCTTACCTGGCTCCCAAAAACACGCCGCATACGCTTGAAGATACAATTGCGGCTACCAACGCCGACCCGCACAGCCATCGGGCTGCCGAGGACTTTAAACATCTCGAAGTACCCCCGCTCTCAACCAAAGAACAACAGGAAGCCAAGAAGACGTTTCATAGAAAGCCGGGTGAAGTCACGCTGCCAAACGGCAAGGACGTCACAATTCCGCCCAAACCTCCGTCTGAAATCACTGAAGACATAAAGTCCGGGGAGATCACGATAGCGTCAGCGAACGTCCAAGGCGTCCGCGCTGACGTTGTGCGCAATCTCAACTCGGAACTGAGCTCTATCGAACAGGGCCCCGTAAATCGTGAGGTCATCGACACACTTCGCAAGGCTCACGATGCGATCAGGCTGGGGGATCTGGAAAGCGCTGTTGAACTGACGAAATCGGCGAAGAGCGCCCAAGCGCTACTGCGAGTCTCCGCGATAGCTCGGATGTCCAATGGGGACCGTTTGCTTGAAGCGGTTAAAAGGGCTGTTTGGAAAATACCAAACGAGGCTCGCAAAGGCTTCGAGGAACTCCTGACACCAGAGTCGATTGCGTCTATGGCAGTATTCACAAGCATCTACGTCATCTCGCAGTACACTCCATTCGGATGGGCTGCGGACGTCGTCGCGGCCGGACTGCTGGTTACCACCCTCTACATGGCTGGCGGTGAGGTCGTCACGATCGTCCAAAATCTTGCGGACTTTGCAAGCATTGCCTCTAACGCAAAAACGGAATCCGAGCTCGACCAGGCTGCCGGCCATCTGGCAACCGCCGTCACTAAACTCGGTGTCGATGTTGTGATCGCTATCTTGTTACATAAGGCGGGGAAAGCCGCGGGACCCTATCTGAAGCCGCCGCCCACTTCGGGTGCTGTGGCGGATGTTGTTACGCCCCGAGGCAAACCCGTGCGCGTGCCGTTGGACTCAGTGCCGGAATCTGGATCGGCTATTAAGGGAAGTGCGCCAGATGTGAAGGCCGACCCTCACCCGAAGACGGCGGCGTCCGATCTGGAAACGCTGCCGCCTGCAGAGGACATCGCCGATGTACTTGAGCCGACGCGCTTCCCAGAGACAGGCAATGTGAAATCCCGGCACCCGCGAGGCTTCGAGACGGGACGCGCAACGCCTGGTAGGAATGTGAAACCGGGAACGCTTGAAGATCTCGAACCCACCGGTCGGCGGCGGGTGCCGGGCCCTCGCACAAAGGCCGTCACGCGCGACCAGCAGCTTGAAGGAATCGATCCGTCAGCCCGCACCCGAGTGTCCTTTGCCGCAGAGATGAACGATGCGCTGCAAAAGGCCAGCGATCCGGCTCACCCGTTGCATGAACTTACGGAGCCCGGAGGCCCAGGATCCGCGACGCCGAGGCAATTCCGCAAAGTCACGCGCACCACGGAAAGCGGCAAGACGGAAACCGGCAGGTTCCACGGCGGCGAGACCGGTCCGGTGGTACAGGCAGGGCACCAGGAGGCGTTTGCGTCCGGAGCTCCGCAGCGATTTGTTCTCGAGGATGCCGACATGAACCAAACGTCCGGCAACGTGATCGAGAGTAAGGGCGCATTCTCATCCAAGGAATCACTGCTGGTCACAAAGCCCGATGGTACGGGCGGAGTTTGGGTAGAAGCGGAGTCACTCAAACAATGGGAGCGATTGGGCGTGGTCCCGGCGGGAACCGTGGACGCGGCAATCGCGAGAACTGCCACGGTGAGTGGGACACCGTGAGATGACGGAGTTAAGAAGAACCGCACGAATCCGATTTCTGAAAGCTGGATAAACAAGAATGCCTGACTTTCCCGGCCGTCCATTGCTATTGAAAGGTGCGCTGGTAGTGTTCGGCACGCCGATTCCGGTGCCGACCAACATCATCATCTTTCAGTACAACCCGGAGACCATGACGCGCAAGATCTCGCAACCCGCGGGAGGCTCCCAGGCCGGCGGCGGCGGCTCGGCCAATCCCTGTTCCACGGCCGGAGACACACGCAACAATCTGCTACTCCCCACGGAAAGCTACCAACTCGCCGTCGAGCTGGATGCCGCCGATCAACTGGAGGTCAGTGACCCCGTCACCATGACGCTTGGCTTGCATCCCGCGCTTGCGGCGCTGGAATTGTTGCTTTACCCTCCTCCCATAGAGATTGTGCTCAACAAGGCACTGGCACTGTTCGGCTCGGCGTTCGTCACATCGCCTCAGATCCCCATCGTGCTTTTCGTCTGGGGCGCCCCTCGGGTGGTTCCCGTGATTGTCAATTCGGTCACCATCACCGAGTCTGCCTTTGACCAGTTGCTCAATCCGATCCAGGCGAAGGTGGATCTCGATATGCGCTCCATGACTGAGATCGAACTGAAGCAGGCTGGGATTCTGTTCGAGGCACTGGCATATATCAACCTGGTAGCCAAGCAGGTCATGGCGCAGGTCTTAGCAGGCAATGGTGGACTCAATGCCATATCCAGCATCAAAAAGATTCTGCCTTTTTAGAGGGAACAGACCATGTTCACTACGACAAGCCGCTATGCTAACGTCGCCGATGCGACGTACCAGAACCCGAATGGGACGCAAGTCTCTTACAAGATTCTGCGACGGATCCCGTCAGCGCCCGCCATACTGGCACACACCGTGGTCCAACAGGACCGCCTCGACTTACTGGCAAACACCTACTACGGCGATCCACAGCAGTTTTGGCGGATCTGCGACGGCAATCTCGCGATGCGGCCGGATGACGTGTTGGTAATCGGTTCTCAGCTCGAGATTCCGCTGGTGCAAAGGTAAGTCATGCTCGGAGGCATCACATATACGGTCTTTACGGGGCTGCCCCCGCTGCCCCTGCCACCGCCCCTGGTCTCCGCCCTGCAAAAGCTCGAGGTGGAAACGTCCACCGATATGGCCAGCGTCTTCCGCATGCGTTTCGGCATTTCCCAAACCATGATCGGCGACTGGGATCTCCTGATGCCGCAGTATGAGGAGTATGAGGAGTTGTTCTTCCGCCCCATGACCCCGGTCCAAATCAGGGTCAAAGTCGGAATCGATATCCCCAAGGCCATCATCAACGGCTACATCACCAACCAGACTGTCCACTATGACGACGAAGGCGGCGGTTCCTCCATGGAAATCAGCGGCATGGACGCTACCCTGCTGATGAACCTGCAGGAGAAAGTAGTTCCGTGGCCGATGCCAAACGACGGCGCCATCGCCGCGGCCGTGTTCGGTCAGTACGCCATTGTTCCCATGGTTTTCCCGAGTCTGCCCTTCAATCTCGATCCCACCGACATGACCGTACAGCGCGGCACCGACATCCGGTTCTTGCGCCGCCTGGCGCAGCGGAACGGTTTTGAGTGCTTTGTGCAGCCGCAGCCGCAAACTGGCGTGGACATGGGTTATTTCGGGCCCCCCACCAATATCCCCGGGCTTCAGCAGGCCGTGCTGAACGTGAAGATGGGGGCGGAGACCAACGTCAGCGAATTCAAGATTCGCTACGACATGGCCCGGCCCACTATGGCGGTGTCGGCTGGGCTCGATACCATGACCCGGGCGCCCAGTCTCGCCTTTTCCGTGGCTCCACCCGTCACGCTGCCGCCCACCGGTGGCCTTTACCCCTGGGGCGCACCCATGGGGTTACAGGATGCGACCTTGCGCGCAATCGCAGGCGCCCATCCACCGCCTATGGTGCTTCCCGCGCAGACCGGACAGATGACGTTTCCTGGATTGGCCGTCGTCAACCAGGCGATTGCCAACCGCTCCTCCTGGGCGGTGGTCGCGGAAGGCTTGGTAGGCAGCGATGTCGGCGTGCTGTACGTGGGCCGAACCGTCAATATTCGCGGCGCCGGCCTGGCGTTCAACGGCGCCTACTACGTGACCCGTGTTACTCACACATTTGACTGCGGTGCGTACAGCCAGAAGTTTGAAGCGCGCCGTAACGCGATCGATATGACCGGCTCGGAGATCTATTTGACGCCGCCGGTGTAAGGAGAGATCAGTGTCCTTGGAGCAGAGTGTAGCCACCGTATTGGAGAGACAGACCGACCGGTTCTACGGCAAGTACCGCGGCCTGGTCCTGATCAACGTAGACCCGCAGAACCAGGGAAGGATCAAGGCCGTCGTACCCGAAGTGCTGGGCATCATACCGACCAACTTCTGCCTGCCCTGTACTCCCTACGCCGGTACCCTCGCCGGTCTCTTCACCGTCCCCATGATCGGCACCGGCGTGTGGATCGAGTTTGAGGCCGGCGACGTAAACCGCCCGATATGGACGGGCTGCTGGTGGGGCACGGCGCAGGTGCCAATCAACGAGCTTGGCCTGCCCTCGCAATTCACCAGCAAGGTGCTACGCACCGATACCGGCCTGATGATCTCCCTGGACGATGCCGTGCAGAGCATCACCTTCAAGGATCTCGCTGGATCGAACACCATGTCGATGCAGCTAGGCATGGTCCTGGTGCAAGGCAAAGCTTTCATGGTGCTGGATGCACCCCTGATCTTCCACGGCCAGGCTGCCATACATCCCGCGGTGCTGGGCGATCAGCTTCTTTTGTACTTAAACCAGATGGTTCTCATGTTCAACACCCATGTACATCCGGGCGAACTCGCGCTTGGCATTTTGCCGGTAGTTCCGGTACCGCCTCTGCCGCAAATGCTGCCGGCCACGCCGGCGCTGATTTCCTTTAAGAACTTCGTCGAGTGAGGAGCAAAGAATGGCAGCGATCAAACCGGGAGCCATGGGCAGCAAGGCCAACCCCAACACCAAGCCGCCGGAGTTTGCAGGCAGCATGGCGGAAGCCATGGAGAATGCGTTGAATGACGCACTCAGCGTCGATGGAATTAAGCCTTTCGTGGTGAACACCAATTCCCAGGATGCCCGCGACCGGCGGCGCATGCTCATCGCCATCGCCGTGGGCATGGTCGAATATTTGAAACACAACACCGATGGCCTTGAGATCCTGGACGCGCTGAAGAAGCCCACCGGCGAGAGCATTGTGATGAACACCGACCCCAACACGCTTTAGAGGAAGAGCATGGACAAACCCTATCTCGCTTTTCCGCTTTCCATCGACGGCAGCGGTCGCTCGGCAACCACCGACGAGAACCGGCATATCCGCGACATGATCATGCAGGTGCTGTTCACCAATCCCGGCGAGCGCGTCAACCGTCCCGATTTCGGCTGCGGCCTCAAACGCCTGCTCTTCATGCCCAACAGCCAGCCGCTGGCGGCCGCCACCCAGGTGCTGGTGAAGAGCGCTCTGCAAAAGTGGCTGGAAAATGAAATCCAGGTGGAGCAGGTAGCGGTGGAGTCGCAGGACTCCCAGCTCATCGTCACCGTCACCTACACCAATCGCACCGACGGGCAGAGACGCGTAGACCTGTTTACAGGGCCGGCATAAGGAGACGATGTGGACGCGGAACAGAACTTATCGTGCCGGAACGAGCAGGCGCGCCGTGCGCTGCTTATCAACTCCAGCTTCAACGGCATCGACTTTGTCGAAGTAGACCCGGCAAACCATCGCGTCGTGCGTATCTTCTTCATTAAGCCGGTCGGGCCGTTCAATCCCCTCAACCCGCTCGATCCCAACGACCAGTACGGCCTCAGCACGAATCTCTCGCCGATTACGATCGAGGGCGGCACCCGCATCGTGGGTATCAGGCCGGTGAATTGTGCACGCCTGGCCGATGGATCGCTCACGCTGGTGGTCGACCAGGCGGGTGACTTCTCCACTTACACGCTCGTCATCGACATCCCCGGGCTCGACCGGCTTCTGAAGCAAATCGATTTCTCTTTCATGGCCAGTTGCCCCTCGGACTTCGACTGCCGGCAGACCACGGTTTGTCCCCCTCCGCAGTTGCCACCGCTGCTTCTGGACTATGAAGCGAAGGACTATGCGAGCTTCCTCCGCCTGATGCTCGATCTGCTGCCTCAGCTCAATCCCAACGCGGTGGAGCGCAATCCGTCGGACCTGAACATCGCTTTAATCGAGTTGCTGGCATACACCGGAGACCGGCTGTCGTATTTTCAGGACGCCGTCGTCAATGAGGCCTACCTGTCCACCGTCCGGCATCGCATCTCCGCGCGCCGTCTGGCCAAGCTGATCGATTACAAAATGCACGACGGCCGCAACGCGTGGAGCTTTGTGCATGTCGGTGTAAGCGCCCCTTTCAATCTTCCTCAGGGTTCCAAGGTTGTCAGCCACATCACCGCGCCGCTCGCAGGCGATGCCGCGCCTCCCGGCTTCGAGATCGATGGCGCCAGAATCACCGCCGACTCGCTTGTCACGGATCCCGCGCTGGCCTCGGCAGTGGTTTTTGAAACCACCTTTCCCCTGGACCTCGACCCCAGGAACAACCGGATTGTCATTCACACCTGGGGCAACGACGAATGTTGCCTGGCTGCGGGAAGCACTGAGGCGTTCCTTTACACCATCCTCCCCAGCAACATCGCCGACCTCCCCACACTGAAGAAAGGCGATTTTCTGCTGCTTGAGGAAGTGTTGGGACCGCTGACCGGTCTCGCTGCCGACGCCAACCCGGCGCACCGCCAGGTAGTACAGCTAGACCAGGATCCGCTGGTGGATGAGGACCCGCTCTTCAGCAACATCACCGTCGCCGGAATTCCCCAGCCTATCCTTCCGCTACAGACGCCCTTACCGCTTCTGCGAGTCCACTGGCGGATTGCGGACGCCCTTACTTTCCCGCTCTGTCTTTCTACTCGCCCGGTAGATGAGCCGCTGATCCGCAACGCCACCGTAGCTCGCGGCAACATCGTTCTGGCCGATCACGGTATCACCACCAGCGAGACCTTCACTCCCGCAGCGCCGGTTACGGATGCCAACAACTTCCGCCTCCCGCTCTCACGAAGCCCCGTCACCATGCAGATAGAGCCGTCAGAAGTGAAATACAGTCCAGCAACGCTCAGCTTCCTGACGCCGCGGACGGATCTCACCGGCGACGCAGCTTCCGCCAAGCCGGCCGTGGCTTTGTCGATCTCGTTTCCTACCCAAACGGAGTTGTGGGTGCCGGTGGCCGATCTGCTGGAGAGTTCCTCGTTCGATCAGAATTTTGTAGTTGAGGTCGATAACAATAACCAGACGTTACTGCGTTTTGGCGATGACGAATATGGCCGCTCGGTATTCGGCGCACTCGCGTTTCATTCGGTCTATCGTGTCGGTAACGGAGCCCTAGGGAACGTGGGAGCCGAGGCGCTGGCTCATCTGGCTCTCAGCCCCGTCGTCAAACTCGTAACCACTGTTCGCGATCCGCTTGCTGCCGGCGCGGGCGTAGACCCGGAATCGATTGCGGAAGTCCAACAGTGGGCGCCGCAGGCCTTTCGGGTGGAACAATTCCGCGCCGTAACGGAAGCCGACTACGCCAGCGTCGCCAGGAAACTTCCCCAGGTGCAGAGCTCGGTCGCCAGTTTTCGCTGGACTGGAAGCTGGTACACAGTCTTTGTTGGCATTCAGCCAAGCAGCGCCACGGACCTGATCTCGAAGACCAACGGCATCCTGCTATTGAGCGACACTCTTCGCGTGACGGTTGCCAATTTCCTCACCAGCTATCGCCAGACCGGCTACGATCTCGAGATTCGCCCGCCGCAATTCTTGCCCCTCGAGATCGATCTCTCGGTCTGTGCCGCTCCGGGATACTTCCGTAGCGACGTGGAGCAGGGAGTGTTGGCGGCTCTGAGCAACCGCATTCTTCCCGATGGCACACGCGGTTTCTTCTATTCGGGGAACTGGGTGTTCGGACAATCGTTGTACCTGAGCCGGATTTATGCGGCGGCGCAAGCGGTGGAGGGCGTCGACTCACTAGAAGTCACCGTCTTCCGCCAGTTCGGCCAACCCGACAACGGAGAGCTTGCCAACGGCGTGATACCGGCCGGTCCCTGGCAGATCGTGCAACTGGACAACGATCCCAACTTCATGGAGCACGGAGTTCTAAAAATCACCATGCTGGGAGGAAAGCTGTGAACGGGCTATGTGGCTGCTGCCAACCACCGGTTCCACTTACGCCGGTCGCCGTCGACAACCGGCCTGGTTTGTCGGCAATCGCATATCGCATTGGTGCCTATGCCAGCTTCCGCGAAGCCATGCTGGAGGCCATCGCCAGAACTCCGGAGCTGGCCGGACTGGGCACGCGCCGTGATGACGAGTACGCGATCACGCTCCTGGACTTGTGGGCTGCGGTCGCCGATGTCCTCACTTTCTACCAGGAGCGTTACGCCAACGAGGTCTTCCTGCGGACGGCTCAACAGACCGTATCGTTGAAGCGGCTGTCCGGACTGCTTGGGTACGATCCCGCTCCGGGCGTCGCCGCGTTAGCAGAGTTGGCGTTCACTGTGGCCAGCGGCAAGGTGGTCCAGATACCGGTTGGCCTGCGAGTACAAAGCGCCCCGGCCCCGAACCAGCAGCCCCAGACCTTTGAGACCATCGAAGCCGCGACGGCGGACTGGCGGTTCAACGGCTTGCGCATTTTTCCGCAGCCATTCGCACAAAACCCGCTGCAGCAGGGTAGTTCCCAGGCGGTGCTCGACCGGCGCAACGGACCGCAAATCGCCGCAAAGTTCTCACCCAGCGATCACGTCGTTGTCTATTTCAATGCCGGATTCGGACCCGTCGAAGAAAAGAAAATCGACCACCTGCAAGTCCAGGACGATCGCGAAATTGTCGCCTGGACCCAGCCAGTGCAGGCCAATTCGTGGACGGTTTTGAGCAAGGCTGACAAGTTCCGGCGCAAGATGCAGTTGTTCGGATACAACGTCCAAACACCCTGGTTCCACGCGGTCGTGAGTCCCTCCGTGCCCGGAGGACTGGCGTGGGTTTTCCAGGACCTGACCCCACTTTTCACCCTGCCTTCGCGAACCGACTACTTCCTGGACTCTCGCTACTCTGACCTCTCCACGGGTACCAGGCTGCTGTTCGTGATTCCTATTACAGGTGGCGCGATCCAAGCGATTGCTCGCACCGTCATCCAGGTGGGTCAGTCACAACAGAGCCTCGGGTCGTTGACCGATACCGTCACCCACGTCGTTCTCGACGGCGTGCTGCCGGTCTGTCATGACCTGCGCTCCGCGGTGATCTATGAGCTAACCGGCGATTCTCTTTCGTTTTGGGATGGCGCGTACGCCTCCACCATCAACAGCGCGACGTTCTATTTGCCGGGAATCCTGGTTGAGGACCAGGTTGGAGTCGGTGTAGAAGTTGGCAGAACTATTTCGCAGAACGGATTTGTGCCTGGAGTTTTCATTCATGTTCAGGACCTCGAGGTCGGGCGCAAGTTCCTGCTGACCGACGTAAACAATCAGCCAATCGAAGCTACCCTGCATTCTCCGCCGCAGATCGACCCCGCGTCCGCATCTCTTGGTTCGTTTGTGCACCTGGTGTTGACGGTGGATGCAGAAAGCGTTTCTCTCGAAACCGATTCTGCGGTTCTGCTCGGCAACATCCTGCTGGCCAGCCACGGCGATACCGTCAACAACGAAGTTGTCGGCAGCGGCGATGCGTCCAGGAAGTTCCAGAACTTCGAGCTCAAGAAACAGCCCTTAACCTATGTTCCCGGCTCCGGGCCTAACGGCGTGGTGAGCAGTCTCAACGTGCGCGTGAATGGCCTGTTGTGGCAGGAGGTGCCCGGCCTCTACCAACAGCCGGCAACCGCCCAGGTCTTTTCCACGTCCACTGCCGAGGACGGCGGGCGTCTACTCCAGTTCGGCGATGGCGCTGTCGGCGGCGCAGTGCTGCCTACCAGCCAGGGGAACATTACCGCGTCATACCGCGTGGGCGGTGGCATTGCGGGACGCGTCGGAGCGAATGCCCTGACCACTCTGCTGGATCGTTTGCAGGGACTGACCAGCGTCACCAATCCTCTAAGCGCCGAAGGCGGCGCGGATCCGGAATCGTTGGCCCTGATGCGCGGCAATGCCCCCCGCACCGTACGCACGTTTGGACGCGCGGTTTCACTCCAGGATTTTGCGGATCTCATCACCGCGTCCGGTGAGGTCGCCAAGGCCCAGGCAATCTGGATTTGGGATGGACTTGCGCCAGCGGTCTATCTCACCGTCGCCGGACAGGCGGGAGGCGTTTTCACCAACCCGGCTTCCCTGGTTGCCAACCTGAATGGGGAGCGCGATCCGAACCGCCGCCTGCTGGTGGGTAATTTCGTCAGCGTGCCCATCGTGTTGTCGGCCAGGATCCTGGTATCGCCCGATTACGCGCCGGACGTTGTCCTGACCGCAGTGCGCGCAGCGCTGCTCCAGGCGCTCTCGTTTGACGCTTTGAGCCTGGGCCAGTCGATTCACCTGAGCTTCATGTATTCGGTGATGCAGGCGGTTGCCGGTGTCGCGGCCCTGGACATCACGCTCCTCGGTTTTCGACGACCCGACGGCATGAGCAACACCGATTTCAATCTCTATCTGGATCGCCGCGCTGCGGAGCGGTTGCCGGACGGCAGCGTGGCGCCGGTCCAGGGCTTCCTGCGGATATTTCCCGCTCGCCCCGATCCCGCCTACAAGGGCCAGGTGCTGCCCGCTGAATTGGCGTCGGTCGAGACGCCGGGGCAAGACATTTCGATTACGGCGCAGGGGAGTTAAGAAGCATGGCATACGATCCGAACAACCTCTACAACCTGCTTCCGGCCGTTTATCGCGAGCGCGACGCAGCAATGAACTATCCCCTGCGCGGGTTGTTGGGGATCATCGGCAGCCAGGCGGCCTTGCTCGATGCGGACATTGCCCAGCTCTACAACAATCTCTTCATCGAGACCTGCGCGGACTGGGTCATCCCTTATATCGGCGACCTGGTCAGCAACAATCTCCTCTTCGACAGCAGCCGCATTCAAAGTGCGAATACCGCGCAGACCCTGTTCCCCGATTTGCAGGGCCGGGACCTCAGGCCCCCGGTGGCCGTCCCCATCCGCGCCGACGTGGCCAAGACCATCTACTATCGCCGGCGCAAAGCTACCCCCCGAATGCTTGAGGAACTGGCGCGCGACGTCACGGGTTGGCCGGCCCATGTGGCGGAGTTTTTCCAACATCTGGGCTGGATGCAGAACCTGGAACACCTGCGCGACAACTGCCAATGGACCGATATCCGCTCGCTCGACGCCATGGACCGCATCGATGGTGCCTTCGATGGGACCATGCACACAGTGGATGTCCGCCAGATCAGCCAGCAGGAGGGCTGGTACAACATCCCCAACATCGGGTTCTTCCTGTGGCGGATCAATAGCTACCCGCTCACCCGCGTACCGGCGCGCCAGGCCGGCAAGCCGTGGCAATACCATTTCAGTCCGCTGGGCAATCCCGCCCCGCTGTTCACCCGGCTGCGAGGCGAGCCGTCGACCGGTGGGCTGGTCGCCGAGATCGACATTTCCGCCCCCATTCGCCCGGTCTTTTTCTACCAGGACCTCGAGAATTACCGGCTGACGCAGCCAACCCGCCCGGATTTCACCGAGCTGTACGGATCCTTCGATCCTCTGCCGGTCGATCCATCGATCTCCTCCCAAACCAGCTTCTTCATTTTTCTCAACGGCAAGCCCATCTTCCCCACGCTAAATCCCGCCGCGCCCATTCCCGTCTTTCAGCCGCAGGTCACGTGCGCTGTGCTGAAACCGTGGCCCGCGGCGCAGCCGTCAGGGTCGATCATTACCGTGGATGTGGCGAACGGGAGACTGGCAATCGGCGACGGCTTTGCTGTTACCGCCCCGGTGGACGTCTTCTACTTTTATGGTTTCAGCGCCAACTTGGGAGGCGGTCCATACGATCGCCGAAAGTGGCTGGTGCGGCGCGACCTGACTCCTACGCCCAAAATCTACCAGGTCGAAGAGAGCGGCGTGGCGCCGGTCTTCAACAGCGTGACCGCAGCCCTCCTCCAATGGAAAACCGATCTGCGGCCCGACGCCATCATTTCCATCCTCGATAGCCGCAACTACCAGTTGCCGAACTCGCTGGTTCTGCGCAACGAAGGATGGCTTGCCATCGAGGCAGCCGACGGTCAACGTCCGCTGCTGCAGACTTCAGCGGCGGGTATGAGCGTGGATGTCCTGCCACCGGTTGCGCCCGGCGATCCCGATCGCAACGGCAGCCTTACTCTCAGCGGCGTTGTGGTGGAAGGATTTTTGGACGTGATCGGCGATTTGGGCCAACTGCGCCTGCTGCATTCGACGCTCGTTCCAGGCCGTGGGCTCGACGACAGCGGAAAGCCGGCGAGTTCGAGTCCGAGTGTGATTGTCGAAGGCTTGAGCGGAGCTAACGTCATTAACACGGAACTCAAAGTAGAGGCAGCCTACAGCATCCTCGGCGGCCTGGTGGTTCCCGCGAACACCACGGGAATCTGGGTGCTCGACTCCATTGCCGACGGAGCCGGCGCGGCTGCTATCAGCGGCCCTGCGGGAGCGTCCTCCGCTCGCCTGATTGCCGAGCGATCTACATTTTTTGGCCCGGTGCTGGTGAAATCCCTCCAGGCCAGCGAGGTTATCTTCAATTCGCCTGCCAGTGTGGCGCGTACTCAGGATGGCTGCGTTCGCTTCAGCTATGTCCCGCCCGGTTCCCAGGTACCGCGCCGCTATCGCTGCCAGCCCGATCTGGAGATTGACCAGGAGATCGCCGACGCCCTCAAGGAGAATCCTCTGCTCTCGGCGCTCGAGAAAGGTGAGATCACCAGCTCTGTAGAGGGCTGGTTGGTGCCTTCATTCAAGGCGATCGAGTATGGTTCGCCCTTCTACGCCCAGTTGCATCTCGGATGTCCCGTGCAGCTTCGCACCGGCGCCGAAGATGGGTCTGAAATGGGCGCATTCGGTCAGTTGAAGCAGCCCCAGCGGGAAAGCAATTTGAAGATACGTTTGCAGGAGTATCTGCCCTTCGCACTGGAAGCCGGAATTATCTACGTAACTTAGCGATCGGAATCGAGGAGAGCCATGGCCGGAGATTATACACGCTTTCGATACAACCCCTTGAAGGATACCAGCGGGGTTCAGATGCAACAGGGCCGGGTGCTCCTGGACCAGGACTGGAACGAATACGTCCAGCTCCAGGATCGCCGCTGGCGCGCTGAAACCATGGACATCATCGGCCGCGCCGTTGTTCCCATCGACACTCCCACCGCGTTTGAGCTGTTCATCGGCGGAACCAGCTTCACTATCGGCATCGGCCGGATGTATGTCGACGGCCTACTGGCGGAAAACCACGGGATCGATCCCGCGGATCCGTCCAAGAGGCTCTACGATCCGATTCTGGGCGAATTGATCGGTACAGCGCCCATCCCTTACGAACAGCAGCCTTACTACCCCGTTTTTCCTCCCTTCCCCGCTGATGGGAAACCTCACATGGTCTACCTGGATGTATGGGAGAGAGAGCTCACCTACCTCGAGGATCCGGGGTTAGTCGACCAGGCAGTGGCTGTGGATACCGGCACCCGTGTCCAGACGGTATGGCAGGTGAAGGTGCTGCCCGATACGCCCGGCGTCGCCTGTTCTACACCGCCTGGAACGGTAGCGGCCATCGCGCCGTCCGCGGGCCGCCTCTCCACTTCCGCTGCCGGCGTTCCCAGCAGCACTGACCCGTGCATTGTTCCTCCCAATGGTGGCTATCGCGGTTCCGGCAATCGCTGCTACCGGATTGAAGTCCACAATGGCGGCCCCATGGGCACGGCACAATTCAAGTGGTCCCGCGATAACGCGTCGGTAGCATCCGCCGTGACCGGAATCAATGCCACTTTCGATACGCTCACCGTGGTGCTAACCCGGCGTGATTCCGTTCTGCGCTTTCAGCCCGACGATTGGGTCGAAGTAACCGACGATCACCGCTATTTTCAGGGGCTGCCCGGAGAAATGCGCCAGGTCGCATCCGTGGACGACGTGAACCTGACGATTAAGCTCAAAACTGCGCTGCCAGCCGGAGAGTTTGACGCCACCAAGCCGGACCGCCACACCCGCGTGATCCGCTGGGACCAGCGTGGGATTGTGCGCGACCCGTTGGGCAACAAGATTGTGGATGTGGATGCCAATGGCGGATTGATCCCGGTACCGGCGGCGGGCACGACCATTGTGCTGGAAGATGGCATCCAGGTTACTTTCAGCATCGACGGCGCGATGCTCGTGCCCAACTTCAAGGCGCTCGACTACTGGATATTCGATGCGCGCGTGATCGATGCTTCTGTGGAGATCCTGACCCAGGCCCCGCCGCGCGGCATCCTGCATCACTACGCTTGGCTCGGTTTCGTTACCTTGCCCGGAGGCCCTGCTAGCAGTTGCCGGGTATTTTGGCCGCCCGATTTCGGAGAGAGTTGCGATTGCTCGGTTTGCGTCAGCGCCGATTCACACAACAGCGGTACCCTCACGATTCAGTCGGCAATCAGCCAGGTGGAGGGCAAGGGTGGTGGCAAGGTTTGCCTCGGCCCCGGCTTGTACAACATTGCCGACACCATCAAGATAAGCGCCGCCGCCGCCATCGAAATCAGCGGGCATGGTTTGCCGAGCCTGGTCGCGGGTCTGGGCTTCTCTTCCCAGAAACCCATGTTCGTGATCGATACGTCAGTGAATATCACCTTCGAGGATGTCGCTTTTCTTGGACCGGCAGCCAGTAATACCCAACCGGCGATTCCAGGAGTAGTGATTTCCAATAGCTCGTTCGTGACCATCAAGCGCTGCCTGTTCATAAGTGCGGCGGCGGCAGCGGCAGCGGGGGGGGCTGTGCCACCAATAGTGGGTGCGCCGGTGGGTCCGCCGGCTGCCACGCTCTCACCGGCCATCGCCTTGACCGGCTTGGTATGGGGTGCGCAGATCTACGACAATTTCTTCAACAATGTACAGATCGCTATCGGTCCATCCCCAGTCAACCTGGCAACCGCACCATTTCTTGCTTTTTCTTCCATCCACAACAACAAAATGGCGTGTACCGATGCCGGTATGGCGTTCGCCGACCTGCAAAACGCCGCGTCATTTCTGGAAGTGTCGTTCGCGGATAATGCGGTCTCGGGCACCGTCGGCTTTCTATTCCGTGGCCTTGGGCTCGGAGTGTCCATCGAAAGAAACTCGTTCGTCGTGAGTGCCCCTCCGCCTACCATCGGTCCGCCCCTGCCCAGCGAAGCCATCGCCTGCAATGCCAGCGAGTTGCGCATCAGTAACAACCGCATCGGCGGCGACCCCCAGAATCCCGGTCAGGACGGGATCGTTCTGGCCGGAACAGGTGTCCTGGGTGTCCAAGTGGCCGGCAATCAAATCTCCGGATTGACGGGAAGTGGAATCGTCGTGAAGGCACGGACCATCCTGATGGAGGCCATCTTCTCCCAAAACCAATTGGGCACACTTGGCGGTGACGGCATTTTTTTGGAGCCCATCAGCTTTGCGTTGGACCTGGACATCAGCGGCAACACCATAGCAAATGTCGGCCTTGCGAGTATTGCTTCAGCGATCCCTGTTCTCGCCGGAATCCTGTTGCTGTCCACCAGCAACATCAACGTAAAAATCACCGAAAATGTGATTGAGAACGTAGGACCGGGCGCTCAAATGGGCGCCCGTGTGGGAATCTGGGTAACGCTTTGTGCGGATGTACGAATCGGGGGAAACCGTGTCGTAGATGTTGGCCCGCCCACTGCTGTCACTTTCGGAACCGGCATCGCGGTAATAGCGGTTGTTGGACGCCTGGATATAATCGACAATGAGGTGCGCCGGGCCAGCATCCCCCCTCTTAATAGCGACCCTTCCGCATGGTCTGCATTGCTGATCGACTTGGTGTTCGGTGACGCAAACATTCGAGGAAACCTGTTAGAATCCTTCGGAAGTTCCCCCACCGCGTTCGTGATCATCGTGATACGATCCTGCCTGTTCTGTGACAATCAGTGCTTCCTGGATAATACAGTCCTTAGCCCGGCGAACCTGGTGGTCCAACTTGGGCTCCCCGCGCGGCTTGGCTCCGGCGCAATGATCGTTTCCAGCAACTTTGTACAGGGTCCGGCTCGGTCTAAAATTGGCGGATCCGGGCCGGTGATGAGCCTGAACCCGGCAGAGCCTGCCAAAACAATAACCGTATTGGGAAACATAGCCAGTGGAGGCGGCATCACCGTGGGTGGTGCGGCTCTGGCAACTCCCTGGGACACGCTGAACCTGACTGTTTGACGATTGGAGTGAAGACCTATGCGCTTTGCAATATTTAAAGGCGAAAACAGCATCATCGACTTGGTATCCCGGATCTTCGGCACCCTCGGCGCCGGCTCGCAAACATCAGCCGATCACGCAGCGGCCGTTCTACTTAAGGCCAATCCTCATTTGGCCGACCTCAGCAACGTCCCGGTCGGGTCCCTCGTGGCCATCCCTGACACGGCGCCGCCCATCTCTTCGGGCCAGCACGCGGTTGCATCCGGCGGTGTGCGTTCCGTGTTGGCGCAGACCGCCCAATCCGCGTTTGAGGCTATGCACCAACGCTTAACCGATATCGATACTGCCGCCGCGGCTTTCCTGAAATCCGCCACGGACCGCGTCCAGACAGCGGACTTCAAGACTGCGCTGGAGGGCCTTTCCGATCAGCACTTCGACGTGGTAGGCCAGATACCCAACCTGGATGACATCGCCAAACATACCGAGGCCGCGACAAACGACCTGCAATCGGGCCAGGACCTCCGCAAACAGTCGGTTACTCAGCTACAGACTGCGCTGTCGTCGTTTGCCAAACAGTAGTGGCGATGATTCGTATTCTATGATCTGATGTAATCTGCTGTACAGGCAGGTTGGGAGGCGCCCACATGATGAATATGTCCCAGCGATTCGTCTGTCGACCCGGCGAGTGCCGGCCTTGAAGTTACAGGCAAGCCCAAGCGGGCCGTGGCAGAAAGCCAACCTTCGAAGCACGCATGGGGGTGAACAGGCTTCGCCAAGCCGGGGGATGTCCGGTGAGGCTGGCCCTCCGGATCGGTTGGTTCAATGCAAGGGTCGATCGGGAATCAGGGCGGGCTAAGAAGACTGGAGTCCGGTTTCGCCCCGGCTTCATTTCAAGGCCTTTTTCAAGGTCCGCCTGTTATTGGATACCACGGAGTGGCATCGCGTCTCCCGGCCAAGCTACGGGTCAATGCCCCCGGCGACCGCTACGAACAGGAAGCCGACCGCGTTGCCGACCAGGTGATGCGCATGCCGCAACCCGACGCTTCGGCTGTGCCCAGACTGTCTGACCCTGTTCCCCGCGTGCAGCACAAGTGCTCTTGCGGTGGCACGTGCGCCGACTGCAAGGCAAAGTGTGTGAGGAGGGTTTGCTGCGGGCTGTTGCCCGAACCGGTTCCATGGACGCCGCGCCGCCCATGGTCTAAGACGTTTTACGTTCATGAGGCCAGCCGTTGGACGCCACGACCCGCACTTTCTTCGAGCCGCTATTCGGGTATGATTTCAGCCAGGCTCGCGTGCACAGCGACCGGCATGCTGACGAGTCTGCACGAAGTGTCAACGCTTCGGCCTATACGGTGGGAAACGATATTGTCTTTCGGGCAGGCCAATATGCTCCGCAAACAATCGATGGTCGCCGACTGTTGGCGCACGAGCTTGTTCACGTCGAACAGCAGCGTGCGACATCCAACAGTGCTCCATCGCGCATTTCGGAAATCGGCTCGACCGAAGATATGGGGGTATCCGCCGCAGTGATGGCCGACTCCTGCGCGATGCGCGCTAGCCTGAATTTTCGCGCCAAGGCCCGAGATAACGTTTCGTCTCCGCGTAGCCCAGCCACGGCAGTGCCCACCGCCGGAGTCGTTATTAATTTGGTGAATATATCTACAGAATAAACGAAGTCTCTTCAGATCTGAAGAAATGGTGTTTGCCCTGTGCGTTTATGCGGTCATTG
>JAIQFL010000572.1 GCA_020073365.1 Terriglobia bacterium | reverse complement strand
CGCCCTTCTGCAGGCGGAGCCTTCCGTGCCGCGGCCGGGGAGGATCGCCGTCCTGCCGGCAGGCGTCTGGCGCGTGGAACCGGGCACCATGCCCGAGAGGCCTTATCAATACGTCTCGCAGGACGGAACCACGTACATTCCGGCGGGCCAGGATTTCATCAATGGCACACTCTCCTGGGGCACCAAGGCGCAGGACGTGCTGCGCGCGTTCGGGATGGCTCCCGCGGTCCCGGGTAAGCCTTTCTATCTGGGCGACGAATACCAGCTCAAGACCTTCCGCGCGACCGTAAACCCGGACGGAGCGCTGGCCGATCTGAAGCTGTTCGTGAATCAAGGTGGAGAGGGCGTCGCGGTGGATGCCGGCGGCAACGTCTATATCGCCGCGGGGCAGGTGTATGTCTATGACCCATCCGGGAAGTGGATCGATACCATCGAGGTGCCGGAGCGGCCCACGCAGGTGGCCTTCGGTGGTAAAGACGGCCGGACCCTCTTCATCGCGGCACGCACGTCGCTGTATGCCGTGCGAACGCGGTTGAAGGGGCAGTAGAAGCGTCACGCTTCATCAGGCTCGGAGCCGGGTGCGTGCCGCAAAGAACTTAGCTCATCATTTTTACGTTGCAAGAAAATAGGTTAGCTTAAGTTAGCGTCAGAGTCATGCGGGGGACTGAGCGGCAACCTATACCACCCAGTATTTTCAAACCTTGTCGCAGTCGTTTGCAGAACATGCGTGGTCCGAACGTCTCGATGATTGTCAAGACCCAGTACTATCATTTCCCGCAAAACTAGCTTATTCATCTGTTTCAGACCTTTTTCAGATCTTCTTCTCCTTGACTTTCAATGTCAATCGTAATACCATGCCCAATGTTAATCGAATTTGACCTGTTCTTCAGGGAGGCGAGGTGCGCAGTTCTCGGTTGTTCTGGATCGTGCGGATTGTTCTGCTGTGGACGTTGTCGATCTTTCTGCTCTCCCTCCGCTAGACTTCATGCGGCTGCGGTCGATTTGGGCTGGCTAAGCCTAACGTCGGATACTCCTGTTACGGGCCTACAGCAAGTCTCCGTCACCAATCAGACGGGACCCACGTTGTGCTCCGATGTCTATGCAGCCTGCGATAACATTGGTTTCCTCGACTGGACGCTGACTGTGAACTTCGCATCTGGCACACCCGCCATTTTTCTGTCGGATCCGAATGATCCCAGCACTACAATTCAGCCCGGTACATTTAGTCCGTTCAATTGGGTTTTTGCGCTAACTCCGGCGATCACCGACATCGTTTTTGCGGCACGCATCGATCCGTCTTCGTTCAACCAGTTCGATCCGGCTGCGAATGGCGCTGCCGACCCGCCAGTGCTCTTTCTGTCCGGCGGTACTTTTCAGACGACGCTTTTGGTTCCCGCTGGTTTCGGCGACCCGAATGCCGATCCTCTCACCATCTACGCTCAGCAGGAACTCCTCGTGAGCGATGCGCCGGTGGAAGGTGTTGTCCCGGAACCAACCTTCTTTTTGCCGCTGGTATTGGCTTGGAGTGGCCTCTACGTCTGGCGGCGCCGCCTTCAGTAGCTCGCCCTCGATAGTCGGATTGCATAGGTTGTAGAGCGGTCTCCAGGCGGGGCTAAAGATTCTGTGGAGAATTGTCCTGTAAGGAGGACACAATGCGTGAGCGCCTCGTTCGTGTGTTTGGCTATGCGTCTCTGGCGTTGCTGGTTGTGGCGGGCCAAGCGGCCGCACAGGTGGTTCTGAATCCGGTGACAAGTCCGGCGGCCGCACCACCCGTCATTCAGAATATTTCCATTGCCGGCACCGGCTATTCCACCACTACGATCAAAGCGGCGGACGTCAATGTGACGATCACCCCTCCCCCTGGAAATGGGAGCCCGGTTACGGTGACGGCGTTGTCCATCACGGGGGCCGGGTCCGCCCGAACCGTGGTGTTTCGCGTTCCGGCTTCTCTCACCACGACCGTACCCATCGTTAACTGTGCGGTCACCGTCGCGGGCCAGACTTCGACGGGAATTGCCTTTTCCAGCACGAACAGTTCCCGGCTGACCGTTAACCCACCGGCCCGCATCTCAAATATTTCTCAGAGCGCGGGAGCGCAGGGGACGTCCGTCTCTGTCACCATCGCAGGACTGTATTCGAATTTCACTCCTAATATCTCCGCAGTCGGCGCCGGCGGGGGAGTGACTGCATCGAGTGTGGTCGTCTCCTCGAAAACTCTGCTGACGGCCACCTTCGCTATCGCATCCGCCGCCGCTACCGGGCTACGCGATGTCACCGTGACCACAGGTGGTGAGGTGGCGGCGTTGACAGGCGGATTCCTGGTAGGCGCCGGCCCCGCCCTGACTCTGCCATCTGTCACCCCCTCGGGGGGCGCTCAAGGCCAGGTTCTCGACATCGCGGTAGCCGGGCAGAACACGAACTTTGCGCAGGGCGCCACCATTGCCAATTTCGGTGACGGGATTCGCGTAAACTCCGTTACCGTGCTCGACCCGACGCACGCTAGCGTCAATATCACGATCGACAGTTTGACCTATACCGGATCGCGCACGGTCACTGTGGTGACGGGCGGGGAGTTTGCCGTGGCGCCCGGCGGCTTTACCGTGAGCACCGGTCCTGCGACCCTGACCTCCGTCAGTCCGAACTCGGCAGCGCAGGCATCCACGCTGAACGTGACGCTGGCGGCCAGCAACTCCCACTTCCTGCAGGATGCCACCGTGGCCAGTTTCGGGCAGGGATCGTCGCCGGAACCGTAAGCGTCGTCAGCTCGACCAGCGCCCAGGTAGGGATCACGATTAGCTCGTCGGCCCTGATCGGCGCCAGGACGGTAACGCTTACGACCGGCGGCGAGGCCATCTCACTGCCCGGCGGCTTCACTGTCGTGGGCGGCACCCCGTTCCTGTCCGGGGCCTCCCCTTTGAGCGGCACACAGGGGCAGTCGCTTACCGTAGCGGTTACCGGCACCTACACGAACTTCCAACAATCCTCTACCACCGCAAATTTCGGTCCGGCGATTGGCGTGACGTCGCTGACCGTCACCAGCCCCGCAACGGTCAATGTCGCCATCGCGATAGGCGCGCTGGCGCTTACCGGACCGCGCAGCGTGACCATACGCAGCGGCAGCACAGATTTTTCCTTCACGTTCACAGTGAATGCTTCGTCCGCCCGAATTACCGCTGTGGCGCCGGCCTCCGGTGCGCGGGGGCAGAACTTGACCGTCACCGTGACCGGCCAGGATACGCACTTTGCCGGCGGCGCAACGTCCGCCAGTTTCGCCGGTTCGGGAATCGCCGCCGGCGCGGTCACGGTATTGAGTCCCACCTCCGCTACTCTGCCGGTGGCCATCGACCAGGCGGCTACTGCCGGGCCGCGGACGCTCCGCCTGACCACGGGAGGCGAAGTGGCCTCCTCCACCGCTGGCTTCACCGTGACGCCGGGCCTTACCCCTTCGTCCTATTCGTCAGGCAATCCGCTAGTGACGGCCGCAACTCCCAAGGCGGAGTTTGAAGGTCCCAGCAGCGCGGATTTCTTTAACAGCATCAACAACCCCGCCAACCCGAATTCGAGCCTCCTGGCCAATCCCCAAATCGCTGTTGGCCCCGACGATATTGTGATGGTGGCGAACTCGCAAATCTGGCGCCTGCCCAATGGCAACGCACCTGGGGTGCTCCCCACCGGTCTGAATCCTGGCTTGGCGCTGTTTGCGGGCCAGGCGTTCGGCGCACAGAGAGCCAGTCTGGATAGCTGGATCGGGGCAACCGCCCTGGCGCAGTTGTGCCCCACGGGCAACACGGATCCCAGCGGAGTCATCGATAGTGGCAATACGCGCAGCTCCGTGACCTGCCAGATCGATAACGCGACGGTAACCTACGATCAGATGCA
Organism: Terriglobia bacterium; assembly: GCA_020073365.1. Taxonomy (GTDB): domain Bacteria; phylum Acidobacteriota; class Terriglobia; order Bryobacterales; family Bryobacteraceae; genus JAIQFL01. The sequence goes on along the minus strand of JAIQFL010000572.1, from coordinate 1,448 downwards.
GGGGCGGTTCCTGGTGCTGTTCACGGTGGTCGACACCGGCCTGACGTTCAACCAGGCGCTCCAGATCTATGCGTTCACGCGCCCGCGCAAAGCGAGCTGGGTGCTGATCGTCTCCCAATTTGGCGTCCTGGTGGACCAGGCCTGCTTCCAGGGAACTGAGGCGGTTGCCGTGCCCGCATGCCCGGCAAGCACTCCGCCTGGCGCCGGCCCGAATCCCGCGGGTTCATTTGTGTTTGCTACCCCGACGCCCGTCGCCGGCACTTTCACGGGCAGCGTCAATGGCAGCATCTGGAAAATCTATTATGGCAATGCGCTGGGCACCGGAGCCACAGACGGTTTCGGCAGCAACAAGGCCCACGCCAGCGTCGCCTGGGCCGGCACGGTCGGCGTGGGTAATATCAATTCGATTCCCGGCATCGCCGACGCAGTGGGCCTGACTCCGGACACGAAGGTCTTTTTCGATTGCAGTCCGAGCGGCATCGCGGTTTCAGGCAAGCTTGCCGCCGGCATTCCCGCCGCGGTTTGCTACATGCCGACCGGAGCGCGTCTGGGCGTGGACAACGATACCGTTACGATCGCGTCGCCGGTAATCGATTTCAACATCAACGGCTCCGATTTCGGCGCGGTTTACAATCCGGTTCCTGGCGCCACCTTCGAGATCCCGGGTTATGCCGGTACCCGTATTCGCGTGATCAAAAAGACCGCCCTTTACAACTTCAGTCCGCTGGTGTCCGGCGACCAGTTCAATGCGGCCACCGCGACGCGCGCTGCCGGGAGCTACTACGACCTGTTTACCAGCCCGTCCAACAACGGCGTGCCGGTAGACAATAGCGCCGCTAATGCGGCCAATGGCGGTGTGAACGGCCCGCCGATCGTCTTCACGGCGATTCTCCAGGATACTGTCTGCCCCAATGGCTCCGCACCTGCCGGTGTCACGGGTCTGCTGGGGATTGTCAACTGCCGTTTTTCGCCGCTCTTCTACGAACCGGCGCACCTCCGCGGCCGGGCCATGGCCGCATTCTCCAATCTGCCGATACCGCAGAATTCCCAGACCTACCTGCTGGGCGCCCAGGCAGCGGCTCCCGGTATTAGCACCAATATTCTGTGGCTTCAGGGCATCCGGGAGATTTACACTGGCCCATTCCCGGCCAATCAGTTCGGTCCTCTCCCGTTCTATCCCGTGCTGCAGAATGGCACCAGCACGGCGGGAGGCGCTACGCCGAGCCAGCAGGGATTCCCGACCGCTTTCGTTGGTTCCATTAACCTAAAAACGGCAGTTAGCCGGTGGCATCGGCGAGCCGACCAGTGCTTCCGATGACCTTGCCACCGAGGAATTGACGAAACGCGGCGCTGAGAATCAGCTTCCACCTCTCCCGTTGCGTCAACTGCTCCGCAGTCGTTTTGATTCGCTTGAGAAACCCGCTCACCTTGGTCAGAATTTCCGCGAT
>JAIQFL010000571.1 GCA_020073365.1 Terriglobia bacterium | reverse complement strand
TTCAGCCAGATGTCCACGCCCTGCACCAGGTAGCGGGCCTCGGCCATGTCGTAACCTTCCAGAAAGACCATCCGCCGGCGGAACTCCTTCTGTTGGGCCAGCCGCACCACCTGCTGGATCAACTGCTTGCCGGCATCGTCGCGGGGATGGGCCTTGCCGGCAAACAGGATCTGCACGGGGCGGCCGGGATCGTTGAGGATGCGGCCCAGGCGCTGCACGTCGCGCAACAGCAGGGCCGCCCGCTTGTAGGTGGCGAACCGCCGGGCAAAGCCGATGGTCAGCGCATCCGGATCCAGCACCTCGTTGGCCGCGTCGATCTGCGACTGCGGCGCCCCGCGCCGTTCCAGTTGCATCAGCAGGTGCCGCCGGGCGAAAGCTACCAGCCGCACCCTCCGGCGCTCGTGCGTCCGCCACAATTCCTCAACGGGAATACTCTCCACGCGCTGCCAGAGTTTCCCATCGGGGTGTTCCTCCCGCCATTTCGGCCCCAGGTACCGGTCGTAGAGATGGTTCATCTCCAGAGAAATCCAGGAGCGAAAATGGACCCCATTGGTGACGTGGCCAATGGGCACCTCGTCTTCCGGCACACCCGGCCAGATGGCGTTCCACATCCGCCGGCTGACCTTTCCGTGCAGCGCGCTCACCCCATTGCTCGACGAGGCCATCCGCAGGGCCAGTACCGTCATGCAAAACTGTTCGCCGTCGTTGGCGGCGTTCTGCCGGCCGAGCGCCAGGAACTCGAAGTGGGAGAGCCCCAGGCGGCCCATGTACTCGCCGAAGTAGTGCTCCATCAGGGCGGGCGGGAAGTAATCATGGCCGGCCGGAACCGGAGTGTGGGTGGTAAAGATCAGGCCGGCGGAAGCCGCCTCGCGGGCCTCGTGGAACGTGAGACCGCGCTGTTCCATGAGCCGGTGAGCCCATTCCAGCCCCAGGAATGCGGAGTGCCCTTCGTTCATGTGGTACACCGTGGGCGCCAGGCCCAGCGCCTCCAAGGCCCGATATCCACCGATGCCCAGGAGAATCTCCTGCTTCAGCCGCATGTCCAGGTCGCCGCCATAAAGCTGGTAGGTCACCACCCGGTCTTCGGGACGGTTGGACGGCAGGTTGGTATCCAGCAGGAACAGGGAAATCCGGCCCACGCGCGCGCGCCACACTTGCGCCGCCACCCGGCGGCCGGCGTAAGACACCTCCACGATCAGCGGGCTGCGGTCCAGCCGGCGTTCCTGGATCAAGGGCAAATTCTGAAAGTCGTTGTCCTCGTACGATTCCTGCTGCCACCCCGCGGCATTCAGGTATTGGCGGAAGTACCCTTGCTGGTATAGCAGGCCGACACCCACCAGCGGCACGCCCAGGTCGCTGGCCGATTTCAGATGGTCGCCGGCCAGCACGCCCAGCCCGCCGGCGAACACCGAGAGACACTCGGTCAAGCCGAACTCGGCCGAGAAATACGCGACCAGCAAGCCGTCGGGACCGCCGTACTCGCGCCGGTACCAGGTAGACTCGCCCGCCAGGTAGGAATCCAGATCGCGGGCCGTCGCATCCAACTGGGCCAGGAACGACTCGTCCCTGGCTGCCGCCTCCAACTGCGCCTGGTCAATCGTTCCCAACATCAGGACGGGATTGTGGCCAGTGGATTCCCAGAGATCGCTGTCCAGGCGCCGGAAAAGCTCAATGGTTCCGTGGTCCCATGCCCACCGCAGGTTATAGGCCAACCGGCGAAGTGCCTCGAGTGCGGGTGGAAGCGAGGGAATCACATTGAACACATGAACTGGTTTCATATCTTTAATTATAGGAGTTACGGGTATGAAAATTCTCATTTGTTTTTGGGAAGCAGGCCCGTGGCACAGGGCGCACCGCACCGTTGGCCCGGTGCGCTACAGTTTCTGAGTTCCGTCGACCTTCGCGAGGGCACGGTCAAACGTACCGTGTGGCAGGTGTCCGGCTTTCCTGGCAAGGTTCAGCATCAAGCAGTCGGAAAACCCCAAGGCTGGCCGCGAGCGGAAGAGTTCCAGCGCCCCGCCACGGCATCGGAATCCTGCAAGGTCAGGTGCTTTTGGTTCAGCAGCATCTCGACGGCGGTCGCGATGCTGCTGGCACTGCGTTCGTATATCACCCGAAGTACCCAGGTTGCCTCCGCGAGCGCGAGCACCGATACCCACGCCCCGTTCTTGACAAAGAGCTCGGCAGAAGCCGCCTGGCGGGCATCGTCCCCGATAATGAGGCGAACCAGAACGTTGGTGTCAACGGCGCGCATGACGCTCCCGGATGTGTCGCAGTATCCCCTCTTTCATCTCCTCGACCGTTCGCGGTGCGGGCGCCCGTTCAGGAACAACGCGATGGAACATTCCCTTCAGGTAGGCTTCGCAGGCTTCCGGCTTGACGGCAGGTCTGCCGGCGAAACGCGCCGCGTCCCGAGATGTCAAGACGACTCTGATTTCCCGGGCAATAGCTTGGGCGACTTCGCTCTGCAATCGCAGCACGTCCCGGATGTCGCGTTCGTAGGTGCCGCTCCAGAGGTGGGTATCCGTCTTGGAGTTGATGAGCTGTACCACGATGCGCACTCGCTCGCCGGAGCGCAACACCGAACCCTCCACAAGGGCATCTATGTTGAGCTCCCTGGCAATGACCCGAAGGCGCTTTCCGCTCCCTTTATAGGTCATGGCGGAAGTGCGCGAGATGACCCGCACCTTGCCAATCTGGCTCAGATCCGAGGTCAAGGCCTCCGTCATCCCATCGGCAAAATATTCCTGCTGGGCATCATGCGAGAGGTTCACGAGTAGGAGCATGGCGATAGAACGGACCTGCGGGAAGGCTCCGGTCCGCTGCGTGATCAGCTTCCAAGACGCCACGCCTGCCGCCACGGCCAAGACCGCAATCGAGGCCCATACCACCCACCGCTGTTGACGACGCATGGACGGCTAGGGGGTTTCCGGCTGTAGGGGTGCGTCGGGTTGCGAGAGCGCGCGGATCACCGGAGGTCCGGCTATTTCCACAGCGCCCACAAACCGGTAACCAAGCCGGGGAAGCGTCTCAGTGCAGCGCAGATTTGATATGTACGATTGCAACGGAAAGCTTTTGCTGGCCGCAGTGCTGGCAATCGGGTCGGCCACTGCGGTTCAAAACGCCTGGGGACAGGACACCGGGCTGCAATTCCGGGGCTCCGAAGCGGTGGTGTCTCCCGTGGACGTTTGGACGGGCGACGGGTGGTTCAACATCGGCCAGTCACCACTCATGCACGCGAAGCTTCGGTATTTCGATTCCGTCTACGAGAAGTCAGATGGGGATGCCTGGATTGGTACGGAATCCGGCACCGTCGATTTCGGCGACGGTGACCAGTTTCAACTTGCATGCCGTTTTGTCCTGGAGTACGTGACCAACCCCGAAGGCGTTGGCCGGATCCTTTCAACGTGCAGCATTGTTAGTGGCAAGGGGCTTTTTCAAAACGCCAGCGGCACGGTGACGGATATCGGGTCCTGGGGTCCGGGGATGTCCTTTCCGGGCCAGACGCCGGACGGGCAAACGTGGTACGCCACGGGTGAGATCACCGGCATCATTCTCGGAGTGGACCCGAAGGCAATCACTGACAAGCTGACAAGAACGCGACCTCCGACGTGACAGGCCGAAGGCTCGTCTGCCAATAAGGCGAGAGTCCTTTCATTTTCAGTTTCTTGCGCTCATCGTGAGACGTCACTTTTCGGACTGCTACAGTACGTGCTACAGTTTTCGACGACCACTTTATGCCAGTTCTAGCATACAATGGAGGCTGTGCCCGACAAGCCCGAAAAACCGCGCAAGCTGATTTGGCTTGTCGACTCGCTCGTTCGGCTGACTGGCTTCACGCCCGTAGTTCGACACAAGCTCGGTTTCGCGCTTTATCAGGCGCAGATCGGTCAGAAACATGAAAGCGCGAAGATGTTGCATGGCTTTGCGGAAACGGTCTGGCAGGTGCGCGCTGACGATCCGAGCGGGACATATCGCGGTGTACGTAGCTCAACTCGGGGAAGCGATCTACGTTCTTCATGCCTTCCAGAAGAAGGCAACATCTGGACTCGCGACCCCGCAACGGGAATTAGATTTGATCCGACAGCGGCTTCACCTTGCGGGCAAGCTGGCAGGGAAATGAGGAGAGGGAAGATGACGAATCGAGAGTTTACGCCGAGTTCCGGGAACGTCTTTGCGGATCTGAACCTTCCGCATGCTGATGATCTGCTGGCGAAAGCCGAGTTGGCCGCGAAAATCATCGCCGAGATCCAGCGGCGACGGCTCACGCAGAGCCAGGCGGCCGCGATCCTCGGGATCGATCAGCCCAAAGTCTCGGCGCTTAAACAAGGCAAACTGTCAGGCTTCTCGATCGAACGCCTGATGCGGCTCCTGCTGGTGCTTGGGCGCGACATCGAAATCACAGTTAGGCAAAGGGCCAAGTCTGGGTCAGTAGCCAGACTGCGCGTTGCGTAACGGCCTGGTTTCAAGGCATCCAATCATCCAAGTTCCGATTCAGTGCAACAGGTGCATGCTCACCCCGGCCGACTGGCCTCAGAAGCGGACTGTATATCCGATCAGGACCAGGTACTTGGCAAGATCGCCCCCACCGGCAGAGCCTCGCTCGATATCCGCCAGGCTCCTTTGGAAATCCTGGTGGACGCGGACCGGCAAATTGACACTCCAGGTGCTGCGCCCTGCCGTCAAAACAATTCCCGGATCGAGATATAGACTATATCCGGGTCTGCGGAAGCCGCTGCTGCCGCCCACAAAGTCCCGTAGCGGGATCCCGTCGAGGCGCGGTCCGAGACTGGCCGAAATGCCGTGCCTGCGCGATAGCGCCGTTGAGACCCCGGAACGAAGGGAATACACGTCGGGCACGGACAGCGGGACGCCGGAAAGCGGAGACGCCACTCCGGTCTTTTCGCGGGGCGTCAGCAGGTACCAGCCGTAGAGATAGCCGGATGCGCGGCCCGTGAGCTTGCGGTACGCCTGCAATTGGAAGATGAAGCCCACACCGCCGTCCCCGAGTTGGATCGACTGGTCAACGGGGTTTTTCGTCACCGAGCCGTCGGCGAGAAAGAAGTTGTCGATCACACCGTTGTTGCCGCTCGCCGTTTTCAGGCCGAAACCGAACGCCACATTCCCGGAAGACTCCCGGGACGGGCGCCGCAGCCAGATGTTAGCGATTCCGCTGATATCACCCAGCCCGTCGGCTTTGACCGTATGCCTCTTTCCGTCGGCATAGAAACGAGAGTGTGTGCCGCGCGAGAACGGGACCGTCAAGGTGACGCTGACCCGGTCCGTGACGCCATAAGTGAATGTTGCGTCCAGTGAATAGATATTGAGAAG
>JAIQFL010000570.1 GCA_020073365.1 Terriglobia bacterium | reverse complement strand
CATGGACCGTCAATCCCACCCGACCCGTGGGCTGGCGGCAACGCCACCACGCTAATCGCGCATGGACCGTCAATCCCACCCGACCCGTGGGCTGGCGGCAACGCCACCACGCTGATGGCGCATGGACCGTCAATCCCGCCCGACCCGTGGGCTGGCGGCAATGCCACCACGCTAATCGCGCATGGACCGTCGATTCCGCCTGATCCGTGGGCTGGCGGCAACGCCACCACGCTGATGGCGCATGGACCGTCGATCCCGCCCGACCCGTGGGCTGGCGGCAACGTCACCGGGCTGATAGCGCATGGACCATCGATCCCGCCTGATCCGTGGGCTGGCGGCAACGCCACCGGGCTGGTTGCGCATGGGCCATCGATCCCACCCGACCCGTGGGCTGGCGGCAACGCCACCACGCTGATGGCGCATGGACCGTCGATCCCACCCGATCCGTGGGCTGGTGGCAACGCCACCGTCCTCGTCGCCTGAGAGGTACCCGCCCGAACAAATTTCGGACTATCGACTGCCAATCGTCCTAGAATGAACTTGGATGGCATTGGCGATCCAAATCTGCGCTTACCTGATCGCGCTCCCCCTGCAACTGCTGGTTATACGTGCGCTTCTCCAGGGACCCTACCGGCGTTATCCTTTTGTTTTCGTTTACGCAATCGCCATTTTCCTGACCACGGCGGTGGAAGCGCCGCTCTTTTTTTCCTACTACGCCGGCAACCGAAAGGTTGAGAATGCCCTGGTCAATCTTTACTGGATCGACGAAGCCGTCCTGCAGGTTCTGGTTTATGCGGTGGTCATCAGCTTCCTATACTACGCCACCGCGGCCCTCCGCTCGCGCCGAATCGTGCGCATCGCCTTGATCGGCGGCGCGGTCCTTTTTGCCGGAGTATCGTTCCAGATGCACTACGATCCTCTTACGAAGCACGTGGGCGAGTGGATGACTCCCTGGAGCCGCGATCTGAATTTCTGCTCCGCGATCCTGGACCTGGCGCTGTGGACCCTCCTGATCGCCGCGCGACAGAAGGATCACCGATTGCTGATGCTGAGCGGAGCCCTGGGAATTCAGTTTACCGGGGAAGCCATCGGCGGATCGCTGCGGCACCTTTCTCAAGCCAACCGTTCTGCTCTAACAACGAATATTGGAGATGCCGTGGTGGTCTTGACCGATCTACTGTTTTTGTACATCCTGTGGCAGACGTTTCGAGAGGCAAAGCCGAAGAATGGGGTGCGAGCGTCTAAGGGAGAGTAGAGGGGAGCCGCCTGCCCCGTCGGGCGGCTCCCCTATGTTGGTTCCTGAGGTTCAGTGCTGTTTCGGCGGATCCTGGGAACGGTTGGCCGAGTTGGAATTGTCGCTATTCAATCCAGCAGTTACCTGGTCGGCGCTAAAAACCTTCACTTCCACTCGGCGGTTCTTGGCGCGCGCCGTCCGGTTGCGAGCTTCGTCTACGGGCTTCTCATCGGCCAGACCGATCGTGTGGATGTGGAAGATCGGAATGTCGTGCTTGGCTACCAGGTACTCCACCACGGCATCCGCGCGACGCCTGCTCAGCGCCTCATTGTACTGCCTCGAACCGGTGTTGTCCGTGTAGCCCTCGACAGCGATGAAGAAGCGCTTGTCGGCCTTCACATCCTCGGCGAGTTTGTCCAGGTCCTGTTTCGTCTCGGAGGTGAGTTTGTACTTATCGAACTGGAACGGAACACTCACGGCCGTCTGCATCTTGTAATCGTCGATGTTGGAGACCACGGCTCTAAGACTGTTCAGCGCTTGGGTATTCTGGTCGCCAACCTGTGCCGCCTGGGTGGCCTTGGTCATGGCTTCACCGGCATGTTGATCTGCCGTCGCCGCGTGCTGATCGGCGCTCGAGGCCCTTTCCTGGGCTGCGCTGATACCGCTTTGGGCTCTCTCGTCAACCTGTTTCACCTGGTTGCGAGTGTCATTGATTTGGGAAGTATTCTGGGTGGTCTGCTCGCCCACCTGGTCCACTTTTGCCTGGACCGGAGCCGTGGTGTTGCGAACATACTTTTTGGTAGCGCAGCCACCGGCGAGCAAAGTGCCCGTTACGATGCACGTCATCGCGAGGAAAGCTTTCATAGTTCAAAACCTCGGTACCATCCTGAGCAATCCATGCGCCGTTGTGGATAAGACAAGGTTTTTCAGCAGGGAGGCGACGGGGCCGCCGTCTTTACGATGTAAGGATTACGCCAACTGTGGCCTTTCTGCTCGCGGCAAACGTACCATTTTCAGGTCGTGCCGCGCTTGGGGGCCTAAACCGGACTGGGTTCGAACCGACAGCCTACTTCCCGCGCTTGGGTTTCGGGCGAACCTGGCGCTCACGCCGGTAGCCCGGGAGGTCCCAGGCAAGGTTGTCATAGATTTCGCCTTCGGGTTCGTAATCGAGAGGCCAATACTTGGGGTTTCGCATAAGATCACCTGGAATACTGCGTATGAGGACACTTTTATTGTACCATTTGGCTGGGTGGATTAAGACGCTTGCAAACGATTGAAAATAAGCGATTTAGATGAGCCAAATTTGAGATCAGGAAAGACCGGTCGATGCTGGCGCGGGCGGAGCCTCGAAAGTCGCCCATGGCCCATCGAAAGAACGACCACGGGCAAAGAGCGCCGATTGAAAATCGGAAGGATGAAATCCTGCCCACGGGGCTAGCCCCACAATTCCCTTTTCTGCACTTTCCGCGTCAGACCGCGCAGGATCCGCTCAGACCAATCGCCGAAGGGACGGTCCGTGGTGAGGTACGTCCACGTGGCGCCGCGTTCGGAGGGGTCAAGACCTTTCTCCCGCGCGTCCTCCAGGCGCGCGGCAATCTCGGCGTCCAGGCGATCCTGCATTTCCCGGTACGCGGAGTCCACGCGGGTGAGGTATTCGTGCAACGGATCGCGCCCACCCCAAGAATACCAGTGCACGCCAGACCGCAACTCGGCGACGGACGCCAGGTAGTCAGACCACAGATCGTCGATGGTGGTGAGGGACACCACGCGCTCCAGGTCCGGCAACTCCGAGGCGAGGATGGTTTGCCGCCGTTCCTGGATGCGCTGCCTCTGGCCTTCGATCACGGCCTCATATTTGACCAGGAACTTGCGGATTTCCAGATTCTGGCCCTCCACCAGGCGCTGGATGCTCTCAGCGTCGTGGTGATACTTCTCCTCCTGGATGCCGTGGCGCACCAACAGATCGTCCTCCCGCGAAATGAAAAAGCGGGAGCGTCCGGGGTCGCCCTGTCGGCCCGCGCGGCCGCGCAGTTGGTGATCGATGCGCCGGCTCTCGTGCCGGTTCATGCCCAAGACGTACAAACCTCCCAATTCGGAGACGCCCTGGCCGAGCTGGATGTCCACACCCCGGCCGGCCATGTTGGTGGAGATAGTGACGGACCCGCGCTGTCCCGCGAGCGCAATGATTCCGGCCTCCGCCTCCTCGTTGCGGGCATTCAAGACGACGTGCGGGATGGGCTGGGGGTTGCCCACCGCTGCCCGGTCCGCGCCGGGTCCAGAGTTGTAGTCGATGCTGTCTCCCGCGCCCCGCTCCGCGTGTGCCGCGCCGCGCCCGAATGCTGCGCTCAGGCGCTCCGATTCCTCTACGCTCGCCGTGCCCACCAGGATCGGTTGGGCAGTGGCGTGTACCCGCCGGATCTCGTCCACCACGGCCTGTTCCTTCTCGAGTTTGGTAGCAAAGACGATGTCGGGCTCGTCGATACGGATCACCGGCCGGTTGGTGGGGATCACTTCTACCTCCAGACCGTAACAGGTGCGAAACTCTTCGGCCTGCGTGGCGGCCGTGCCGGTCATGCCGCATATCTTCGGATAGAGCGCGGCCAGGCTCTGCAGTGTGATCGACCCCAGCACGCGGCCCTGGCGCCGGAACGGTACGCTTTCCTTGGCCTCGATGGCGGTGTGAAGGCCCGCCGGCCAGCGGCGGTCCTGGGCAATCCGGCCCTTGAACTGGTCTACGGATTCGATGGCGCCGTTCTTCACCACGTAGTCCACGTCGCGCCGCAGCAGATCGTGCGCATGGATGGCGTTGTGCACCGCGGTGTAGAGGGCCAGGTTGGATTCCGCAAAGAGATTGCCGCACCGCAGGGCGCTCTCGACCATGCGGATGCCCTCATCGGTCAAGGCAATGTTGCGGGCGTATTCGTCCAGGGTGAAGTGCACGCCGCGGCGGAAGCGGCGGGCGATGGGATCTACCCGGCGCGCGAGCACTTCTTCATCCACTTCGCCACCCGCCAGAATCAGGGGGATGCGCGCTTCGTCGATCAGGATGGAATCGGCCTCGTCAATGACCGCGGCGTGAAACGGGCGATGCACCTGCTCGTCCTGCTTAAGCGCGATCTGATCGCGCAGGAAATCGAAGCCGACCTCGTTGGCCGTGGCGTAGGTGATGTCGCGCTGGTATTCCCGTTTGCGTTCCTCCGTCCCCATAGTCTGTTGGATCGCGCCCACCGAGAGGTTCAGGAATTCGTAGATGCCGCCCATCCAGCGGGCGTCGCGACGCGCCAGGTAGTCGTTCACGGTCGTGACGTGAACCCCGTTTCCGTCGCGCGCGTACCACGCCACCGCCGGGGTCGAAGCCAAGGTCTTCCCCTCGCCGGTCTGCATCTCCACGATCCGACCGCGGGCCAGCGCCAGCGCGCCCTGGAACTGAACGTCGAACATCTCGAGCCCCAGCACGCGCGAAGCCACCACGGCGACGATGGCGATGACCTCCAGCAGGTCCTCGGACTTGCGGAAGCGGAGCCGGACACTGGCGTCGTCCGCGTTCGCGAGTTCCGCACGCCGGCGATGGATCCCGGAGATCTCCTGCGCCGCGGATCGAGATCCGAACCAGGAACGAAGACTCTTCATCACCTCTTACGACGCTCCGGTTGGGACGTTCTTAGTCCGTGGCAGGTCTAGGTTAGTACACCAGTTTCAGAGATACAGGCTTGTGGTTGGCAGGCGAAAGCGCCTGCCCCACCGGCGCGGGCTACTTGCCTCCGCCGGAGGAACTGCCGGTCGCCGAGGGGGTCGCCGGTCGATTGTAATTGGGATACGTGGGCCGGTGCGGCACGGGAACCGGATGGTCCTTCATCTGTGACATGGCGACGGCTACCGCGCGCTCCAGTTGCGGGTCGTGGCCTTCGTGCATCAGCTTGGGATCCAGCTCCACTTCGATATCCGGCGTGATGCCCTTGTTCTCCACGTCCCACTGGCCGTCGGGGTTGAAGAAGCCGAAACTCGGCGCGGTCACGTTGCCGCCATCCATCAATGGCGGGTACGCCCCGACGCCGACCAGGCCGCCCCAGGTGCGCTTGCCCACCAGCGTGCCGACCTTGTTGT
>JAIQFL010000701.1 GCA_020073365.1 Terriglobia bacterium | reverse complement strand
GGCTTGTTGAGAAAGCCCCAGTTCATCGTAGCGAGGCCCTACCACCGGGCGGTTCCATCGCACCACATGCCGCATCAGCAGCGCCACCGCGGCGCCGTGAGGAATTGCGAAATTCGAAGTCAGCGGCAGTGCGCAGGCGTGCGCCGCCCCGAGCATCGAGTTCTCCACCGCCAGCCCGCCGAAATGCGCGCCCAGCAGTAAGGCTCCGCGCGCGTCCAGATCTTCCGGAGCGTCGATCATGCGCTCGAATCCGGAGTCGATCAACCGCCAGGCCGAGCGCGAAAAACATTCCGACAGCGCCGTGTGCCGGGAACTCACCAGCGTTTCCAGCGCGTGCGACACCGCATCATATCCGGTGGAAGCCGCCAGCGCCTGGGGCTGGGTCAGGGTGAGCCGCGGATCCAGAATTGCGGTGCGGAAAGTGGCTTTCGGATCGCCGCAGGCCATGCGTTCGCCGGATTCGGCGTCCTTGATGATGCAGTAGCTCTGCGCTTCGCTTCCCGTTCCGGCGGTAGTGGGAACGGCGATCATCGGGAGCATAGGCTGGGAGGCCTTGCCGTAACCCCAGTAATCCCGCATGCGGCCGCCGTTGGTCAGCACGAAGTTGATGCCCTTGGCGCAGTCCATCGCGCTGCCGCCGCCCACGCTCACCAGCAAATCGATCGCATGCGGCGCCGCGAAGCTCCGCCCGGCCTCGATCATGGAGCTGTTTGGGCTCGGCGCAAACTCGCTGAACGTGAAGACCTCGATACGCCGGGCCTTAAGCGCGCGTTGAGCTTCTTTGGCGTAGCCGGCTTGCTCCAGGCCGGGGTCGGCCACCAGCAGGCAGCGAGTGCCGTTCAACTCGCGCGCCACTTCGCCCAGCCGCGCAAATTCGCCGGGACCGAACAGGACGCGCGTGCGGGGGCGGAAGTCGAAAGGAGTCATCAGCCCCAGAATACTTCAACCCGCGGGGGCAGCGAGCAATTTCTTCACCCCGTCGACGCACAGAACGGCCGCGTGCTTTGAAGCCGGCTCCAAGCCGTCGAGCAATTCTTCCACGACGGCAGGCGTGAGCGCGGTTAATTCGGCGAGCGATTTTCCGGTCATCCATTCGGCCAGGGCGGAGCCGGCCGCGATCGACGCCGTGCAGCCGCGGATCTGATAGCGCGCCTCCGCGACGCGCCCGCCGTCAAATCTCGCCGAGAGCCGCAGCATATCGCCGCAGGCCGGATTGGTCACATCGACGGTAATCGCGGGTGCCGGAAGCTGCCCGACGTGGCGCGGATTCTTGAAATGATCGAGCAGATGGGCGGAGTACACGTTCGGTTTCCATTATCGCCCGCGTGATTCTTGGGATAGCTGCATGCGCCGTCAGAACGAAGCCGCTGGCGCGGCGGACGCAGTTGCGTGGGTGTTGGGGGAATGAACAGCGGTAGTGTCGGTCACAGAAAGGAGTTTTTCTGTGACCCCATTACGACAACGCATGCTGGAGGAACTCCAGCGACGCAACTATAACACCGACACGATTCGCGGCTACATTCTGGCCGTGGAGCAGTTCGCCCGCTACTTCCGCAAGTCCCCGGAGCAGATGGGCGCCGAGGAGATCGGCCAGTTTCAACTGCATTTGCTGCGGGAGAAGAAGCTGGCGGTCGGAACGATCGCACTGCGCATAGGCGCGCTGCGATTTCTCTACAAGAAGACGCTGAAACGGCGCGATCTGGACTTCGACGATCTTCCGTTGCTGAAGAAGCCGAAGAAACTGCCGGTGATCCTGAGCCCGGACGAAGTCACGCGGCTGATCGAAGCCGCGCCCAACCTGTTGTACCGGACGTTGCTGATTGTGCTGTACGCTACGGGCCTGCGCCGGTCTGAGGTGGCCCACCTGAAGGTGAGCGACATCGACCGCTCGCTCATGTTGATCCACGTCCAGCAAGGCAAGGGATCGCGCGACCGCAAACTGCCGTTGACCGAGAAGGTGTACGCAGCGTTGCGCGAGTACTGGCGGGCGGCGAAGATCAAGCCGCGGGTGTACCTGTTCCCGACCCGCAAGGAACCCACGGAACAGGAGAAGCCGATCTCCGACAAAGTCGTGTGGAACGCGTGCCATGAAGCGGCGCTGCGTGCCGGTCTCACCAAGCGCATCGGGCCGCACACGTTGCGGCACAGTTTCGCGACGCACCTGCTCGAATCGGGCGCCGATCTGCGCACGATCCAACTGCTGCTCGGGCATCAGTCTTTAAAGGAAACCGCCCTCTACCTGCATCTGTCGCACCGCCATCTGCGCGCCGCGATCAATCCACTGGATCAGATCACTGTGCGCGCGTTCCACAAGCACGATGAATCGCCGGAGAACGCGCAGGGGTGAAACGGCCACCCTTCGAGGTGGCTGACATTATCCGCAGATCCGGCCGGCGATTCGTCGATCGCTACCGGGACTCGTTGACCTGGCCTCAGGTGAAAGTGCTGAAGGCCATCGAACGCTGCCGTACGGCCGCGCTCGGTGGGCATCGCGATCAGTGTGACCGCTGCGGCCATCAGACCACCTTTTTCAACTCGTGCCGTAATCGCCATTGTCCGAAGTGCCAGACTAACGCCCGCAACCGGTGGTTGGCCGCCCGTCAACGGGAGCTGCTGCCCGCGGGCTACTACCATCTGGTCTTCAGCGTGCCGCACGCGCTCGTTCCGCTCATGTGGCAGAACAAGAGAGTACTGTTCCAACTCCTGTTCGAGGCCAGTGCCGCAACCCTGCTCGAAGTCGCCGCCGACCCCAAGCACCTCGGGGCCGAGATCGGCTTCCTGAGTGTTCTCCATACGTGGGGGCAGACCCTGCAGCCGCATCCCCACGTACACTGTGTGGTGCCCGGTGGCGGACTCTCCCCGGATCACCGGCGCTGGATTCGCTCTCGGAATCACTTCTTCCTGCCCGTGAAAGTCCTGAGCAAAGTCTTTCGCGGAAAGTTCGTGGCTGGACTGCGGCGCGCCTTTCGCCGGAACAAGCTCCACTTCTTCGGAGCCTGCCGACCGCTGGCTCAACAGAAGGCCTTCTCCGCATTCCTGCGTACGCTGTTCCGCGACGATTGGGTGGTCTACGCGAAGAAGCCTTTCGGTGGGCCGGAACATGTACTGCACTATCTGGCGCGCTACACCCATCGCGTCGCCATCTCCAACCATCGTCTGGTCGAGGTGACCGATACGCACGTCGCCTTCCGCTGGAAGGACTACGCGCACCACAGCAAGCGCCGCACCATGACGCTCTCGCACGAAGAGTTCCTGCGGCGTTTCCTGCAGCATGTTTTGCCGAGGGGCTTTCCGCGCATCCGCTACTTCGGCTGGCTCGCCCATCGCCGGCGCGGTGCTCTGCTTCCTCTCTGCCGCACGTTGCTCGCGGTCGAACCTTTGCCCGTTCCGGCAACGCCCGCGGCCACACCCATCTTGTGGCTCTGTCCTTGCTGTCAGGGACCCATGCGCGTGATCGAACGGCTCACCGCCCAGCAACTCCGGGAGGAGGTTCAACACCTTGACAGCTCTTAAAGCCCACTCACTTCCGGGCTCACGGTGTTGCTTCGGCAACGCCTTCCTCGAAGTGTGCCTGCGCCCTGCAAAACCACCTTTTCCACCACTCACACACTCGGGTCTGAACTCGTTGACCGTACCTTCCGCCATAATCTCGCGCTCTTCTCTCCGCGAGAATCCCTTCTTCCGCCGGACTCTTCGGAAACAATCGGCATTCAAAACCCATACATAGCCGCGGCATCCCGCACGCCGCGCCAGCCGCTTCCTTCTTACGACTCTATCCGAAGCGCCCCGGCCCGCACCTCGTCCTGCTGCTCCGCGTTTGTCCGCCGGGCCGCTTCCGATAGAGATCTAGCGTAATTCAGGAGTTACTCCGGCTGTGATGAGCTAAGCGAAGCGGAATCAATTACATACGCATTCTTATTTGGCCAAGTTGAGTATTGTGATTGGAGTGGACCCCGATTTTGAGACAACCAGTTAACCCTTAGATTTCATCGAAAGGGGAAACTGGAATGATGGCTCGAAGGAAGTTTTCGAAGGAGTTCAAAGAGGCCGCGATTCGGCGGCTGCAGGGCGGGCAGACGGCGGCGGAAGTGGCGCGAGCGCTGGAAGTGCACCCGTCCGAGTTGCACCGCTGGCGGCACGAGTTGGACGAACACGGGGAACGGGCGTTTCAGGGGGTCGGCAAAAAGCGCTCTGAAGAGAGCCGTGTAGCCGAACTGGAACGCAAGATCGGTCAGCAGGCTCTGGAGATTGATTTTTTAAAAAGGGCCTTGCAGCATGTCGAAGAACAGCGCCTGCTGCGGGCACTGAGTACCGGCGCGGCTTCTACCAGCACATCGAAAAAGAAGAGCAAGCAGGGACGCGTCTGAGTATCGAGCAGATGTGCGAACTGGGCCAGGTGAGCCGCGCGGGTTGGTACCGGCAGGAAGCCGGTCCGCAGCCGGATCGCGATCTAAAACTGCGCGACGAGATCCAGAAGATCGCCCTGGAGTGGCCGGCGTATGGCAGCCGGAGGATCACCGCGGAACTGGGGCGGCGTAAATGGACAGTGAACCGCAAGCGCGTGCAGCGGCTGATGCGCGAAGACAACCTGCTGTGCCTGCGGAAACGGAAGTTCGTGGTGACCACGGACTCCGATCACCCTCTGCGGGTGTATCCGAATCTGGCGCGACAGATGACGCTGACCGGCGTGGATCAGTTGTGGCGGGCCGACATCACCTACGTCCGGCTGGAAGTGGAGTTCGTCTACCTGGCGGTAATACTGGACGCCTACTCGCGGCGCGTGATCGGCTGGGATCTGGACTCGACGCTGGAGGATTCGCTCACGCTGGCAGCCCTGCGCATGGCGTTGGCGCGGCGCACGGTGACGCCGGAGCTGGTGCATCACTCCGACCGCGGAGTGCAGTATGCCAGCGGCGACTACACCCAGTTGCTGAAGGACCACCACATTCAAATCAGCATGTCGCGCAAGGCGAATCCGTGGGACAACGCAGCCTGCGAGTCTTTCATGAAGACGCTCAAGTGCGAAGAGGTGTATCGCACCGAGTACCGCGATCAAGCCGATGCGCGCTTGCGCATGGGCGAGTTCATCGAGCACATCTACAACGAAAAGCGTCTGCACTCGGCGCTGGACTACCGCCCACCGGCGGAGTTCGAACGGGATCTACTCACCGCTCAAAAAAAGGAGGCCGCTGCGCGGCGGCTCATTGCATGAGTTTTCTCAGGCATCCGGAAATCTTTCCATCCGATGGGGGCGCCAACCTCGCGGCCAACGCCCCCGCTCATCGTCTGGATGAGTTTCCGGCTGGCTATTCCTTGGCAGGTTGCGCTCCCGCAGAGCC
>JAIQFL010000127.1 GCA_020073365.1 Terriglobia bacterium | reverse complement strand
CACCCCTGTTATCATGAATTCCATATGGAGGAAGTAAACGTCGGAATCGTGGGCCTGGGCAACGTGGGCTCTGGAACGCTCGCCATTCTGGCGGAAAACGGGGACCAGATCGCGCTGAAACTCGGGTACCGGCTCAAGGTGGTCGCGGTGTGCAGCCGCTGCAAAGCACGTTTGTAAAAACTTGCTGGCAGGACAAGGTTTTTAGGCTACGAGTTTTTTCATATCGGCATTGCGTACTCGCAGCGCACACGTGATTACGGATTGCCCCTTTAGCGTCAGACGGTAGCACTGAGTGTGCGGGATTTTGGAGAGCAGTCCATGGGCGGTGAGCAGGCGCAGCCAACGGGTAATTCTTCCGGCCGTGCGCTTGCCACCTGGATCGTTCGATGCGGGGTCGGGCCAGTCGGCTTGCTGGTCTCGATTGCGAATCCCCTCAATGGCGAAACGGCCGTCTTGCAACAGGAGGAGTTTCTGGCTGTCCTCGGGACTAATCGGTCGTAGGGCACGATACCGGCGACCTTTGCGAAGGCAGGGCTGGCTGACGGGGTCCAGGGTTCTGTGAGCGGTTACGGGCAGCACCGCGAAGCTCAGTGCCTGCAAATATCGTCGGTTGGCCGCCACACAGATTTCTGGACGGCGGCGAAAGTCGGCGATGCCCTTGCGCAACACCGCCCAAAGCTTGACCTGTTTGCCCTGGCGAGTCACCCGGCGCGACACTTTAAATCGTCTGGGGTTGTTGATGGTCGTCTCGATACGCAGCACGCTGCCTTGTTTGTTGTACATCTTGATCATCTTGATCCAGTTCTCTTGCAGGAAGTGCTTCACGCATACGCCTTCCCGACGTTTGTCCATGCGCGTTTTGCTCTCTCCCCGGATGAGGCAACGCTGTCCTAAAAAGCGGGCACTTGGGGACTACGAAACTGCTCCATGGCATGCCACAGCAGTGTGGGATAGATCCGGTCCAGCGCTTTCGCATCCCGGAACATGACATCGGTGGCGAACTCGGCTTGCCGCACCGTCCAGTAGTAGCCTCGCAACTTGCTTCCGTCGGCGGATGCCAGCCAGGGCAGGACTCGTTGCGCCCAGCGGTCCAGCCAGCCGGCCCACCGTCTGCTCTGGAATTGATTCATCCAACGCCGCCTTGCGTGGATCGGCTAGCTGGGTAAAGCAGTTGTCTTGCTGTTGAAAGGCCATCCTCGCCCGACTCAACTTCTGTCCCAACCACTCCCGGCCGTTGACACAGACCTGAATGGCAAAGGGGAACCATCTGGCGGAGTTCCGTTTCCCTCCTGGCTTACCTCGATGCCAGGCGCGAAGTTCCAGGACCGAGCTACGTCGGGGCGGGACCTGAAACAACCAAGCATCGTGACGGACGCGGCATTTGTGCGGGCGACGAACATGAGGCGGACGTCCTGAGTGACAGACCTCTCCGTGGCTTCCTTCATCCGCCCGGCTGCCGTTTCCTGCTCGCTTTCCCGGACGCGGCAGCTATTGCCCCTGATGACGATCATCCCTGGCGGCCCCACGTCGAAGTCCCATGTGCAGCTACTCTTGTGGCCGCTGCGTGTGTTTGCCCAAGAGAGCGGGAGTTGTGAAAATGCTCTGATTTGAGATTCCGCGCCTAAGCCGCGCAATCCCAGAAATGTTAGCATCCGGGGACGGGTCCAGCGACACGGGGCGCTCCTGTAAACTGAAGTTATGCGGAAGATCACGCTGAGTGCCGACGAAGAGCTGATCGTGCGGGCCCGCGAACGGGCGAAGCGAGAGAAGAGGAGCCTCAATGAGGCTTTCCAGAAGTGGCTGGAGCAATACGCTGGGCATCCCGGGCCAATCATGACGCCAGCGCAGTATGAGGAATTCATGCGGCAGTTTGCGCATATTCGACCGGGCGGACCATATACTCGAGACGAGATGAACGAGAGATGACCTTGCCCGGCGGGCGGTCATTCATCGATACCAATATTCTCGTTTATGCGATGGAACCCGATCGATCGCCCAAAAAGGAGCGCTCCAAGGCCATCATGGAAAGGGCTTTGAGTGCGCGCGATGGGGTAATCAGCTTTCAAGTCGTGCAGGAATTCTTGAGCGTGGCACTGCGCAAGTTTCGGCCTCCCATGAGCCCGGCGGAGGCGCACTCCTACCTCGAACGCGTACTGATGCCACTGTGCGCCGTCTTCCCGGGCGAAGAGCTGTACTATGAGGCGTTGTCCATCGCGGAGGAGACCGGCTGGTCGTTTTATGACTCACTGATAGTGAGTGCTGCGTCGGTCGCGGGTTGCGGCGTGATCCTCACGGAGGACCTCCAGCATGGCCGACGCATTCGTGGCGCTGAGATCCGCAATCCCTTCCTCTGAAGCCACCGCTTACACCCCTGTTATCATGAATTCCATATGGAGGAAGTAAACGTCGGAATCGTGGGCCTGGGCAACGTGGGCTCTGGAACGCTCGCCATTCTGGCGGAAAACGGGGACCAGATCGCGCTGAAACTCGGGTACCGGCTCAAGGTGGTCGCGGTGTGCAGCCGCTCGGTGTGCTCCAAAGAGATTCCCGCCGAGCTCGGGGACGTCTTCAAAACCACCGAGTGGCGGGAGGTGGTGACCCATCCCGATGTCCAGATCGTCGCGGAACTGGTGGGCGGCACCAGCGTCGCCAAGGAGATCGTCAATGCGGCCATCGAAAACCGCAAGTCCGTGGTCACGGCCAACAAGGAGCTGATGGCCGATTGCGGTCCGGAGATCTGGGACCGCGCCATCCACGCCGGCATCAACCTGGCGATGGAGGCCAGCGTGTGCGGCGGAATCCCCATCCACGCGGTGTTGCGCGAAGGCATCTCCGGCGACCGTGTCATGGCGCTCTACGGCATTCTGAACGGCACGTGTAACTACATGCTCACCGAGATGGAGAAGCGTGAAGTTCCGCTGGCGGGCGTGTTGGCGGAGGCGCAGATGCTGGGCTACGCCGAAGCCGACCCGAGCGCCGATATCGACGGCTTCGATGCCCGCTCGAAGCTGGTGCTGCTGGCGGCGCTGGCGTTCGGAGAGAAAATCACGCCTTCGGATATTTTCATGGAAGGCATCCGCCGCATTTCGCCCCTGGATTTCCAATACGCCCGGCAGTTGAAACACACCATCCGGCTGATCTGCGGAGCGCGCAAGACCGCCAGCGGGCTGATCCTGTTCGTGCGGCCGGCGTTGATCCCCACGTCCACGATTCTGGCGGGCGTGCAGGGCGCTTACAACGCGGTGTGGGTGAAGGGGAAGTACGGCGAGGACACCTTTTACTACGGGTGGGGGGCGGGAGCGCGGCCCACGGGCGTAGCGGTGGTCAGCGACCTGATGCGGGTGGCTCGCGAAATCCGCAGCGGCAGCCCCGAGCGCGTTTCCCCGTTTGCCCACGAGCGCCTGGGCGAAAACAAGCCCGTTTCCATCCTGCTGCAAAAGCGCGCCTACTACCTGCGATTCCGGGTGGACGACCGGCCGGGTATCATCGCCAAACTGGCGGGGATTCTCGCGAGCAAGAAGATCAGCCTGGAGGCGGTTTTGCAGGAGCCGTGCGACACCAAGCACGACCTGCCATTCGTGATCACGGTCGAGGAGACTTCCGAGCAGTCCATTCGGGAAGCCGTGGAGGAGATGTCGCATCTCGACTTTATGCGGGAAGCGCCCCTGGCACTGCCCATGGAGACCGCGTTATGAAGCGAACCTCGATCTTTGCCGTTCTGCTGTGCGCCGGCGGCCTGTCGGCGCAGGTGGCCAAGCAGGCGAATTCGACTTATCAGACGGAGCAGGACCGCAAGTCAGTGGCGGCCGGTCTGGCCGACCCGGCCCGTGATGAAAAACAGAAACCGCGCGAACTGGTGGAGGCCATGGGCGTTCAAGCCGGCATGACGGTGGCGGACGTGGGCACCGGTGTCGGGTACATGCTGCCCTTCCTAAGCAGCGCCGTGGGACCTTCGGGCCACGTCGTCGCGGAGGACATCTTCGACGATTTCCTGGCCTCGGCGAAGCAGAGGGCACAAGACGGGAACCTGACCAACGTGACCTTCGTGAAGGGCACGGAGACGGACCCGAAGCTGGCGGAGGGCCAAGTGGACGAAGTGCTGGTGCTGGATGTCTACCACCACTTTGACTATCCGGACAAGATGCTGGCGGCCATCCGCAAGTCGCTGAAGCCCGGCGGCAAGCTGGTGGTCGTGGAGTACTACAGGACCGCGGAGGCTATGCCGAAGGGGCGGGCCTTGACCCACATCCGGCTGAACAAACCGGATGTCA
Source organism: Terriglobia bacterium (assembly GCA_020073365.1). Classification (GTDB taxonomy): domain Bacteria; phylum Acidobacteriota; class Terriglobia; order Bryobacterales; family Bryobacteraceae; genus JAIQFL01. The sequence continues at coordinate 25,456 of JAIQFL010000127.1, read as the reverse complement.
TTAAGGAGATCGAGGGGAATCACTTCCGTCTCGTCTCGGAGCGCGAACACATTCCGGGCAGCCAGTACATGCTGATCCTGGAGAAGAACCAGGTAACCCAATGAAGAGTTTTTTTCGATACGCGAGGTTTCTAGCGCTGCCGCTCGTGCTGCTGCTGCCGCTGGGGGCGAAGGATCCAAAAGATACAAAAGACCAGGGAATCACGCGCCAGCAGGCCGACGAGATCCTGAACGAGTTGCGCCAGATCCGGCAGTTGCTGGAGAAGCAGAACGCGAAGGGGCAGCAGCCGCAGCAGGAGCAGATCACCCGCGTCAAGCTGAACCTGGAGGGCTTCGCCATGCTCGGCTCGAAGGACGCGCCCATCACCATGGTGGAATTCACCGATTACCAATGCCCCTTCTGCCAGCGGTTCCACGTCACCACGTTCAGCGAGTTGAAGAAGAATTACATCGATACGGGCAAAGTGCGATTCTACAGTCGCGACATGCCGCTCGATTTTCACGCCAATGCGCTCCGCGCCGCCCAGGCCGCGCGATGTGCCGGCGAGCAAGGCCAGTTCTGGGCTTTGCGCAGCGTCATGGGAGCGAACCCCGACAAATTGGACATGGACCACATCCTGGGTTTCGCGTCGGACCTGAAGATGGACACCAACAAGTTGCGCTCGTGCGTGGAGACCGAGAAGTACAAAGACCCCGTGCAGACCGACGTGATGGAAGCCATGAAGATCGGCGCGACCGGAACCCCCACGTTCGTCATCGGCAAGAGCACCGCGGAAGGCGTGGACGGCGAATTGTTGATCGGCGCCATGCCGTACCAGAGTTTCGACGTGAAACTGAAGGAACTGCAGAAATAGGGGTTGGGAGACAGACGACAGAAGGCGATCGTCTGTCCTACCGATCAGCGGGCTGCCAGATCTTCCAGAAAGATGCGCCGCGCGTCCCGGTAATCCTCCGGCAACAGGGGGCCGAGTTTCGCCGATTGCTCCACCTCCGCGCGTTCCTCCGCGAAAGTAGTGTTGAGCGACTGGAATGCCATCACGCAAGCCTCCACCAGTTCCGCACTGTAGGCCGCCGAAGAATCGATCGCGTTGTTGGTGCGTCCCAGAATGTCTTCCGCGGTCGCGATACGCCGGGGTCCATCTTCGAGGATGGTCTGCCGCCGCGAGAGCCTCAGGTGCGGGACGAAGGCGTGGACCAGCGTGGACCAGCGGTCGAGCACGATCAGCGCGCCGTAGCGGTGCGTGTCGAGCGTCATTTCGTAGGCGAAGGCCGTGCCCTTCGGACGCCCTTCCAGACGGCGAAGGGAAATGGTGGCGGAGTTCAGCTCGCCGGCGAGCGAATCCACGAAAGCGGCGACACATCCGAAGAATTGCGGTTCGGTGAGACTGGGAAAACGGGTGATGCGCAATCGAATCCTCAGGCCATGTGGTCGCCGAGCGCGCGCTCGACTTCCTGGGCATCGACGGGCTCCCCGTTGTTCAGCCGGTGGAGGACGGAGTTGATAATCTCCTTGGCCTCGTCCTTTCCGAAGTTCTTAATAAACCCATCGAAGAAGTGCTCTCCGGCCAGCGCGTGATTGATTTCGGTTTCCTTGTTGTGGTCCTGCAGTTCGGTAAAGTAAACCACCCGGTACTTGCCTGTATACTCGGTCTCCCTATAGATCTCAAACATCACTTTATCGGACTCGAACAGCATAGAATTCGAGGTTACCACAGGGGAATCAGTGCATCGTGGCGGCGATGATCCAGCACAATCCCAGTGCGACCGCGCCCGCCAGGATGGCGGCGGCCACATTGTGCTCGTGCACGATTTCCTTCCACAGGTCGAACGGCGCCAGCTTGGCGACGATGGAGAACGCCGCCACGAAAGCCAGGACGCCAAGCGCAGCGAAGATCAGGGCGTTGAGGATGGGGAATTCGGTCATGGCCTGCGATCCAGCCACCGAAACCAGCCTTCGAGTCCTTCACCGGTGGTGCAGGAGACCCTCAGGATTTCGACGGAAGGCTGCACGCGGCGGGCGTTTTCGCAAGCCAGGTCCGCCTGGAACGGCACATAAGGCAGCAGGTCGATCTTGTTGAGAACCATCAGGTCCGCATGATGGAAAGTGGCCGGGTATTTGAGCGGCTTGTCCTCGCCTTCGGTGACGCTCAGCAGCACGGCGCGCGCTTCCTCGCCCAGATCGTAGCTGGTGGGGCAGACCAGGTTGCCGACGTTTTCGAGGAACAGAATATCGAGGTCTTCGACGCGCCAATCGGCGAGCGCGCGCTCCACCATGCGGGCATCCAGATGGCAAGCGCCTCCGGTAGTGATCTGACGCACGGGGAATCCGAAACGGGCCAACCGCCGGGCGTCGTTATCGGTTTGGATATCGCCGGTGAGCACGGCGACGCGGCGCGAGGGGTCGAAGCTTCCCAGGGTGCGTTCCAGAAGCGCGGTCTTCCCCGAGCCGGGGGAACTGATCAGGTTCAGGCAGAACGTCCCGTGCGCCTGAAACCGCTCGCGCAGGCTGGCGGCAATGCGATCGTTTTCGTTGAGGACTTTGCGCTCGAGCGGGACACGCATCAGGGCTCCTCTAGTTCCAGGTACGACAATTCCATTTGATCACCACCGGCGGCCTCGGTGTCGGCCGAGCCGCAGGCCGGGCAGGTGGGGATGCAGTCGACGACGCGAAAGGGCGCGCCGCACGGCCGGCAGCAGCGGGTCCACGGGCAGAGTTCGAGCTCGAAGGCGAGCGGGTCGAGGTCGGTTCCGGTGACCAGGGTTTCCAGGCAGAAGCGCAGCGATTCGGGCTCCACCCCGGAAAGTTCGCCAATGCGCAGCCCCACGCGGGTAAGTCGCCCGCCGGGGCGCAACCCGGCTTCGATGTGGACGGCGTCCAGGACGGCTTGGGCGATGCTCATTTCATGCAAACCATACTGTAAGGGCATTGCACGCCGGGTGGCAACCATTGGTAGAATGGGGGAGAATCTGCGGGAGTAACTCAATGGTAGAGTCACAGATTTCCAATCTGTTGGTTGCGGGTTCGATTCCCGTCTCCCGCTCCATACCCATCGGCCGGCGTAGCTCAGTTGGTAGAGCATCTGATTTGTAATCAGAGGGTCGGGGGTTCAAATCCCTCCGCCGGCTCCATAGATCCACAATTGATTCAATAGGTTGCAGGCTGTGAGCGGACATCATATCTCCTTCCTGCCTCGGAGTGTGCCAAAAGTGTGCCCGCGGGCTCATTTGGTTTCGTGACGCTGCGAGTCCTTTGGCCTCCAACTCCGTGCGGTACCTGAACCGTCGCCTTGTTAAATCGCGTCGTGATAGTCCGCCATTCGTCGCCTTGCTCTCGAGGCCGGGGACAGCGTCTTATGGCTTCTGAAATCGCCGCAGGGATCGCTCGGGCGAAAGGCGCACGAAGGGCAACTGCCGGAAGGTCAAGGCGTCACTGGTTGAGGACAAACGCGAACAATTGATCCCCACCGGTTGCCAGGACGTACTGCTTGCCGTCCAGCAGGTACGTTTCAGGGGCGTTGCCAGTCGCTCCGATACGGGAATGCCACAGCGGCTTTCCGGTGGCGGCCTCGTACGCAACCAGATTCTGTCCATCGCCGCTGAATAACAGACCGCCGGCGGTGGACAACAGTCCCGAGCTCCCGTCGTTTTCATGGCGCCATACGACCTCACCGGTCCGGTAATCAATGGCATCGATGTACGAGCCGTACGAGATTCCCCCTCCACCCGTCGTGCCCCCGAGCCCCATCGAGCCGCGCGGGTCGGGGTCGATCAGGTAAGTGATGCGCAGCCCGTTCCGCTCCGGCACATAGAAGAGGCGAGTCTCCGGCGAGAAGGAGGGCGGCGGGTAGTTGGTGACGTCGCCGTTAACGAGGGAACCGGGGATGGTGGCGTCCTTGGCGGGGTTCCGCTTCCGGGCGCCCCTTCTCGTCGAGGCCCAAGGTCCAGTTGTTGTACAGGCCGAACTTGCCGGTCACCAGATGCTCGCCGGTGACCCGGTCGAGAACAAAGAAGTAGCCGTTGCGCTCCGCCGTCATCACGATCTTGCGCGTGCGGCCGTTGAACGGGGCGTCGGCAAGAATCGGCGTCTGTGTGGAATCCCAGTCGTGGGTGTCATGTGGCGACGTCTGGTAATACCAGACCATTTTGCCCGTGTCTACGTTGACGGCGACCAGCGAGCAGGGGTAAAGATTGTCGCCCTCTCCGCGGCCGGTGGTGTAGGCTGGCGTGGGGTTGCCGGTACCGAACATGTAGAGATGGGTTTCGGGATCGTAAGCGCCGGGAATCCAGACCTGAGCGCCGCCGTGACGCGCGGCATCGAGGCTGGCCCACGTCTTGACGGCCGGATCGTCGGCAGTCCGAAGTGGATCGTGCCGTTCGAGCCGGTATCCACGTCCGTGATCCCGCTCTCAAGCCAAGCCGATTTCTCCCGGCGGGATGCGCCAGCCTCGAAACCCCAACTCGAGAACAATGCGGTTCAGGAGAGCATGAACGGACTTGTTCGGTCTGACAAGACGCGGACAGTCCTTGCCCAATTCGGAGGCCCGGAATGAGACTGTGATGCGCGTCCCAACCCGTCCGGGACGGACCCCGTTCTACGTGAAAATGCGTGATATACTGTGACCCAAATCGAAGGGGGTTCTCATGGCGAGTCCACGATTGACGGAGCCTGTTCTCCGGGGGCGGGGCTTGGGCAAGGGGAACGGCCTGTACGATGAGCTTGAATGCGGTGCGATTCGCGAGCAGGTAGATCGCATTCTCGCCAGTTCGGTCTTCCGGAACAGCCGGCGGAATTCCAGTCTTCTGCGGCATGTAGTCGACCGCGCGCTCGAAGGCCGGCCCGAAGAGCTCAAAGAACGAAGCATAGGGGTCGACGTTTTCGGGAGATCCCCGGATTACGATACCAACACCGACCATGTGGTTCGCAGTGTTGCCGGCGAGGTCCGCCGACGGCTGGTGGACCCTGCGGCTGACCAGCGGTCTGCGCTTCTCCTTCGAGAAAGAGCCAAACGGCGCCCGCGTAGCGGACAAACAGAACCCTGCAAACACAGCCTGGTCTGTCGACTTCAAGACGCCACTCGCGCAGTTTACCCGCGATTACGCCATCGTGTCGAGGGTCCGCGATTCCAAGACGGAGCAGACCGTGGTCATCGTTGCGGGCATCGGCAGTTGGGGCACGTTAGCCGCGGGTGAGTTTGTCACCATGCCGGAGCACCTCAAGAAACTGGAGGCACTCGCCCCCAAACACTGGGAGCAGAAGAACCTCCAGGTGGTGCTGGCAACCGACGTGATCCGCGGCAGTTCCGGTCCTCCGACCGTACTCGCCGCGCACTTCTGGTAGTAGCGCTTGCCTGAGTGGGAAGACTGTTGTCCATCGGGAATTCGCGACATCGACCGTCGTCACTGGGGGCAGTATGGAACGTGTGATCCACGCCACGATCATAGCCTGCATAGTCTGCACGGCATCGTGGGCGCAGAAGGACACCCCCGCGGAATGGAAGCCGCTGTTCGATGGCTCATCCTTGCAAGGATGGCGCGAAACGCCCTTCTCCGGCCGTGGAGAGGTCCGCGTTGAGGATGGCGCCATCGTCCTCAGTAAGGGCGTGCTTACGGGAATCACCCGGACCCTAGTATTTCCGAAGGTCAACTACGAAGTACGTCTGGAGGCCATGCGCGTCGACGGTTACGACTTCCTTCGCGGGCATCACCTTTCCCGTTCACGATTCATTTTGCTCCTGGATTAACGGCGGCTGGGGCGGGATGGTCGTGGGGCTTTCGAGCCTCGACGACATGGATGCCTCAGAGAACGATACCTCCATCCGTCGAAACTTCGAATCGGGGCGCTGGTACGCGCTTCGGTTGCGAGTGGCGGAGGACCGCATTCAGGCGTGGATCGATGACGAAGCGGTCATCGATGCGTATATCGGCACGCGCATCGTGGGCCTTCGCCCTGGCGAGATAGAGTTGTCGAAGCCGTTGGGGATCGCCTCGTATTCCACCACTGCCCGGCTGCGAAGGCTGGAGTACCGGCTGCTTGCGTCAGCCGGTGAGGCGGATCCGAAGAAAGAGCTAATGCACTGAAGCTACGTCCGGAACCGTCAGGTACCTTGTCCGGTGCGACGCCAGGCGTTAGAATCACGGGCCAGGGACGTAACGGCCCGAGGAGTTTCACATGATCTATACGAGACGAGATGTGGGCAGAATCGCCTTGGCTGCGCTCCCGGCTGCGAAGTTGCTGTCGGCAGGTAAGCCGAATTCCAAATTCGGCGGCGTTCAAATCGGCGTGATCGCGCCGTACAGCTTCCATGGCATGCCGGGCGATGCTGAGTCGCTCCTCAAAGACATGGTCGAGCTTGGGATCAACGCCTGCGAGTTGCAGAATCCGCCGGCGGAAGCCTTTGCGGGGGCGCCCGCACCGGCCGGCCGGGGCGGACCCGGCGGGGGCGGCGGAGCGGGACGCGGGCGCGGGCTGGCGTCATCCGGCGGTGAGACCGGCGCAGGTCAGGGCGGCGCGCCGGCCGCGCCGGGCGGGGAACCAGGACGCGGAGGTCAAGGCCGCGGGGCGGGTCGTGGCGGTCGCGCCCCGTTGACACCCGAGCAGCAGGCGGCGCAGCAGAAAGCGGCCGAAGAAATGAAGAAATGGCGGCTCTCGGTCTCGATGGACAAGTTCAAATCGCTTCGCAAGATGTACGAGGATGCAGGCGTAAGCATTTACGCCTTCAAGCTCGGCCTCACCCTGGCCATGTCCGACGATGAGTATCAGTACACCTTCAATGTCGCCAAGGCGCTCGGCTGCAATCATCTCACGATGGAACTGCCCAGTGACCCAGCCCTGACCAAGCGGATTGGGGAGTTCGCCGCCAAAGAAAAGATGATGGTCGGCTACCATGCCCACACCTAGGCCACTCCGCAGCTCTGGGATGAGGCGATGGCCCAGTCAAAATACAATGCGATCAACCTGGATATCGGCCACTACACAGCCGGAACCAGCAGCGACCCGATCCCCTTCGTGAAAAAGAACCACGACCGGATCACGAGCATGCATCTGAAGGACCGGAAGTATGAGACCAATGGAGGCCAGAACATGCCTTGGGGACAGGGACAGACGCCCCTAAAGGAAGTCCTTCAGCTAATGAAGAAAGAGAAGTACCGGTTCCCGGGCACAATCGAGTTGGAGTATACGCCGCCGGAAGGGTCTGACAGTATGAAAGAGATCGCTCTGGATCGGAACGAGAGGAGGGCTCTATCGCATGGATCCGCGCAGCGATCCTTCCCAGCCGCCGGCTCTCGCGGACCCGGACGACCCGCAGCGATGGCAGCATGCGGTGACGGCACTGCTGGAGGACCGGACTGGAACGCTGTGGATCGCATCCGGGGGCCTCTACCGGCGATGGCCGGACGGGCGGACTGAGCGGTACGACGGCCGCTGGGGTCTACCCGCGGGTCCTGTGGCGCTAATCGAAGACGCCGAAGGCAAAGTATGGATCGGCGGGGATGACTTGTATCGCCTGGCTCCCGGACCGGCTCCCGGCCGGCTCGGAATGGAGCGTCGATATACCAGTGCCGACGGGCTCAGGAGAGGCGCAGCGATCTTGTTTCAAACCTCCGACGGCCGGCTCTGGATTGCGTCCTTAGCGGGACTCTCTCAGCTTTTGCCGGGAGCCGGACCGGGTGAACGGCCGATCATTGCGTACGGCCCCACCGATCGGCTGGCGGTGGATAGCATTCAATCGCTGGGAGACGATCGCGAAGGCAATCTCTGGCTGGGCTGCACTTTCGGCGCGATGAAGATCGCCCGCAACGCTTTGATTTCGTATGACCGCACAGACGGGCTCGGCGACACCCGGGTGGCGTCCATCCTTGAGAATCACGCTCGCGAAATGTTCGTGATCACCACGGGAGCGGCCGCGCTGGGAGCCACCCCGTATCTGAATCGCTGGGACGGGCGCCGCTTCGTAGCCGCCCCTATCCAGCTTCCGAAACCTCTGACCTTCACCGATGGCTGGAACCAGATTGCCATTTTCGATCATGCCGGCGAATGGTGGACCGGCACCACCAATGGCGGCCTCTGCCGGTATCCCCGAATAGAGGGACTCGCGGCGCTGGCCCACCGGAGTCCGAAGGCATGCTATACGACCGGGGACGGATCGGCCCAGGATGTGTCGAGAGTTTTCGAGGATTCGCGGGGCGACATTTGGGCTTCGACGGATGGCGGAGACACTGGCTTGGTCCGTTGGGACCGCGCGAGCGGCGTCTTGCGTCGCTACTCCGTGGCCGATGGAGTGCCGGCCCGCCGGCCAGACGCACAGTATCGTTCACCAAGCGCTTTCCGGGAAGACCGCACCGGGGCGGTGTGGATCGGTTCCTCCCATTGGCTGGCGCGTTACCGGCAAGGCCGGTTCACGGTGTTCGGGGAGAGCGACGGGTTGCGGGACCTGTTCGTTGCCGATCTGCATGTGGACCACGCGGGCCGGTTGTGGATCGCGGGAGGTCTGGGCGGCCTATACCGCGTTGACGACCCTGCCGAGGAACGGCCGCGGTTCCGGGCCTACACGACCGCGCAGGGACTATCCGGTGACAGGGTGCTCTGCGTTACCGAAGACCGCTGGGGGCGCATCTATGCTTGCACCGGGCGCGGCATCGATCGGCTGGACCTGGAGTCCCCCGCGGATCCGGTGCGAATCCGTCATTACACCATTGCCGACGGGTTGGCCATGGGTACGCCGCAGGAGGCGTTTTGCGATCGCAACGGAACGCTGTGGTTTGGCACCTCTCAGGGGCTGTCGTCCCTGGTCCCGGAAGCGGATATTCAGCGGTTGCCTCCGCCGGTGTTGGTGAGCGGTCTGCAGATTCAAGGCGTCCGCCAACGGCTCTCCGAATTGGGGGAGACCGAGATGTCCGGGCTGAGGCTGGCTCCCGGCCGCAACCAGGTCCAGATCGAATTCGTCGGCTTGGGCTTCGCCAGTGGCGAGAATCTGCGCTATCAGTCCAAGCTGGAGGGGGCAGACGCGGATTGGAGTGCCCCCACGGATCAGCGCAGCGTCAATTACGCCAGCCTCGCGCCGGGACAGTATCGTTTTCTGGTGCGTGCACTGAACTCGTCGGGACAGTCCAGCGCGCAGCCGGCCACGGTGGCTTTCACCGTGCTGGCGCCGGTCTGGCGGCAGTGGTGGTTCCTGTCGTTCTGCGGCGCGGCCCTGGCTGGGGCGATCTACAGCTTGTACCGTTATCAATTGGCCCACGCGCTGGCGCTCGAACGCATGCGCACGCGCATCGCGACCGATCTGCACGACGATATCGGCTCCAGCCTCTCCCAGATCGCCATCATGAGCGAGGTAGCCAACCGCAGCGGAGCCGGCTCCACGGCCGAGATCGCCACGCTGTCACGCGACCTGGTGGACGCCATGAGCGAAATCGTGTGGGCCATCAACCCGAGGCACGACCACCTGAGCAGCCTGGTGCACCGCATGCGGCGATTCGCCGGCGACACGCTGGAAGCATGCGACATCCAGATGCACTTCAGCGCCGAGGGTCTGGATCGCGAGATCCACGCCGCAGCCGACGTGCGGCGGCAGTTGTTTCTGATCTTCAAAGAGGCCATCACCAACATTGCCCGCCACTCCCATGCACGGAACGTGACGGTTGCTCTGGAAGCGCGCAGCGGAATGCTGAACCTCTCCCTCCAGGACGACGGCCGCGGATTCGATACCAGCCGGCCGAGCGAGGGCAATGGGCTGGCAAGCATCCGCGAGCGCGCCCATAAGATCGGTGGAAGGCTGTTGGTGGAATCGCGGCGGGACCAAGGGACCACCATCTCAATTGCCGTCTCCCTGGCGGCGCGGGTAATCGCCCCCCGATAAACTCATAGGGACAACCGGCGGATTTTTCCCTATGCTGAAGATCTTGGATCTTCAATTAGGGAACGGGCTGTGATCCACGTGACCATCATCGAGGACGAACGCCGCATTCGGGAAGGGCTGGCGGTCCTGATCGGGGGCACTGAGGGGTATGCTTGCGCCGGGGCTTACCGCTCCATGGAGGATGCCCTGGCGCAAGCCTGGTCAAATCCGCCGGATGTCGCCCTGGTGGACATCCGGCTGCCCGGAATATCCGGCATCGAAGGCCTGCGGGTGCTTCGCGAACGGTATCCTCGGGTGGTCCTGCTCATGCTCACGGTTTTCGAAGACGACGAATCCATCTTTGCCGCGTTGTGCGCCGGCGCCCGCGGCTACCTGCTCAAGAAGACGCCTCCCGCGAGGCTTCTGGAGTGTATCAGGGACGCCGCCGCTGGGGGAGCCTCGATGTCCCCCGAGATCGCCCTGCGCGTCATCCAACTCTTTCGCGACCTCCGCCCTCCCGCGAATGCCCCACACGACCTTACGCCCCACGAAGTGCGGCTGCTCCGTCTGCTGGTGGAAGGCCACAGTTACAAAAGCGCCGCGGCCGCTCTCGGGGTGGCGGTGAGCACCATCAATTTTCACATTCAGAATATCTACGGCAAGCTGCAGGTGCATTCCAAATCCGAAGCGGTTGCCAAGGCGTTGCGCCAGCGGCTGCTGGACTGATTCGGGCTCAACGTTCCTGTCAGTTTATCCGGGGACTCCTCCAGGACAGTAGCCCTAGAATCTATTCGTGGGCACCGGCAGCGTCAACCCACAGCAAGTCGAACGGGGAGCCAGATGAGCGCATCACGGTACGCTGACGACGCGTGCCGAAGAGCTACGGAACGGATCCCGTTTGGGACAGGACGCCCGGCTGGCTCAGGCGCGGTCTGATGATGAGGGCTGGTCTCGATCGGCATCAAGTCGCGTCGTGCTCACGGCTGACTGATTGGCAACGAAAGCGGAGGTATATATATGGCAACGTCAATAGCGTTCGCTGCGAAGTGCGCCGGGTACAAAGGAATTTCCCTCGGCGGCTTTCTGCTTGGATTTAACCGGGATGGCGCATTCCAGCTCTATCGATGGATTGGCAACGGCGCCGCGACAGGGTTCAATGAGATCAACAGCACCCACAGTATTTACATTGACGCCGATAAGCTGCCTTTGGACCTGGGGGGCATGACCGCCCGGTTGAAATTCGATGACGGCGTCTTCGTATACGGAACTACGGAGATGACATTTGAAGTCTACTCGCAAAACCAAAGCGCGGCGGTCTACAGTGTCAAGCGGCGGCCACAAGTAAGCGGCATTATTGCGGGAGGCATGGATAGCCTGGGGCCACTCAAGAGACTTCGCAAGAGCAACTGCACCGGCGAATTTGAAGCAAAAGCATGGGGTTGGGATCTGTTTGGGATTGCGGGCCAACTCGGCTTTGTTCTCAGGAATCCTTCCTACCCGTTAGGTAATAACGACCTCGGTGCCGTGGCAGATTTCTGATAGTGAGCTCCACCCGCGAAGCTGGCAGGCAGGCGGGCCCCTGAGCCGGCCAGGCTGGAGTCCTCGAGATGCGGCGCCGGCGCCGCGACGAGACTTCCCCGGCGCATATGTTACAGTGAACCCCAGGAACGCCACATGAAATGACCGGGTTCCAGGGCGTAAACGCCGCCGCGATCACGCCGCGCGGCAAGCAGGGCGAAATCGATCTGGGCGCCGCTTTCGAACTCATCGACCACTTGTGCTCGGCCGGTGTGCGCGGCATCGTACTGTTCGGCGGCGATGGCGAGTATCCGGCCTTCACCATCGAGGAGCGTTCGCGGCTGGTCTACCTGGCCGTCAAGCGGAGCCGCGTGCCGGTGCTGGTTGGGGTGGGCAGCGCCACCGTGGATCTTTCGGTTGCCCTGGCGCGCGAGGCCCGGGACGCCGGCGCGGGGGGACTCCTGCTTCCACCGCCGTTCTTCTTCCGATACGAGCCCGACGACGTGCTCGAATTCTACCGGCGGTTCACCGCACAACTGGAGTCCGGCCCCGAGATCTTTCTTTCCAATACGCCGGCATTGACCAGCCCAATCCCCGTGGAGACCGCGCTCGAGCTGCTCCAGACGGGATTGTTCGCGGGCATCGAGGATGCGAGCGGCAGCCTGGAGTCGTTTACCTGTTTGCAGGCAGCCGCGGCCCGATGCCCCTTCCAACTGTTGGTGGGTAACGATACGATCTTTACGCGCGTGCGTTGCACCCGAGGGCCAGTCCCCGGAGGCACCGCCCGCCCCGGCGCCGTCTCCGCAGCCGCGTGTGCGATCCCGGAACTGGTGATGGCCCTGGACCGCGCGATCACCGCCTCCAAACGCGAGGAAATCGAGCGGATGGACGGGGCTCTCCAGGAGTTCCTGGGTTGGGTGGCCCGTTTTCCGCAGCCCACCATCGTGAGGGTGGCTGCCGGGTTGCGAGGACTGAAGACCGGTCCGCTGCCGGTTCCGCTCTCGCCCGGGAAAGAGAGGCTGCTCGCCGAATTCCGGGAGTGGTTCCGAGGCTGGCTCCCGGCTGTGAAGAAGATGTCCGCGAATGTTTAGGACGGCGCTGAAGAAGGTTCGCGCGAGGGGATACCGCTTGCTTACGCGCGCGGCTCCGATGGGAGCCATGCCTGAAAGAATCGGTTGGCAGGCGAAAGCGCCTGCCCCACACTGGCGCGCCAATCCGTCAACTTGGGCGCTCCTGACCGCGCTCGTGCTGTGGGGCCAGACCGGCCCGGAAAGCGTCCGGACCGGAGCGCAGCTCGCGAGCTTCCATTCCGACGTGGACGACTCCAATCAGCCGTACGCCCTGTACCTGCCGAAATCCTTCACTCCCGGCAGGAAATACCCGCTGGTGATCAGTCTGCACCAGGAGGATTCCAATCACCGGCTGAATTTGCGAGCCCTCTTCGGCCCGGGCACACGGCTGGCGGGCGAGGCCGACACCGAAGACCTGCGATACTTCCCGCCGGTACGGGATGTGGACTTCATCGTCGCGTGCCCCTACGCGCGTGGCACCATGGGCTACCAGGGCATCGCGGAGAAGGACGTGTACGATGTGCTGGCCGACGTGAAACGCCGTTTCCCGGTGGATGAGGACCGGGTGTATCTCACCGGCATCTCGATGGGGGGCAGCGGCGCGCTGTGGCTCGCGCTGACGCGACCCGACGTTTGGGCCGCGGTGGCGCCCTTGTGTGCCTTGCCCGGTTTGGGAGCGGATGAGCTGGCTGCCAACGCGCTCGACCTGCCTATCCGCCTGTTCCATGGCGATGAGGATCCCATAGTATCGGTGGCATCCTCGCGCGCCTGGCAGCGGAGGCTTCAGGATGCGGGGGTGCCCGCCGACTATATCGAGTTCCCGGGGATACGCCACAACGCGTGGGACCTGGCGTACCGGAATGGCGCCATCTTCGATTGGTTCGGCAAGTTCCGCCGCAATCGCTTCCCCGACCGCGTTCGCTTCGTGACGCGATCCTATCGGTATGACACTGCGTACTGGGTGCACATCGATGGCCTGACGCCGGGGCTCCTGGCATCCATCGATGCGGCCTGGACCGGCAATGGCGAGCTTCGCATTCAGACGCAGAATATCGATGGCTTCACGATCGCGGTGGGGCCGGGCCATACCGCGCCCGCGACGGTGACGATTGACGGCGCGGCCGTGCGTGTGAAGCCCGCCCAAACGCTGGCTTTCACGAAGGCCGGCGGGCGCTGGCAAGCCGGCCGCTTCGCGCTTCCCGCAAAACGTCCCGGCGCCGAAGGCCCCATATCCGAAGCCGTGTCGGCTCGACAGATTTACGTCTACGGCGGCGCCGGCGCCCGCACCGCGGAGGAGTTGGAGGCGCGCCGCAAGATCGCGGAGACCGCCGCCCGATGGTCCACGACGCGCACGCGCCTGGCGCTCTCGCTGGTGGTGAAGGAGGATGCGGCGGTGACCGGCGCGGACATCGATTCCGCCGACCTGATCCTGTTTGGCACTCCCGAGACCAACTCGGTGATCGCGCGCCTGGCCCCTTCCCTGCCCCTGGCGCTCAGTCCCGCGGCGGCCGACTATGGCCTTCTGTTCATCGCTCCCGCCGGCAAGCACTACGCACTGGTCAGTTCCGGCCTGCCGTGGTGGACCGGCGCCGAAGAGGCCAATCGCGGCGGCAACTCGCTGGCCCCCGAGCAATTCCGCCTGCTCAGTACCTTCGGCGACTATATTCTTTTCAAAGGCTCGATCGCCAATGTAGTCGCGGAGGGACGTTTTGACCGAAACTGGAAGGTTCCGGCCGACGCGGCGCAAAAGCTGTTGGCCCCCGGCACGGTTATCATCCACTAAGATGACTCCTGAAGAATTTCGCCGTTACGGCTATCAGGCGATCGATTGGGTCGCCGACTACCTGGCACATGCCGATCGATACCCCGTGCTTCCGCCCGTCAAGCCCGGCGAACTCACCGACGCGCTACCGGGCTGCGGTCCCGAGAAGGGCGAACCCATGGAAGCCGTCCTGGCCGATTTCGAGCGGCTCATCGTGCCGGCCACGACGCATTGGAACCACCCCGGTTTCATGGCCTACTTCGCCATTTCCGCGCCGCCCGCGGGCATTCTGGGCGAGCTGCTGGCTGCCGCGCTGAACGGCAATGGCATGCTGTGGAAGACCTCGCCGGCCATAACCGAGCTGGAGCAGGTGACCCTGCGCTGGCTGCGGCAGTGGAGCGGTCTTCCCGACGACTGGTTCGGGCTGACCTACGACACCGCCTCCACCAGCAGCATGCACGCCATGGCGGCGGCGCGCGAGGCGGCCGACCCGCAATCGCGTACACGCGGCGCCCAGCCCGGCCTGGTCGTCTACACCTCCGAGCAGTCGCACTCCTCCATCGAGAAAGGCGCGATCGCCGTGGGCATCGGGCAGGACAATGTCCGCAAAGTGCCGGTGGATGCCGAATTCCGCATGCGCCCAGACGCACTGGAGGAGCTCATCGAGCGAGATCTTGCTGCCGGCCTGAAGCCCTGCTGCGTGACGGCCACGGTGGGGACTACCTCCACCACCAGCGTCGATCCGGTGCCGGCCATCGCGGATATCTGCGAGCTCCGCGGACTTTGGCTGCACGTGGACGCGGCCTACGCCGGGTCGGCCGCCATCCTGCCGGAATTCCGCTGGGCCTTCGAAGGCTGCGAGCGGGCGGACTCGTTCGTCACCAATCCGCACAAGTGGCTGTTGACGCCCGTGGATTGCAGTGTGTTCTATACGCGGCGCCCGGAAATTCTGCGCCGCGCCTTTTCGCTGATTCCCGAGTATCTGCAGACCGTGTCCGACCCACGCGCCGTAAACCTGATGGATTACGGGGTGCCGCTGGGCCACCGCTTCCGGGCGCTTAAGCTGTGGTTCATTCTGCGGTCGTTTGGGCGCGAAGGCCTGGCCAGCATGATTCGCGAGCACGTACGCCTGGCGCGCGAACTGGCCCGGTGGATTGAATCCGATCCGCGATTCGAGCTGGCCGCGCCCGTGCCATTTTCGGTAGTGTGCTTCCGTTACAAAGGGACGGATGAAGAGAATCGCGCATTGCTGGAGCGGGTGAACTCGGCCGGCGAAATATTCATTTCCGGCACGGTGTTGAACGGCCGGTTCACGCTGCGTGTGGCGGTCGGCAACCAGGCGACTACCGCGGCTCACGTCGAGCGGGCGTGGGAACTGATTAGTTCGTAGGACAGACCATCGTCTTTCGTGGTCCGTCACGCTTTGCTGCAAGTCCGTGCAGGGGCCCGGCAGACGACAAAAACCGATCGTCTGCCCCACTTTCTAACCTACGGTACACTCACCTTCTCGAGATACTGCTCAGGTGTGAGGCAAGACTTCGGCACACCTACACCGTGTGCCGCTTGGTCCTTGCCAGCAACTCTTCGGCGCGCTTCAGTGCCTTCTCCTCGGCCTCTTCACGCGTGGCCCCGGTGGTCCGGGACAGAGCCGCGCCCGGCGAAACGTTGTCCGCCTTCGAGTGCCACTCGGCGCCCAGGCGGTAGCTGGTCAGGTTTACCGGCCAGCCCGCCACTTCCACTTTTCGCTCCTGGTATTCTTCGGCTTTCATGCTCACCCTTTAGCGGAGGCCGCCACGCCCTTCTCCACGTTGGCGCCCACCAGGTTGCCCCACTCGGTCCACGAGCCGTCGTAGTTGGTGACGTTCTGCAGCCCCAGCAGGTATTTCAGAACGAACCAGGTATGGCTCGACCGCTCACCGATGCGGCAGTACGCAATCACCGGCTTGGAACCATCGATCCCCTCCCCGCCGTAAAGCGCCTTCAACTCATCGGCAGACTTAAACGTGCCGTCGTCATTGCACGCCTTGCCCCACGGGATACTACGCGCTCCCGGAATATGGCCGCCGCGCTGGCAGGTTTCCGGCAATCCCGCGGGCGCCAGAATCTCGCCGGTGTATTCCTGCGGGCTGCGCACGTCCACCAGGGCCGCCGAGCGTTCGGCGGATGCCTTCTGCGCCTGGGGCAGGAACGCCCGCAGGGACAGGTCGGCGTCCTTTGCCCGGTAGCTCGTTGCCTTCACCGACGGTTTGTCGGTGGAAAGATCGCGCCCCTCGGCGAGCCATTTTTTTCGCCCGCCGTTCATCAGGCGCACATCGGGATGCCCGTAGATTTTGGCCTGCCAGAGGGCCCATGCCGCGAACCAGTTGTTGTTGTCGCCGTAAATCACCAGGGTGGTCTCCGGAGTCACTCCGGAAGAAGACATCAACTCTTCAAACTGTTGCTTGGACAGAATGTCGCGGCGTACGGTGTCGCACAGTTGCGTATTCCACGCCCAGGCGATGGCGCCGGGAACGTGTCCTTCGTCATATGCCTTGGTATCGACGTCTACTTCCGCAACTCGCACGTTGCGGTACGTTACATGCTCCGCCACCCATTCGGTGGTGACGAGCGTTTCAGGATGGGCGTAATCTGCCATGAGATTCCTCCTCTGCTCCTTTTGGGAAGTCTGCACCAATTATATCGGGCTACCGGTACTCGCTGTAGGATAAAGGAGTGAAGCTCTCGTGTCTACTGTGCGTTTTCTCCGCGGGCCTGCTGATGGCCCAACCGGCTATGGATCCGGCCGCCACGGCGAGGAAGGCGTTGGACCTGCTGCTGGGCGAGAAGTATTCCGACCTCTTCAAGATGTTCACGCCGGAGTTGCAGACGGCCATGCCCGAGGCCACGCTCGGCAAACTCGTTGCCACGCAAATCAAGCCTTTGGGGGCGATGGAGAAGATTGGCGATCCCTCGGTGCGGAAGGCCGGGACCAACAACGTGGTGGTGATCCCGGTGAAGTTCCCCGCGCAGAGCGTGAATTTTCAGGCCGCCATCAATGGCGCCGGCCAGTTGTACATTTTGAACCTGATTCCTGGTGAATTGGCCTGGCAACGGCCGTCCTACAGCAAGCCGGACACCTTCCGCGAGCGCGAGGTGACGGTCGGCGAAGGCGATTGGAGGCTGCCCGGCACCCTCACCGTCCCGGCGGGCCCGGGGCCGTTTCCGGCGATCGCGCTGGTCCACGGCAACGGTCCCAACGATCGCGACGAAACCGTGGGCGGAACCAGGATGTTCAAGGATCTTGCCGAAGGGCTGGCCACGCGCGGCGTGGTGGTGCTGCGGTACGAGAAACGAACCAAGCAGTACGGCGCCAAGATGGCGGGGATGCACGGGACCACGGTTCAGGAGGAGACGGTCGACGATGCCGTGGCGGCCGCCGCCCTGTTGCGCGCCCAGAAGGAAGTGAACCCCCAGCGCGTCTATGTGCTGGGCCATAGCCTGGGCGGGTATGTGGCGCCGCGCATCGCCGAGGATGACGGCAAACTGGCGGGGCTGGTGATCCTGGCCGGCAACGCCCGGCCGCTCGAAGATCTGATCGTGGAACAAAGCCAATCCTTGCAGATGAACGCCCAACAGGCGGACGCCCTCAAGTCGCTGGTTGCCCGAATCAAGGCCCTGGAACCAGCGGATGTCGACGCGCCGCCGATTTTGGGCATGCCAGTGCCATATCTTCTCGACCTCAAGGGCTACGATCCCGCGGCGGTAGCCAAGAAGCTGACGATTCCCTTGCTGATCTTACAGGGAGAGCGGGATTACCAGGTCACCATGACGGACTTCGCCCTCTGGAAAGCTGCGCTCCGCGCGCGCAAGGACGTTGCTTTCCACAGCTACCCGGCTCTGAACCATCTGTTCGTTGCCGGCGAAGGGAAGAGCACCGAGGCCGAGTATCGCAAGCCCGGCCACGTAGCCCCGGAAGTCATCGACGACATCGCCAAATGGATCAGCAAATAAGTGGGACAGGCGGTTCCGCCTGTCTGCTTTCCTGACCTCTTTTTGCGGTACTTGAATTGCTCTGCAACGAGAAGAGGTGAGAAGCCAGTTATGCTCGTCGCAGCGGGACTCGCAGTTTTAGTGGTGGTTTGCCTGCTTCTATCCATGGTGCAGACACCGCCTGAAATCGGCCGATAGACACACACCCGGGCAATCCCGACACACAATGGGGGGACCTCGACGTCCGCAACGGGGTTTTTCTGGAGCGGTTTTTGACCCCGCTAATTAGGTGTGCACCGCGACTACGGTCAGATCATCCTCCTGAATATTTGTCGATACTGGCGTCGTCGCCTCGATAATCCCGTCGGTGTAAAGCAAGAAGTGGTCACCCGGTGTAAACGAAGCTGACACATTGTTGTCCCTGGCATGCTGGAACGGTCCCAGAAAGAGGCCGTTTTCCGCCAGTTCGATCACCTCGTCACTTCCGCAATGCGGTTATGGCCTTTCGCCATCGCATCCCCAGCCACAAAAGCAGCGGATCGTGCGCGCGGAGCCGCCATAGAATGACGGACGCAAGTCCAATGGCCAATACCATCGTCGCGAGAGCCACAAATGGCAAGTCGGACCGCAAGGCCTGCTGGAGTACATCCCTGGGAATCGGAGGTCCGCGATTTCACGGCGCTCCTAATTCTTGGGCGGCGATGGGGGCTTTGGCGGTGATGGAGGACGCTTGTAAATCAGCTCGAAATCCGGCTTGGATCCGATGCCGACGTTGGTCGTTGTGGAAGTGCCCGGAACCGTTGAGCCATGGCCAGGGGGCCCCGGAGTCGTGTCGGGTTCGGTGGTCTTGGTTTTGGTTTCGGTCGTAAAACGGCCACCCGGCTTGCTTGGACGGTAATCGATGCGGTCAACCTGGTCCTTGGGAATCGCCACCTGCGCGTTCTTCACGACGACTATCAGATTCTCATCGGTTACGTCGTCGGACTTTGCGAGCACTGGCTGCGCGGTGCCCTTTTTGTAGATACGCAGTTCGGTACCACCCTTGAGGTCGCGGACCTTGGCCCAGGGATCGTCAGCCGCGAAGGCGGTCATGGCGGCCAGGAGAAGGAGAAGGACTCTCGACATCGTTAATACCTCGCTGAACGTCAGTCTAACCGGCATCAGAATGCCGGGCAACTCGACGGGCTGGCTCGACGGGCCGCTCAGAGGACCACCAGCGGACGAAGCCG
Source organism: Terriglobia bacterium (assembly GCA_020073365.1). Lineage (GTDB taxonomy): Bacteria > Acidobacteriota > Terriglobia > Bryobacterales > Bryobacteraceae > JAIQFL01. The sequence goes on along the minus strand of JAIQFL010000127.1, from coordinate 6,073 downwards.
GAGCCGAGGTCGTCCAGATAGGTGTAGACCACCGGGACTACAATCAGCGTCAGCAGGGTCGAGGTGATCAGGCCGCCGATTACGGCGCGCGCCATGGGGGCGCGGAACTCGGCGCCGGAGCCGATTTCGAAAGCCAGCGGGAGCATGCCGAAAATCATGGCCAGCGTGGTCATCAGGATCGGGCGCAGGCGGACGCGGGCGGCGGTAATCAGCGCTTCGCGCCGCGGTAGGCCTCCCAGGCGCTGCACGTTGGCGAAGTCGATTACCAGGATGGCGTTCTTCGTCACCAACCCCATCAGCAGGATCACCCCGATCATCGACATGATGTTGAGCGTGTCCCTGACCAGGTACAACATCCCGGCCACTCCCACCAGCGAGAGGGGCAGCGAGAGCATGATCGCGAACGGCTGGAGGAAGCTGCGGAACTGGGAGGCGAGTACGGCGTAGATCAGGATCACCGCCAGCAGCAGCGACTGCAAGGCGTAACCGAAGCTCTCCATCATGTCTTCGGATTCTCCGGTGTAGTCGATGCGGTAACCGGGCGGGGCTTTCAGGGTTGCGGCGCGGCTTTTGATATCGGCGATCACCTCGCCGAGGGACCGCCTTTCGGTGCTGGCGCTCACGCGGATCTCGCGCATCAGGTCGCGGCGGCGGACCTTGGAGGGAGCGGCGCCGGTATCCAGACTGGCGATCTGGCTGGCCGGAACCAGCATACGGCCGCCCTGCGCCGGAAGGTCCAGCCCCAGCAAGTCGATGGCGCGCGTACGGTTGGCGCGCTCTACGCGCAGGCGCACGTCGTAGCTGTCGCCATCGGGATCTTCGAATTGCGAGACCACTTCGCCGGCGATGAGGCCGCGCATGGTGGAGGCGACGGTGCCCAGGTCGAGGCCCAGGTCGCTGGCGGCGTTGCGGTTCACGGCGATGCGAACCTCCGTCTGGGGCGCGTCTTCGCTGGTGTCCACGTCGGAGGCGCCATCCACCTGCTGTACCTGCGCGATCAACCGGTCGCTCAGCGGGGCGAGTTGCTGGAGATCCGAGCCGCGCACGCTGATCTGGATGGGCTTCACGTCGCCGCCCACCTGGTCGGCCTCTTCGATCGAGGTGCGGACGGCGCGGAAGCGCGCCATCGCCTGGCGGACTTCGGTCTTGAGTAAGCTGTAATGCTTGCGGGTCTTGCGCGGGCTGAGGCGGATGTAGATGTTGCCTTCGTTGATGGGCTTGCCGGCCGTGCCGCCGATGGTGACGTAGGTATAGGCCACGGCGGGGTTGCGGCGGATCTCGCGTTCCAGTTCCTGGGCAATTTCCACCGAGCGGTCGAGGCTGATGCCGGGAGTCGTCTTGTAGGCCACCTGGAACTGGCCCGGATCGGCATTGGGCATGAAGGCCGACCCCAGCTTACCGAACAGCGAGAAGCTGGAAACGATCGCTGCCGTGGCGAGCACGATCACTGCCCAGCGGTGCCGGAGCGACCAGCCGAGCGCTCCGGCCAGCACGCCTTGCAGCCGGTCCAACTGGCCATTGATTCTGGCAAGCCCCCGCCCGAACCAGGAGCGCGGCACGCGCGGGTCGGCGGCGGGATCGTACCAGCGCGAGGAGAGCATGGGGTCCAACGTGAAGCTCACATAGAGCGACACCAGCACCGCGAATCCCACGGTGATGCCGAATTGGAAGAAGAACCGGCCCATGATGCCGCCCATGAATGCTACCGGAACGAACACGGCAATGATGGTGAACGTCGTGGCCATGACGGCGAGACCGATTTCCGCGGTGGCTTCGCGCGCGGCGGTGAAGTGGTCGGCGCCGGCGTGCATGTGGCGCACGATATTCTCGCGGACCACGATGGCGTCGTCGATCAGCAGGCCGATGGCCAGCGAGAGGCCCATCAGGGTGATGATGTTGAGCGTGAAGTTCAGGGCATTCATGATGATGAACGCGCTGATCACGGAGACGGGCAGTGCCAGACCGGTGATCACCGTGCTGCGCCAACTGTTGAGGAAGAGGAAAACGATGAGCACGGTGAGCACGCCGCCCAGCACCAGCGTGACCTGGACGTCTTCCACCGACTCCCGAATGAAGATAGACCGGTCCACCACTTTGCGCAGGCGGATGTGCGAGGGCAGCTCCGCATTCATCTCGAGCATCGTCCTGTCGATGGCGTCGGCCACTTCCACGGTGTTGGCGCCGGACTGCTTGACCATGTCGAGCGACAGGCCGGGATGGCCGTCAATGAGCGAAGCGCTGCGCCGGTCCTCGATCCCATCCACCACGCGCGCCACTTGCGGCAGGTAGATAGGACTGCCATTGCGTGTGGCCACGATCAGCCGGTCGAACCCCTCGACGGAACGAAACTTGCCGGCCACGCGGACCAGCGGTTCCTGCCGGCCCTGTTCGAGCTTGCCTGCCGGTAAGTCCATGTTTTCCCGCTGGAGCGCCGCGGAGGCCTCGGCGTAGGTGAGGCCGTAGGCCTTGAGCTTGTCGCGGTCGAGCAGAACCTGGATCTCGCGCCGCGCCAGCCCGACCAGGGTAACCTGCCCCACTCCGGGCACCGTCTCGAAGCGCTTCTTGATCAGCTTCTCGGCCAGGGAGGAGAGCACTTTGATATCGGCTGTCGAGCTCTCCACGGCGATGGAGAGGATCGGCATGGCGTTGAAGTCGATGCGCTGGATCACCGGCTCCTTCATGTCCTTGGGGAAGTCCGCGCGTATGGCATTGATCTTTGCCTGTGCGTCCTGCTGCGCGTTGTTGATGCGCACGCCGAGGCGGAACTCCGCTACGATGGCGGAAAGACCTTCGGTGGTAGTGGAGGAGATGTGGCGCACGCCGGAGATGGTGTTGAGCGCCTCTTCAATGCGCTTGGTGACCTCGCGCTCGACCGTTTCCGGCGAAGCCCCGGGGTAGAGTGTCTGGACCGTGAGCACGGGGATTTCGACGTCGGGGAACTGGTCAATGGGGAGTTGCCGGTATGAGAAAACACCGAGCGTGACCAGCGTCACGGCCAGCATGGTGGCCAGCACCGGCTGCTTGATGGAAAGGTCGCTTAAGAACATGGGCTAGCGAGGCTCCTCTCGGACCGACAAAAACATACTCACCGCCGAGACGCGGAGACGCAGAGAAGAAGAAAAGATCAAAGTCAAAACCTGAGAGCGCAGAGGGGGCAGAGGTAATGTGGACTTGATGCGCAGGCGTCGTGGCATGATGGAAACGGCATATCTCGGCCCTCTCTGCTCCCTCCGCGCTCCAACTCGGGAACGACGAGACGTCCGACGATCCTCGATGGCCTTGGTTTTCTTGATTTTCCTCTGCGTCTCTGCGTCCCGGTGGCAAAAAAGAATTTGACTCATTCGCGTCAGCTCCGCGGTTGGATCCGCACACCCTCGGCGATCTCGATGCTCTGCTCGGCAATCAGGCGGTCGCCCGGCTTGAGGCCTTCGACAATCTCCAGTCTGGAGTCCCGCTCGCGCCCGATGCGCACGTCGCGGCGCGCGGCCTTGCCATCCAGAATGACGAAGACGTATGCGGACTTAGCGGAGCGGTCATCGCGGTAAACGGCATTCGAGGGCACCACGATCGCCGAGCGATCCAAGCCGGTTTGGATTTCTCCTTGCGCGAACATTCCGGCCTTCAACTTGCGGCCGGCGTTGTCCACCTGGATGCGCACTCTGGCGGAACGCGTCTGCTCGTCCACGGCAGGGTTGATTTCCACCACGCGGCCTTCAAACGTCACACCCGGGTAGCTGTTGACGGTGAACTGAACCCGCTGGCCCGGCCGGAGGGGAGCCAGGTCGGCCGATGCGACGGAGCATTCCAGCTCCAGCCGGTTGTTGTCCACGATGGTCAGAACCGCGGTAGGGGCCTCCACGTAGGCGCCGGCATTGATGGATTTGCGCTGGATTTCGCCCGAGATCGGCGACCGGATCACGGTGTCGCGGATGTGCTTCTGAGCCAGGTCGAGCGCCGCGCGGGCTTGCTCGATCTGCGCCTTGGCAATGGTGACCTGGGCATCGGCATCGCGCCCGGCGAGTTGAGCGGTCTTGAGGTCCTTGTCGGTGATGCCGCCCGATTTCAAGAGGTTCTCGGCGCGCTCCAACTCCGAGCGGCTGTGCGATTCCACCAGCTTGGCGCGCTCCAGAGCCGCTTCGGCTACTTTGACGCCGGTCTCCGCCTGGCGCAGCGAAAGCTGGAAGTTCTCATCGTTCACCCAGGCCACGGGCTCGCCGGCCTCAACATGCGCGCCCTCCTCCTTGTCGAAGCGAGTGACGCGGCCGATGACCTCGGCTTTTACTTCGACGCGCGCTCTGGAGATCAGGGTCCCCGTCACGGAAACCGTCGCGCGGAACGGTTCGGACGACACGGTCACGACGCGGGCGGTTACCGCGACGGGCTCGGAGGCATGGACCGATGTGGCCGCTTCCGGCTTGCGGCAGCCCGTAGAGGAAGCGGAGATGAAGAACAGGATCAAAAGAACGGAGTTGCGCATGAAGTTTACTCCCAGGGGGTCTGGCCTACGGCCCATCGAAGGTTGGCGCGAGCCACGCAGTAATCGTGCAGCCCGCGGAGCAGGTCGGTGCGGGCCACCGAGACGGCGGCCTGCGAATCGAGGATATCGAGGGTGGTGGCGGCGCCGTATTTGTAGTTGTCTTGCATCATAGTGAGGACCCTTTCCGCCTGGCCCACATTGGTTTTGGTGGCGCCGATGGTCTCGGAGGCGGCCTTCAGCTCGTCAAAGGCCTGGCGGATCGAGAGGCGGACTTGAGATTCGAACTTCTCGCGATCGAGCCGCGCCGAGCGCTGGGCGGCGACGGCCTGCATGGTAAGGCCGTCGCGTTTGAAGCCGTCGAAGAGCGGGAACGTGAAATTGACGCCGGCGGTCCAGCGGTTGAACTCCTCGTTCACCAGGTTTTTCGGCAGGCGGGCGGACATGCCGTAGCTGCCCGAGAAGTCGAGCCGCATGCGGTTTTCGGCCTTGGCCAACTGGAGCTGGGTTTCGGCGCTGCGCTCCGCAATGCGCAGGCGCTCGATCTCGGGGCGGCTGCGCAGAGCGTTTCGCTCCAGGTCGGCCATGTCGGTCTGTTCCCAGGCTCTCTCCTGGAAGTCGCCGGCCAGCTCGGTGGGAGCATCCAGCGGGCGGCCGATATAATAGTTCAGCACGGCGCGCGCCTGTTTCACGGCGTTGCCGGCGCGCAGCAGTTCGGGCACACCGTTGGCCACGGCCACGTCGGAGCGGAGGACGTCCACCTCGGTGGCAACGCCGTTCTGAAAGCGCGTGCGGGCCATGGCGGCGTGGGCCTTGCGCTGGTTCTGCGTCTCCGCGACGAGGCTGCGGTAGCGCTCGGCCCAGAGCAGGTCATAGAACGCCTTGACGGCGGCCAGAGCGACATCCTGCTGTGCCCGATCGATTTCCGAGAGAGCGCCTTCGCTTTCGATGGAAGCCAGCCGCAGAGCGGTGCCGATCTTCCCCTGTGTGAAGAGAGGCTGTTTCACGGTGATGGAGTAGTCGAAAAGGTTCACCGGGGAGGGCACCAGGGCGCTGCGCAATTCCTCGGGGAACTTATCCAGCCCGGAGGCGTTGAGCAGGCTGGGGTCGCGCAAGCGCATCGCGTTGGACACGATCTGGACGTCGGGGTAAGCCTGCGCTTTGACTTCACGAATCTTACCTTTCAGCGCGTCTGCGGCGGCGCGAGCCTTGCCGATATCCTCGTGGCGGGCCAAGGCCAGCCGGACGGCTTCCTCCAGGGTGACAGGGGACTGCTGGGCTGGGCAGAGGGCGCCAAAAATGAACGGCGTAAGCAAGAGGAGTTTCATACTTCTATATCTGTTATAGTAACGCGTACGGAAATCGAATTTCGGCTCGTCCCTTAATGCGCCGGTAAAGAGTCACGGCCAATGAAAACATTTCTTGCGCCGCCAAGAGCCTTTGAAATGAATATCTGTGCACCTTCCCGCGGATCCGGTGCGGGACTGGTCCACCGCGATTTCAAGCCGTCCAACGTCCTGGTGGGCCACGACGGTCGCGTGCGGGTGCTCGACTTCGGGCTGGCCCGCAAGGCCGACGATGCGCCGGACCGCGCCGGGC
>JAIQFL010000126.1 GCA_020073365.1 Terriglobia bacterium | reverse complement strand
CACTGGTGCGATTGCAGCAACGCGGGCTGATCGCCTCGAAATGGGGCACCTCCGAGAACAACCGCAAGGCCAGGTTCTACTCCATCACCAGGAGCGGCCGGAAGAACCTCGCGGCGGAGACGGAGAATTGGGACCGTCTGGCAGCGGTCATGGGCCGGGTGCTTGCCAGGACTGAGTGAGAAACTGGGAAGAATCAAGATTCGCAGGCGGAACCGCCTGCGCCACCTTATTGAACCGCCAGTGTCACGGTATTCGCGACCATCCCATCCACCGTCAGCACAACGTTCACCGTTCCGGCCCCTCTCAAGCTCGCTGGCAGCAGGATGTTCACCTGATCGAGGCCGGGAAGGGAACCCTGAGCGCCGGCGTAGACGACGGCAACCACTTTCCCCCCAATGGTGCAGCCCGGCATGGTTGCATAGTGGCGAATGCCCGTTCCGTAAAGCATGAGATAAGCGGTGTCCGCGGGAACGCCCAAATCGATGGGCCCGGGCACCCACAGGTTCTGGCGCGTGTCGAACGCAGCCACGGTCTGTGGAGGGCTCTGCGTTCCATCCGCGTGCACGCGGATCACCTGCGCCGCCGCCACGCCCTGACCGGTGCTGTTCGAGGTGTACAGCCCCGGAGATACCCGCCCAATGGCGATGGACGTCGACACCGTGGCGTGGCTGGAGTTGGTGACGGCAAGAGTAGCGGAGCCGGGCGCCAAGCCCGCCGGTACCAGGATGCTGGCCTGTGCGGGGGACACGTAGAAGATCTGGGCGGCCTGGGTTACGCCCGCGCTGTCGGTGATCTTCACGGTGGTCCCTCCCAGCGAGTCCGCCGGCTGTTGTGTCGCGTAAGCCGTTGCTGTTCCCAAGTTGGACCCGAAGAGCGTCACGATTTCATCGGCTGCCACGCCGATGGTGGCGTAGGAGGCCGAGTTAGTCGCCGCGAGTTGTGTCAGAGCGTCGGAACTGCTTGTCTGGAAACTGGCGTCGCCGGAATAGACGGCCAACATCGGATCGGCGCCAGAAGGAAGCGGCGTGGTGGCGGCGGCACCAGCCAAAACAACTGTGGCGAGAACGGCATTGGTCGCGACACTCACGAACTTCACGCTGCCCGTGGGAACCCCGGCGCCCGGCGCCACGGCGGCCACGGTCGCGACGAGCGTTGCCGGGCCGGTGGTAGAACCCGTCGCGGAACCGGAGCCCGACGACAGCATAGTGGTGGTCTGCGCCTTGCTCACCACTTGCACTACGGCCGCTGCAACAGACGCACCTTGGTTACCATCGCCACTCCAGGAGGCGGTAATGGAATGTGAACCCACCGCCAGGTTCGTCACCGTGAGGGTGGCGGCGCCTGCGGAAAGCGGCGCCGAGCCGAGGGCCGCCGATCCGTCGAGGAACTGAACCTGGCCGGCCGGCGCCGAGGCGGCGGCTTGGGCATCCAACTGGGCCGTAAAGATGACCGGCTGCCCAAAGACAGTGGCGGACGCGCTGGAACTCAAGCCCAGCGAAGCAGCGGCACCCTTGCTCACCACCTGCGAAAGGCTGGCCGAAGCCGCGGGGTAGGTGGCGTCGCCAGCGTAGTTGGCCACCACGATGTGCGTCCCAACCGCTAGCGTGGCGGTGCTAAGGGTAGCGGTGCCCGCGGCCAGGGAAGCCGTGCCCAGGCTGATTCCATCCGCCAGCAACTGCACGCTGCCGGTGGGAGTGCCGGACCCGGGGTCGTTGACATTGATGGTGAAGGTTACGGCTTGACCAAAGGTGGAGGGATTATGGTTGCTCGTCACGGTTACCTGGACGCTGGGTGCGGTCACGCGAACGAGCGGCGATGTGCTGCTTCGGAAATTGGCGTCGCCCAGGTAGGTAGCGGTTAGGCTCCATGTTTGGGAGTTCCCGGGCAGCGTCGCGACGAAGCTGCCACCCTGCGGCAAGAGCGCGGCTGTCCCGATGGAGGCGCCGCCGCTCGAAAACTGCACCTGTCCCGTGGGCGTCCCGCCGCCGGGCGCAATCACCGTCACAGTTGCGCTGAACGGCCCGCCATAAGGCGCCGTCAAAACGATGCTGGTGCCGGCCTTCACCACCGAGACATTCGCCGGCGCAGCCGTCGCGCAGCCATAGTAAGAATCGCCGTTATAGACCGCACCGATACTGTGCGCCCCCACAGCGAGCGGTGCTACGGTGCTCGAAGGCGCCGCCAGCGATGCCTGGCCCAGGCTGTTCAGGGGCAGCGTCGCAAGCACGGCGGTCCCATCCGAGAACACGACCGTTCCGGTGGGAGTGGGACCGCCGGCGGTGGCAGCAACCGACAAGTTCAGCGCGAGGGCCGCGCCAAAAACCGGCGATGCGGGAGAGGCCGCCAGGGTTGCCGTGGGACCAGGCTTGGCGGGCTGCGCGACAGTCAACGGGAGGGAGCCCGAGCTGGTGTCCGTATTGGCGTCGCCCGAGTAGGCGGCGCCGATCGTGAACGCTCCCGGCTGTTGGAAACTCGTCACGCAGATCGCCATCCCATTCTGGGTGGGAACCACCGTGCAGCCGCCGATAGGATTGGCTCCATTGGTGAAGGCCACGGTTCCGCTTGCCGCGGTTGGAGTAACGGTCGCGGTCAGCGTGACACTCTGGCCCGGCTTGGGAGAAATGGGCGCGGCGGACAGCGCGACGGTGGTCGCGGCCCTGCCCACCACCACAGCCAGCGCCGGGGCCGGGGAGCTCAGGTAGTTGGCATCGCCGCTATATACCGCGTTGATGCTGTGCGTCCCGCTGCTGAGCGGCCCCACCGTACCCGAAGGCGCTACCAGCGTGGCCCGGCCATCGCTGCCCAGCGCCAACGTCGCCAGCGTTGCCGTCCCGTCGGAGAACGTAACCGTTCCGGTGGGCGCGGCCACTCCCGTCGCGCCCAAGACCAGGACGCCCAGCGTGACCGACGCGCCATATGCAGAGGCCGCGGGCGATGCCGCCAGGTAGACGCCGGCATTGCACTTGCCAACTGTCAACTGCATGGACCCCGTGCCAGGAGCGGTGTTGGCATCGCCGGTGTAACTGGCGCCGATGGCCACGGTCCCGATCTGCGGGAAGCTGGTGTTGCAGACGGCCACTCCATTCTGCACGGGCCTGCCGATACAACCGCCGATGGGATTGGTTCCATTCGTGAAATCCACCGTTCCGCCAGCGGCTCCGCCGCCCGCCACCGAGACCGCCGCTGTGATCTTCACCGGTTGGGCGATCTGGGCGGTGGTGGAGGACACCGCGACAGCGGTCGCGGGCTTACCCACCATCACAATCAGCGGAATTGGGGTAGCGCTCGCGTAATTCGCGTCGCCACCGTAGACCGCGCTAAAGGTGTGAGGGCCAATGCTGAACGCCGCCAAAGAATTTGACGGCGCCACCAGCGCGGCCCGGCCGTCGTTGCCCAACGCCACCGTGGCGAGCACGACTGTTCCATCCGAGAAAGTGACCGATCCTGTGGGCACGGCTACCCCCGCGGTGCCCGTAACCAACACGCTGAGTGTAACCGGCGCACCGTACGCCGGCGACGCGGGTGTGGCCAGGAGGGTGGCAAAGGGAACGCACTTGACAACCGTCAATTGCATGGAAGCCGTGCTGGGAGCAGTGTTGGCGTCACCGCTGTAACTGGCGCCAATCGCCACGGTCCCGATCTGCAGGAAGCTGGTATTGCACACAGCTACCCCCGCTAGCACGGGCATCCCTGTACAGCCGGCGATGGGATTCGCGCTATTGGTGAAATCCACCGTTCCGCCGGCGTTGCCGCTCACCGCGCCGGCCACTGAGAGAGTTGCCGTGATTTTCACCGGTTGGGCGATCTGGGCAACCGTGGGAGCCAGCGCGATGGCCGTCCCCACCTTCCCCACCACCAGGGCCAGGGCCGGCGCGCGGGACATTCCGTAGTTCGCATCGCCGTTGTAAAACGCGCCAATGCTGTGCGTGCCGATGCTGAACGGCGGGATGGCTCCCGAGGGCACCACCAGGGAGGCCCGGCCATCGGCGCCCAGAGGCAGAGTAGCCAGTGCGATCTCCCCGTCCGAGATGGTCACCGTTCCAGTGGGCGCGGCAACCCCCGTCGCCCCAAGGACCAATACACCGAGCGTAACTGCGGCGCCATATGCCGGCGCGGCGGGTGCGGCCGCCAGGTAGGTCCCGGGAGCGCACTTGCCAACCGTCAACTGCATGGAACCTGTGCTCGGAGCGGTGCTGGCATCACCGCTGTAACTGGCCCCGATGATGAGCGTCCCGGCCTGAGCGAAGCTGGTATTGCAGATGGCAACTCCGCTCTCGACGAGTTTCCCCGTGCAGCCGGCGATGGGGGTGGTTGTATTCGTGAAATCCACGGTTCCGCCCGCGGTTCCGCCCCCCACCACGGTTACGGCCGCCCGGATCGTGACCGCTTGCGCGATCTGAGCGGGATTGGAAGACATAGTAATGGTAGTCGCGGCTTTAGCCGCCGTCGCGGGCCGAACCGAAACGGCCATGATGCCTAGCAACAGGCAGTTCGAGAGCTGCCGGAACGGACGCCTCTCCCGAAAAGAAGAGTTTGCCATCTCTTATTCGTGATCTGGAGTTGGGGATTCTCTCAGAATTCTGGGGCGAGCGCGAGGGAAGCATTCCTCATTGGCAGGTCAAGCAGTCCACCTCTGGCCGTTTGACGGCGAACTCGTGTCGGGCGTCTCCTTACTGTCCGTTGTTGGATAGAGCATCCTTCGCGGACTCGTAAGTGCTGCTATTCAGGTACTCGTAGTCGTACCAACCGGTGACTTCATGAGCTGCGGACGTATTGGTGATCTCCATCCGGAGCGCGTCGTACATTACGCCTTGATCGCGATTCACGGAAAAAGTGATGATATTGTCGGCGCCCACGGAGTTGAGTTGACTCGTGTTCCATTCGAATACCACCCACTGATAGGTTCCGGATAACCCGCTCCGCACCTGCGCGTCTGCATTCTTGATTCCGAAGCCATGCCAGACCAGCGGATCGCCGTTCAAAGAGACCGTCATGCTGGCCTCCGTCGTGGCCAAGGCAACCGATAGTACGACGTGCTGCCCCTGAGCTTGCTGAGCCGCGGTAGTGGTAAAGTGAACCTGCCAATCCGGGACGGAAGCGGCGGTGCAATCTCCCACATAGGCTGGGCATATGTACTTATAGCCGCCGGTCGTATCATCGGCGGGGTTGTAAATGCCGGCGTACAATCCGGGATTGAAGCGATGCCATTGAACGTAGTTCCACTGGCTCAAGTCGTTAGTCGCTGGGATAGCGCCCACCGCCGTCGCATAGTAAATCACGGCTCCTTTGTGCGCCGCGAAATCGGTCCAATAGTTCCAGTTACCCCAGTACTCCCGGTCATCTTGAAGGGAGTTGCGCCGGTACCTGCCGCTGGGAGCGCGACGGCCCGGCCCTCCGGAGGGCCGTGAGACGGAATCGCCGAGCCGGGTTTGGCCGTGGAGAAACTCGTGGGCGGAGCGGTCCGGCGTGCCGATGGTCCACACAGAGGGAGCGGAGCCGAAGTTCTCGGGAGTGAATGTCGCCGATAAGAACCTCGTCTGACCGGCGCCGATAGTAACGTTGTCTCGCCTCAGTTCGCCCCATTGACCAAGAACGTAAGCCGAGACCCGGTAAGTCCCAGGACCCACGCCGCCGAGACTGACAGCGCCGTCACGGTTAGTGGTCGCCCAATACTGGCGGCCCACGGTGGAGTATTGGAAATCGGTCATGTTATCGGCCAGCACGACCCATGCCGCGTTGGGAGTCGGAGATCCTGCGCCTCGGACGAGAGCCTGAACCGCCCCCCTGGCCGTAGAGGCAACGTAGCCGCTCTGTAAGAGGATGCTTTCGGCGTCGTAAAAGGTATCAATCGAAGCAACCGAATCGAGCGCTTCCTGGTAGAGCGAGGCTGCCGTGGGATGGAGCGAGTCGAAAGTGTTGATGCGGAAATAGTAGGGCCCGTAGAGCCGATTCAAAACAGCCCCGGCGGCCACTGGAAAGGAGGTGCCATTGTCCAGGTGATTGGATTGGCATTCCATGATCAGGATGTTGTTCGTGAAGATGAGATCCTGCTTGGAAGGACCGCCGGTCAAGGACTCCCGGTTCGGAATCACAGTCCATGCAGCGAACCTGGAACCGTACACGCCGTGAGCCCGGTGCAGGTACTCGTAGCTGGAGTAGTCGTATTTCGTATAAAAGGGCCTACGGAATCCAGGAGGAAGAGGCAGTCCGTGCAAGTCCACGGTGGCGTCCTGCACCTGGCGGCCCGGATCGGTAGTTCCCATGACACTTGGATCCGGCAGCGGAACCGCGGCTGCGCCTGGATTGCCCAGTCCGGAATCCACCGCGTAAGTGTTGGTGAACAGCGCGAGGCTGACGCGAAAAACGAACTGGATCTGGCCGAGGCTTCCGGCAATATCGTTGGGACCGTGGTTGACCACGAAGTATACATGAACGCCCGGATCGTTCCCCACGAGGACGAAGTGTTGCGAGTAAGTGAATGCATTTCCGGGGTTGGACGCGGTTGTAAACCACCAATCCACATAGCGGTCGCCATCCTGGAAGTAGTTCGCCGTGGTCGCGCCGCTGCCCAGGCCGGTGTTGTCCATGTAGAGCCCCTTCGGCTGTCCCCCGGAGGTATTGGTCACATCGATGAACTCATCCGGATATCCCACCAGGTGGATGCTGTAGATGTGGCCGTTCGTGGAATTCCAGTCCAATGCGATGGCCCCATTGCTGATTTTCCAATCCTTCGCGCTGGTCGTGTCCACCGTGATGGCGGCGTGCGCCAATTCAGGTGCGCACAGCGCAAGTAACACAGCGCCAATCATCCGGAGACGATGCCTCAATGCGGGACTCATGCTTGATCTCCTCGGACAACACAGCGTTTTGGTAATGCAACCGGCTCCCTGACGGTCGCGGCTCCAACACCTGGACTGGGCAAATTAAAGCATGCCTTTAAATCATCTCGGTGAGCAATTCGGTGCGCGGGCGCGGAATCACCACCTTGTTGACCAGCATGCCCTTCTGGCCGACCACCTGCGCGCCGGCATCCACTGCGCTCTGGACGGCGGCGACGTTGCCCGTCAACGTCACAAAGGCCTTGCCGCCGAGCGCCATCGCCAGGCGAATCTCGATCAGTTGGACGTTGGCGGCCTTCACGGCGGCATCCGCTCCTTCGATCAGCGAGGCTACCGAGAAAGATTCCACGATGCCCAGCGCCTCCATGTCCTCGACCTTCGACACGCCGCTGATCGCCGGGAAAATCGATTCGTGCAGGTTCGGAATCACAAACGAATCGATCACCGAAAAGTGACCGGCGCTGGTGCCCGCCGACACGGCCGCCTGCACCGCTCCCACGTCGCCCCGGACCATCACCATGTACTTGCCTGAGCAAATGGAACGCGACAGCACCAGTTGTACGTTGGCCGCCTTCAGCATCGCATCGCACGCCTGGAATCCCGCGGCTATGCTGGTGAGTTCGATCAATCCGAGTGAATTGTCTGCCATGATCTATGCCACTATCTCGACGCACTCCGGCGTCACTGCCCGCACTTTACCGTCAATACTGGAATGCACGTCGGTTCCCAGCTTGGACCGGTCCACGCGCCCGATCACCTGCCCTTTCTTTACGCGTTTGCCCTCCTGCACGGCCGGAGTGGCCGCCTGCCCGGCATGCTGGCGCATCTTGATGCGCACCATCGCGGGATGGTGTTCGACGTCCTGGAACGGCGTCTCCCGCTCGTACTCTTCCACCTGCAGACGACGCCGCAGTTGGGCGAGCGGCACGCGCCGATACTCTTTCATGGGGTGCACCTCGACGGGCCTCTGCTGCACGAACTTCAGTCCGGCCGCGCGCTGGTCGCGCTTGCCCTGGTCGCAAGCTTCCTTGGGATACAAATCTTCGGGACAGGCGTACAGCGTGCAGAGGCCGCAGGCGCAGCACAGCTCGGACCACTGGTTCCAGATGTCGGCGCCCGTGCTGGTGAAGCCGAGGCTGCGCATCACCTTGTGGGGCTGTACTTCGTAGCCCAGCAGATAGCGCGGACAGAATTCCGTGCAGTAGCTGCACTGGTCGCAGGCCGACTTGCCGATGTGGTTCATCTCCTGCTGCGACCGCGTGCGGCGGTCCATCAGGTAATGGTCGCGCGGCAAAACGATCAGGCCTCCCGTGGTTTTGGTCACCACGTCGTCGAGATCGAAGGTCAGAGTCCCCATCATGATGCCGCTGATGAAGATGCCGAAATCGGGGACTGTGGCGCCCCCCGCCAGCGCCAGCAGGTCGCGGAACGAGGTGCCCACCGGGACCCAAAACGATTTCGGTTCGTGGACGGCGCCGCATACGGACAAGAACTTCCCGGTCACGGGCGTGTCCTGTTCCGCCAGGTGGACGTTGTAGAGCGTCTCCACGTTGTTCACCACGCAGCCCACCTGGAGCGGAATCCCGGCGGGCGGGATGAGGCGGCCGGTCGCGGTGTAGACCAGTTCGTACTCGTCGCCCGAGGGATAAAAATCGCCCAGCATCACGAACTCAATGCGATCGGTGTCGAGATGGTGTTTGAGCGCCTCGAGCGATTCGGCGTTCTTGGTCTTGATCCCGAACTTCCCGCTTTGGGCGCCGGTGGCGTCCATCATGGACGTCATGCCGGCCAGGATGCCCGCGGGGAAGTGCTTCATGAGCTCGGCGTCTTTGTGGATGAGGGGCTCGCATTCCGCCCCGTTGGCAATGAGGAATTCCACTTGAGACTGCGCTTTGACGTAGGTGGGGAAGCCGGCCCCACCCGCGCCGACCACGCCGCAATCGCGCAATTTCTCACTGAGCATAGATTAAAGGATAGCGTACGCGGGGCGCTGGCTGCCCGCTCGGGGTTCCACTCAGGCTGGGTTCACTTGACTGCCTCCTTCTCGCGAAGGTAGGCGACGATCGCGGCGTACTGTTTTGCGGGGTTGCCGGACTCCTCCTGGCGCAGGTAATACTCAGCCCAACGTTGAAGGCGGCGGCCTCCAGCGCGATGTGCCGGTCTTCGGCGCTGGCGTCCCGTGCGAGACACGCGACATCCTTCGTCCGCTCCAGGCAAACCGCGGCTGCCAACGTAAGCTTTACCGACTCGATTCGAGCGCCCGCGTTCAGAAGAGCAATCGCGATCTCGATGGACTTTTCGTTCGGCGTCCACTCGGACTGTTCGACGAGAGCCTGGAGGACCACGGCTAACGGAGTCGCGCCGGAGCGGTGCGCCGCCTCTAGCGGGGCTCCGCGCTCAATGAGCAGCTTCACCATTTCCAGGTGTCCGCGCCAGGCGGCCACGTGCAGGGCAGTCTCACCTAGCGCCCAACGGGGACTGGTTCGCTGGGAGCCGATGTCGAAGCCGAGATCGAGCATGAGGCGAACCGCGGCGGTGTTGCCGGAGCCCGCGAAATCCACCGGGAGTCCGCTATTGTGCGATTGCAGGCGTAGCACTACGGCTGGATCCGCAGCCACAATGCGGCGGGCGGGAGCTTCGTCGGCGCGCGCGCACGCCGCGAGAAAGGCGTCGTCCGAGTGGAGCGGGACGGCGAAGCCGCGGCTCTCGAACAGGTCGAGCACGTCCGCGCGAGCCATGCGCGCAGCTATCGCAAAGGACGGCGTGCCGTCCTTCCCCGGCAGCGCCGGGTCGGCGCCACGATCAAGGAGGAGCTCGAAATACGCCAGGGGGTTGCCACGCGACAGCGCATGGTCGAGCGGGCGATCTCCCCAGTGGGTGAGAAAGTTGGGATCGGCTCCGTGATCGAGCAGCCACGCCACTCCATCGTCGTCGTGCCAGTCGAACTTGCGAATCAGCATGGTCACGATGCTGGCCGGCGTGAGCTTGCCGCTCTCCACCAGAATCTTCAAAACGCGATTGTCGAGGGTTTCGGGAGCGTGATACGGAACCTCCCCGTCGTTCGGGTCGGCGCCGCGCTCCAGCAGCAGGCGAGTCAACTCCGGATGGTGTGCCACGCCGGCCGCTCCATAGAGCACGCTCTCCCACTCGGGCCTGAGCTGGTGGGTCTCGTTGTAGAACCCGGTGTTGGCGCTGGCTCCGGCATCGAGCAGCGCGGTCGCCGCTCGTACGAAAGCTTCCGATCGGGCGGGATCGAGCCGCAGGTATTTCGAGAAGCAGAGATGCGTCAACGCGTCCCAACCGCGCGGGCCTCCCTTCGCCGTGGCGTTCGCCGGATCGAGCTCCAGGAACCGGCGCACGGCGGCATCGTCGCCCAGAATCGCGGCTGTATGGATGTCGCTGCCGGCGATCTCGGGGTGCACGGCCAGGATCGCCTGGGAGCGATCGAGTGAGCCGTGCCAGAGAGAGGCGTCGATGAAGGCGGCGCGCGGGTCGTCGGTCCCGGTCATCGTGTACCTGCCGTCTCAAATGTATCTCAACCAGCCCTCGCGGCGACGAGCCTTCATGGCCGCAAACCACCGGCATGGGAAGTAGAGTATCGCGACAACCATCACCCACACTACGTACAGCAGCGGCAGCCCCCATCTGTGTTCCGGAGGCAGGAATGTGTAGGGGGCAGTCGCATACCACTCCGGGTGGACGCTCCCTTCCCGCAAGAGCGTTACGAAGAGAGCCGCGATGTGAATCGCCGGGATGTGCAGCAGATAGTAAAACATCGGCACACGACCGAAAGTGGCCAAAGCGCCGGCGAGCCAGCCACGCGCGCGTTCCGCCAGCGGCAGAAGAGCGATGGTAGGACCGAGTGTCATCAACAGGAAAAGCTGCGAGGCGGGATATTTTTGCTGGTTCAGGAGGCGGAACAGCGCCGGCGGTGCGTGGACGGGCGCGGGACTTAGGAGGACGGTGAGAACGCCGGCCACCAGGAAGAGCGCGGTCGCGGACAATCCGATTCTCAGGCAGAGCCGGCGGCGCTCGACTGGCTCGCGCGTAAAAATCGCGCCGAAGCCATAGCCTGCCGCCATCACGCCGATCCACGGGACCAGGACGTAGAGGATATTGATGCCGGACCAGCTCTTGGCCCCGGCAGGGTAGACGAATTCCCAGATCCAGCCCACCAGGTCCCGGACTTGCTGCGGCAAGAGGCGGGGCGGAAAGGCAAAGATCTGTTGAAGGAAGATGATGCCTAACCCGATGGTCCCGATGGCCTTCGCCGGAAGCCGGACGAGTCCCGCCAGCAGCACCATGCTCCAACCGAGCATCCAGATGACGCCGGCAAGTACGAAATGCCCGTAGTTGAAGTTGAACGTCCACGAGAGGCGGATCACGGTCAGTTCGAGCAGCACGAGCAGGAGGCCCCGGGTGACGAGGTAACGCGCGAGAGCCCGGGCATCGGCGAGTTTCCTTCCGTATAAGTACGCGCCCGTTCCCGCGAGAAAGGCGAACGCCGGCGCGCAGAAGTGCGTGACCCAGCGGGTGAAAAAGATGCCCGCAGTCGGGTCGCCGGCTGGGATTCCCGAGTACACGCGCACATGATCGATGGCCATCAGCACCATCACGGCGCCGCGCACGATATCGATGGACTCGATGCGCGACGTGGGCTTGTCGCCGGCAGCGGGCATTACCGCTGGGGCTCCTGGTTTTTCCAGGGTGCGAGCAGACTGGCGGAGCGAGTTCATGGGTCGAGGCTAACCAATTACGTGGGGCCTGACAAATTTGCGCAGCAAACGGTAGCCGCGGTGCAGCGAGCGGTTTGGCGGGAGCCGGACTGGACGGCGGAGATGGGGCGCGCTATCCTCGCCAGATGTCACCCATGGCGCACCGGCCAGCCGATCGTGCGCACGCGGCGCTTCCTTCCCCCGTCCTGATCTTTGCCGCGTGGCTGGTTCCCGCACTCCTCTCGGGATTCGACACGTACATGCAGAGCCGGCTGGGGGGACAACCGCCAAACTGGCATTGGGTCTTCTTCAACTCGATCGACTGGCTGCTCTACGCGGTGCTGACGCCATTCGTTTTTCGCGCCAGCCGCCGGCTGCCGCTCCAAGCGCCGCACCTGGCGCGCAGCATCGCGGTACACGTCGCAGGCGCTCTGGGCATGTGCGTGGCTTGGGCCGGGCTGGGTACGGTGCTGCGCCTCGCGATATTCCCTGCAGCGCCCGATCTGACAGGTCTGAGGGTGCTGCGCGAATTCATCGGATGGGTTTTCACGACACTTCCGTTTGGCGTGGGCGTGTACTTCGCCCTGGTGGGAATCGAACATTCGTTGTTCTACTTCGCACAAGCGCGCGAGCGCGAGACGCAGGCCGCGCGCCTGGCCGCGCAGCTCGCTGAGGCACGGCTGGGCGCGCTGCGCATGCAGCTCAACCCGCATTTTCTCTTCAACAGCCTGAACGCGATCACGGTGCTGGTCCGCGACCAGAACACGGCTGCGGCTTCGCGGATGCTGGAGTTACTGAGCGACGTGCTGCGGGAGGTCCTGCGCGCCGAGGGGACGCATGAGACAACGCTGGCCGCGGAGCTGGAATTCCTGGAGCGCTATCTGGCGATCGAACAGGTTCGTTTTTCCGACCGGCTCGTCCCGCGCATCGAAGTCGAACCCGCAATCGCGGGAGCGACGGTGCCGCGTTTTGTGCTGCTGCCGCTGGTGGAGAACGCGCTGCGGCACGGCATCGCGCGGCGAGCCGATGCGGGCGTGCTCACCGTAAGCGCTGGCCGCGAAGGCGCCGACCTGGTGCTCACGGTGCGCGACGACGGGCCGGGGCTCACGCCGGGCGCCCCCGGGACCCCAGGGGCCGGCGGCGTCGGACTTGCAAATACGCGGGCACGCCTGGCTGCGCTCTATGGCGAGCGCGCTTCTGTCGATATCGCCAACGCCGAGGGCGGAGGCGTTGTCGCCACGGTCCGGCTCCCGTATCATGAGACTGAGACCGATGCCCCCAGCCGTGACCCATACCCCGGCTAAGATCCGGGTTTTGGTGGCGGACGATGAACCGCTGGCGCGCCGCGGAGTACGCCAGCTTCTGGCACCGCACGCCGACATGACGGTGGCCGGCGAAAGCCGCAACGGTCCGGAGACGTTGCGCGCTCTCGACGCGCTGGCCCCCGACCTGCTGTTTCTGGACGTGCAAATGCCCGAGATGGACGGGTTCGAGGTACTCCGCGCCCACGGTGCGGAGCGCATGCCCACCGTGGTATTCGTCACGGCGCACGATCAGTTCGCGGTGCGCGCATTCGAAGCGCACGCGCTCGACTACCTGGTGAAGCCGCTAAACGTCGAGCGTTTTGAAGCAGCCCTACGGCGCGTCCGCGAGCGATTGCATATGATGGAGGCCGTGGATCGAGCGGCCCGGCTCACCGTGCTGCTGGCTGCGGAGCGCGCACACCGTGAGAGGAGCGGCGTCGAGCGGCTGGTGGTCTCCACAGCGACGAGCGATCTGGTGATTCCGGTTGCCGACATCGACTGGATCAGCGCCGACGACTACTATGCCTGCCTGCATGTAGGCGCGAAGGACCACCTGCTGCGCGAGTCGCTGTCGTCGCTAGAGGCGCGGCTGGATACGCGCCTCTTCGCCCGCGTCCACCGGTCGGCGATTGTCCAACTCGATCGTGTACGGGAGTTGCGAACCACTTTGCACGGCGACGAAGTGGTGCTGCGGAACGGGTCCCGCGTTCCCGTGAGCCGGCGGAAGCGGGCCATGCTGGAGAACCTGTTGCGGTATCGGTTGCCAACCTGCCCCACAAGGTAATCAGGTACGATGGGATTGGCACGCCGTTGCCACCATTAGCCGCCAAGGGTGATAAGATCCCTGACAAGGGGTGTTCGGGATCTGCGCGGCTAGCCTAGGGTATTGCCTGAAAGCGTACCATGGGAGCGTGGATTGAATCTCAATCGCTCAGCTTCGGTCTTGCTTCTGGTACTGGTGCTGCTGCCGGCGGTGGGTCCTGTCCGGCGTAGAGCAGACCGCAGATCCGCGGTTTCTCAGGTTGGCAGTCCGGCGGCTCCCGAGGTGCTAAGGTTGTGGCACGAAGCGAATAACCTCTCCCGGGTTGGGAAGTATCTGGCGGCGATTCCAGTGTACGAGAGAGGGTACGGGGAGGCGCGACGCCGTCAAGACGCGCGGTATGTGCTCCGGTTTCTCAATAACCTGGGCAGCGCGAATTATCAGCTCCTTCGCTATCGTGACGCCGTTAAGGCCTACCTCCAGGCCAGAGCACTGGCAACGTCGCAAGGAGATCGGGAGATGTTAGCCGCCATTGGTTCCAACCTGTCGTCCTTGTATTTCGAGATGGGGGAAATGGATGCGGCGGCCGAATCTGCGAAACGCGTTCTGGAGCTGCCGGCCGGCGCGAGCGCGAAGTATCGCCCAAAGCTCCTGATACAGTCGGCACTGATCGAGATGGAGCAGAAGAACTGGGATCGCGCGACTGCCTTGACCCGGGAAGCGATCGAGGTTTCCCGCGCCCAACACGACACGGCGGCCGAAGCCCAGGCCTGGAACGAACTCGGCAACGCGCTGCGGTTATGGAAGCGCCTGCCGGCCTCCGAGGAGGCTCTGTTGGAATCGTTCCGGCTGCGGAAGCTGACGCACGACGAGCGGCTGCATTTTTCCTATGAATCGCTGGCGGAGTTGCGTTTGCGCCAGAACGATCCCGTTTCGGCCTTGGCATTTCTGAATCGCGCCGTCGAGTCTGCCGCGCCTCTGGGGCCCGCAGCAGTCTGGCGCCCTCTCTATGGTCGCGGGAGGGCCAAGCTGGCCCTATCCCGGCTACCAGACGCTTACTCGGACCTTGCAGCTTCGATTCGCAACCTGAAGGACTGGCGCGCGGAGGTCCTTCCGGCCGACGCGTTTCGCGTCAGCACCGAAGTGGAAATGCACGAGGTCTATTCCGCCTTTATTGAAGCGGCGGGTCGACTCTACCGGCAAACCGGGCAGATGCGCTATGCGGAGGATTCCTTTGCGGCGGCTGAGGACGGGCGCATGGCCAGTTTGCGGATGCTCTGGGCCACGTCAGACCTGCCCAAACAGCTTCCCCAGGAATACTGGCTCACCCTTTCCGATCTGCAGAAGGCAGAAGCAGCCCAGCTCAGCGCCGGGCCGGAAGACGGCGCGGTGCGTCGCCTGCGAGTGAAACTGGCCGAGATGGAAGCGGCCACCGGGCTGGAGTTGCCGGCCGCTCTGGTCGACCGCGATCCTGGCGGCCGGAGGTTGCTCGAAATCACCCGTGAGTCGCTTGGACCAGACGGGGTGTTTCTGGGGTTTCACACGAGCGAGGCGGAATCGTGGCTCTGGGTGGTCACCGGGAAGGGTCTCGAGTTTCTGGCGTTGCCGCCCGCGGATGATCTGAAGAAAGACATCGGCGATTTCGTCCAGGCCCTACGCCAGAGCTCGCCGGAGGCCCGTGTTCTTGGACAGCAACTGTATCAGCGGCTGTTCGGGCAGATTTCGCCCAGCGGGTTGAACCGGCCGACATGGGTTATCGATCCGGACGGTCCTCTGTTCGAGTTGCCGTTTGGCGCTCTGGTGGAAGGAGCCGCGCCCGAGCCCGGCGCCTCTCATTATGTAATTGAGCGGCATGCGATTCGGATCGTGCCTGGCGTCTCGGCGCTGCTTCGGCCACCACGCTCAGACTGGAACGAGATGTTTGTTGGCGTGGGCGATCCCATCTACAATCGCGCCGATCCGCGATTGGTGCGGCCGAAGCCGTCGGCCGTATCGTCGACTGTTGAAGCTTGGGGGGCCGATTCCGCGCCCGGCGTCATGGAATTCCCGAGGCTGTTCGGGAGCGCTCGTGAAGTGGACAGTTGCGCGAAGATCTGGCAGTCGAAGGGGGCGCAGTCGATGGTGCTGAAAGGTGCGGCGGCCAACAAGCAGGAGCTCGCGCAAGCGCTGCGCAACCGCCCGTCGGTGGTTCACGTGGCGGCCCATATGCTCTTTCCCCCACAGGAAACGGGAGGGGGCATGATCGCCCTCAGCCTTCAGGCCGGGAGCCAGGTCGAATTGTTGAGCGACACCGAGACGGCGGGTATGCGGGCGAAACTTGGACTGGTGGTGCTGAACGGGTGCAGCTCCGGGCAAGCCGCGGTTCTCCCGGGTGCCGGCTTGATGGGCATGTCTCGGGCCTGGTTGGCGGCCGGAGCTCACGCCGTCATCCTGACGCGTTGGCCCACGTCCGATCAGGACAGTGGCGGGGTTTTCCTGTCACTCTATCGCCTCTATTTCCTCCACCGTGCCTATGGCCCGGTTTCGTTTGGAGTGTTGTTGCGAGAGGCGCAGCTAGAAGAACTGCACGCCGGCGGCGCCCGTGCGGATCCTGCCCGCTGGGCGTCGTATTTCTGCGTGGAAACGAACTGAGCGGGTTCTGCGTTACGGTTGTGCCGAGGGAGGATGCCCGAAGAGCCGGAAGTCGACTGGAAGAACGTGGTGGAACTCATCCAGCGGGGCGACCCGGCTGGAGAGGAAACCCTGTATCGAACGCTCCTTAGCGGGGCGCGTCAGTTCCTGCGGCGGCGCTTGGGAACTCAGGATGTGGACGATCGGGTGCACGACGTCTTCCTGATCGTTGCGGGGACGATACGCCGCGGTGAGCTTCAGCATCCGGAACGTCTCATGGCCTTTGTCCGCACGGTGCTGTACCGCCAGTTGAACCTCGAGATCGGCGAAGTCATCCGGCGCCGGGACCGTTCCGAAGACCTCGACGAAACCGCTCACCTGACGGCGGCCGAACCCACCCCGGAACAGCGGGCCATCACCGGCGAGAAAGTGACGCTCATGAAGGAAGTGCTGCGGAAAATGAGCGACCGCGATTTCGAAGTCTTATCCCGCTTTTATCTGCGCGAACAGCCGCCGAAACAGATCTGCGCCGAAATGGAGTTGACGCAAGTCCAATTCCAACTGCTCAAATCAAGAGCCAAGGCGCGGCTGGCGGACCGGATGCGCAGGAAACTCGCGCCGAACCCGTCTAGTCAACAAAGATGATGACAGGTTCGTGAGTCCCCCCGGGAGCCGCGGCGAAGATGGAGAACAGGATTGCGAAAATCGTAGACATGTTGTTGATTCCTTTCAGAAGTCGGTTATTCGCACGGCCATTTGTCGGCTTTGTGTGCGAAAAGATACGTTACGACGAAACCCGCTGAGGAAGCTATCCTCGATCTGGTTAGGGGCATATTATGAACAATTTAGGTAAACAGAGGGTGCTGAGGATTATAGCTGCCTATTAACTTTCGGTGATAGGAATTCCATCCTGCGCGCACTGCTCCATTAGAAGGACTGATTCATGCGGCCAGGAACGGTTCTACGGGCGGAAGACGCAATCCATAGCCTGTTCGAACCTGCGCCGGAAGGCCCACGGGGCGCACCGTAAACGGGGATCCGCTATGCCAGATTTGCACATTGACGACGAACATCTCGACCAGTACGCTTCGGGCACGCTCCCGGAGGAACATCTGGCAGGCGTGGAGGAACACCTGCTGAGCTGCAAGGCCTGTCAGTCGCGTCTAGATTCGTCGGATGAGTTCGCGATGCTGTTTCGGGTAGCGGCGGTCCAGCCGGATGCCCGTTCGCAGCGCAGTTGGCGCCTGTTTTGGAATCATCGTGTGACCGGCTGGACAGCAGCGGCAGCGGCGGCGTTGGCGATCCTGCTTTCGGTGGTGGGGCCGTTTCGTAAACCCCCAACGGCGCCGGCGACGGTGGTCATGCAGTCACTTCGCGGACCCGACGCGCCGGCACAAGTTACTGCGGGCCGACCCGCCTGGCTGGTCTTCGATATTGTTCCAACGGCAGGAGTGAATGTTTATGAGGCTCGCATCGTCAATCCCCTGGGGATCGAGATTCTCCGCGCTGAGGTCTCCTCAAAGGATGGGCACCTGGCAGCCCTCGTTGACAGACTGCCGCCGGGATCCTACTGGGTCCGTGTCTCTCGAAGTGACAATCGTGAACCGATTGCGGAATATGGTTTGCGCGCCAAATAGCGCCCGACTGAGTCACCATGAGCCGGCCCCGGCTTCAGGGTCGTCTCTTCGCGCAATGTTCGTGTTGGCGATGAAGATGGCGGTCTCACGGGTAGTCCGAAATTCCACCCCAAAGGGCGGAAACCCGTTGTTTGGTATGGCAGTGGTTGGCCACCTGAGCACCTTTTTCAAGAGCACACGCAGGCGACTCCATAAGTTCCCTGAGTCGCTGCGCCCGTACATCATCGCGGTCATCGCGCTGGCTGGGGCGATCGCGCTTGCGGAGATCCTTTTTCACACGCTCGGGACGAAGGCCTCACTGGCGTATGTGCTCCTATACTTTCTCCTCATTTTGGGCGCCGCCTGGCTCGGCTACGGGCCGGGAGTCCTGGTCTGTTCGGTCACGGCCTTCCTGCTTCCACCCCTGTTGCTGGGCCAACTACCCCACTTGGAGATCGTGCGCTTTGGCCTGCTGATCCTCGTCTTGCTCTCAGTCAGTCGCTTGTCCGCTTCGAAACGCCGGACAGAGATTTCACTCCGGCGGTCGGCGGAGGAACTCGAGGATCGAGTCCGGGAACGAACCCAGGAACTTCAACGAAACGAACGGCGGCTTCAGGAACAGGCTCGACTTCTGGATTTGGCGCAGGATGCGATTCTCACCACGGACCAGAACGGCGTCGTCGACTTTTGGAGCCGGGGCGCCGAGCAGATGTACGGTTGGACCTCACGGGAGGCGATCGGGAAGATGCCTCGCGATCTCTTGCAGACGGTCTTTCCTGAACCGCTCTCCGGCATTGAGGCCAATTTGCTGGCCAACGACTCGTGGCAAGGCGAACTGTCCCACGCCAGGCGGGACGGGGCGCGCCGGACGGTCATGAGCCGCTGGGCGCTGCGCCGCGACGCGGATGGGACGCCGCGCGGATACCTTCAGATTGATAGCGACCTGACGGAACTGCGCCGCATTGAAGAGGAGCGGCGGCACTCTCAGAGGCTGGAAAGCGTTGGGCTTTTGGCCGGCGGCGTGGCGCACGACTTCAACAATCTCCTGACGGTCATCAACGGCTACAGCGAGATGCTCTTGAGCGAGGCTCCGGCCGACTCCCCCTTTCGGGAGCGTCTGCGGGAAATCCGTACTGCCGGCGACCGGGCGGCGGGGCTGACTCAGCAGTTGCTGGCCTTTAGCCGCAAGCAACTGGTTCAACCCACGGTTTTAAACCTCAACCGGGTGGTGTCGGACCTTGAGAAGATGCTCCGGAGACTGATCGGCGAAGATATCAAGATCGTTACGGGACTCTCGCCGTCGTTGGGTCACGTAATGGCCGACGCCGGCCAACTCCAACAGGTGATCGTGAACCTGGCCGTCAACGCCCGCGACGCCATGCCCCACGGGGGTACTCTGCTTCTGGAGACGGCCAATGTATTTTTCGATGAGAGCTACGAGGCGGCGCATCCCGAGGTCCATGCCGGCGCCCACGTCCTGCTCGCCGTGACGGACACCGGAACGGGAATGGAGCCGGAGGTCAAAGCGCGCATTTTCGAACCGTTCTATACCACCAAACCCAAAGGCGCCGGGACCGGTCTGGGACTGGCCACGGTCTATGGAATGGTCAAACAGAGCGGAGGCTGGATCCGGGTATATTCCGAACCCGGGAACGGCACCGCTTTCAAGATCTACCTCCCGTGCACCGACGGAACGCCCCTCCAGGTGACACCCTCGTCTCCGGCCGACTGGCACGGCCACGAGACGGTTCTCATCGTGGAGGACCAGCCGGAAGTCCGGACGCTCGCAGTCGCGGCTTTGCGGCGATATGGGCATACGGTGCTCGACGCGGCCAACGGCGAAGACGCCCTCTCGCGGGCCGATGCCTTTCCAGGGACCATCCACCTGCTGGTTACGGACGTCATCCTGCCGGGAATGAACGGACGCGACTTGGCGGACTGTCTCACGATCCGCCGGCCCGATCTGCGGGTGCTGTTTGTCTCCGGATACACCGAGAGCATCATCTCCCACCACAGCGTGCTTGACCCGGATGTGGCTTATCTTCAAAAGCCCTTCACCCCGGAATCTCTGGGCGAGAAAATTCGGCACGTGCTCGGACCGCGGGACACGAAAGGCGACGATTCTCGTCTGAGGCGGAGCGCCGCTACGTCGTTAGGGTTGGGGACTTCTTGTTAGCGGATCCTTCCGCGAAGCGGGAACCCGCTCTGGAACTTCGGCCCAAAACAGTCAAGCAACTATTCGGGTCCTCATTCGTCTCGCATGCGTTAGGCGTATGCTACCGTTTACCGCTATGCGCCCCGACCAAGCCTCCACTCCAAATCCACATTGATGAGCGTGCCAAGGGTTTGAAGACTCAGTCCGTCGCAAGCCGCGTCGGTGGCGACAACCACTCGAATGTCGCGCTTGCTTCACCGCACTTCTTGATGCTCTCTCGATCTATCGACGCGAACACATCGCCCTTGAAGATCCGCTCTTCCCCGCTCATGCGTACGCGCCCACGGACTCGTCCTCGAGAATCACGGCAAGCTCCGAGGCCATACCATGGCACCGTGTCAGCTTCGGATCTCGCGCTTCCGGCCGTGCCAACTCTTCGATAATGGTTCGCATGGACTACCGCCTTTCCCGCCATGCCGAATGGGAGATGACCCGCCGGGGCATCCCGCTCGCGCTGGTCCAGGCTGTGATGGACCACCCGGAACAACGACTTGCCGACGAATCCAGGGCCCGCCGTTGGATTCACCAGTCGCGGTTCCGGTTCGAAGATGGGAAAATGTATCTGTTGCGAGTCGTGGTGGCCGAAGATGAACAGCCGCCTGTGATTATCACCGTTTACCGGACCAGCAAGATTGAGAAGTACTGGAGCGCCGAATGAAAGTAGTCTACGACCCCGAAGTGGACGTCCTCAGCGTCCTGCTGAGCGACGCGCCGGTCGCGGAGAGCGATCAGGATAAGCCCGGCGTCATCCTGGACTACGACGCCGGTGGCAACATGGTGAGTTTCGAGATTCTCGATGCTTCGAAGAGCATGGCGAATCCGATGTCCGTCGAGTACGCCATTGCGACGCCGCTTCGCCGGCCGGCTTGATGGCGCTGGATGCGCTAACTCGCGAGTTCAACGGCCAAACCCGGCGCCTCTCTGCGAACTTGCGTACAGCAGACCGGGAATCAGGCTGGACGTCCGCGCCGTCACGAGCTATTTCGGGTCCTCATTCGTCTCGCATGCGTTGGGCGTATACTACCGTTTACCGCTATGCGCCACGACCGGCTCGCCATCCGCAATCGCCGCCAGTTCCTCCGGTTCCTCGCCGGCAGCCCCTTGCTGGCTCCGCTGGCTTCCGCTCAGCAAACCCCGCCGCTCGCCAGCGCCAAAGACGCTCTCAGCGTGATGGACTTCGCAGAGCCGGCGCACCAGGCGCTTCCCCCGGCGCACTGGGGTTACCTGGCTACCGGCGTCGACGATAATGCCACCCTAGAGGCCAATCTCGCCGGTTTCAAGCGCATCCAACTCCGCCCGCGCCGCCTGGTGGATGTTTCCAAGCCCGACCTCAAAACCGAACTCTTCGGTACCGTCTGGGACAGCCCCCTGTTCCTCTGCCCCGTCGGTTATCAGAGGGCTTTCCACCCGCAAGGCGAAGTGGCCGTGGCTCGAGCCGCCGAGACCACCAGGAGCCTGCAGATCCTTTCCACCGTGACCTCGACTCCCGTCGAGGAGGTCGCCAAGGCGCGCGGCACGGCTCCCTGGTACCAACTCTACATCCCATCCACCTGGGCCGCTACCGAGAAACTGGTGCGCCGCGTCGAAGCCGCTGGATGTCCCGTGCTGGTCTGGACGGTGGATTTGCTCGGTGGCCGCAATGCCGAGACCGGCGAGCGTTTCCGCCGCACCGACACTCGCGATTGCACGCTCTGCCACACCAGCGCCCGCGGCGGCGTCCGAAACCGGCCCATGTTGGATGGCATCGAAAGCGGCTATAATCCGCCCAATGCCACCTGGGAGTTCGTGGACCGCCTCAAGAAGCTGACCAGGATGAAGCTGGTTCTCAAAGGGATCGAAACCCGCGAAGACGCACGGTTGTGCCGCGAACACGGCGTGGACGCCATCGTAGTCTCGAATCACGGCGGACGCGCCACCGAGGATCTGCGCCCCACGATCGATAGTCTCCCCGAGGTGGTGGATGGAGTGGGCGGCCAGATTCCCGTCCTGGTGGACGGCGGCTTTCGCCGCGGCACGGATATCTACAAAGCGCTGGCTTCCGGCGCCCGCGCCGCCGGCATCGGCCGCCCGTACATCTACGGCCTGGCCGCCTTCGGCCAGGAAGGCGTCGAGCGCGTTGTCGAGATCCTTCGCGCCGAGTTGACCATGGTGATGAAACAGTGCGGCAGCCCTTCGATCAACCAGATCACGCCAGCTTCGATTGCCAGAAGGCAGCAGTAGGCGGCCAGCCTCTGTCCGCGGACGGCGCTCGTGTGCGCTACGTGCTCCGGGGCGTCTATATAGGCTTGCGCCACACCGCAAGCCGAGACGCTTGTGCCTCGGAAGGTTGCGAGAAATCCCGGCCTAAAAGGCTCCTGCGCGGGAGGCAGCCAGCACCTCCTCGGGCGACGCCGTCCCCGTCCCTTGTTTCATGATGGTGATGGACGCCACCAGGTTCCCGAAACGCGCCGCGGCGATGGTGTCGCCAGTCACCTTGAGGGTGAGTGCCGCGCCCGCCGAAAAGCTGTCGCCGGCGCCGCAGATGTCCACCGGATTTTCGACAGTGCTCGTCTCCACCAGCGTGGAACCGCGCTGGTCGATCACCAGGGCGCCGGCGCCGCCGTACGTGATCACCAACAGCGGGGATTCCGTCAGAAGGCGGAGCTCCTCGTAGTCGATACGGCCGAGCGCGCGCAGGCAAGCGGCCTCGGCTTCCTGCTGGTTGGGCTTCGCGATCACGCCGCGGAAATGCTCCGTTCGCATGCGTGAATCCACCCAGACCACCATCCGCGGGTGGGCGGCGGCAATCCCGGCGAGCGCCGCCCGCATGGCCGGAGTGACTACGCCCCCCGAGTCGGTTTCGGCTTGGTCGGAAACCAGGATCACATCGCAATCCGGGGCCGCCTCTTTCAGGCGGCGTACCAACTCCAGATCCAACTCCTCGGGCAACGGCCGGATGTTGACGAAGTCGATGCGCGGGAGATCCTCCTGGCCGGTCTGGGCGTTGATGAGCTTGGTGTAGGTAAAGGTGGGCACACCGTCAGCGTGGACGAGCAGGTGGCTCGCGATGCCTCGGGTCTCCAGGGCGCGTCCCAATTCATAGCCGAAGCCATCGGTTCCCACCAGCCCGAGGACGGCCACGCGAGCCTCCAACGCCGCCGCGTTGCTGGCCACCGTGCCCGCGGCTCCCGGTGTCACCTCCGTCGCAACCACCCCCACGCGCGGGATTCCGGTCTCGCGTGAGGGGTCGGCCAGAGCGGGGTCGTAGCGGCACCAGCGGTCCAGGCAGACGTCCCCCACCACCAGGACCCGCAGTTTGGGAAATTCGGCCAGAATCCCGGCGACGGTCATCACCCCCGCTCCCGGAGCAGGCGCCACAGCGCGGGCAGGGTGGCGCGGTGATCGCCGCAGAAGTAGAAGCTCTCGCCGCCGTCCGCCACGGTGCGGACCAGCATGGTCTTGTGCGGCCGGAAGTAGTAGCCCGGGTCGCTCTTCGGCAGCTCCTGGCGATGGTCGCCATGGATGGGCGCCACGTCGAAGACCGCGGTCGCGAAGCGCCGGATCGATCGGCCTTCCTGGCGGGCCACATTGCGGGCCATCGCCAGAGCTTTCAGATAGACCTCCGGGCCCATGATGGCGGAACCGAAATTGAGGAGCACACCTCCTTCCAACCGTTCGACGGTGCGCGCAAAGATCAGGAAGTCGCGGTAACTGGCGGCGCCCAACGCCGCGCCGTCGCAGTTGGGGTGTTCGTGGATGATGTCGTAACCGATCCCGGCGTGGACCGTTACGGGGACGCGGCAGCGGTAAGCCGCCGCGAAAACCGAGAGGTCCCGGTGCGGAAAGGCGCTGGCATCGATCCGCCGGCCGACGTTCTCACCCAGCCCCAGCGAAAGCTCGGCTGCTTCGCGGATCCAGTCGTTCAATTCGCCAGTCTCGCGCCATAGTCCGAACTCGCCGGTGCGGATGTAGCGGTCCACGCTCTCGGTGGTGGCGCCGATGCGGGCCAGCTCGTAGTCGTGAATGGCGCCGGCGCCGTTCATGGCGATGTGATCCACGGAGCCTGTCTTCAGCAAGTCGATGATGTGGCGATTCACCCCGGCGCGGAGCACGTGTGCGCCCATCATGAGGATGCGCGCCCGACCCGCGTGGCGGGCTTGGGAGATCCGCCCCGCGACCACCGGCAGATCGGGGTGGGAAAACGCGGGCGTGGGATCGTCGAGCCCGAGCCAGCGATCAAGCTGCAGATCGTGGCGGCGCTCCGCGAGTGGCTTCAACTCCAGGCGGGAACGGTCGAAGATCTCGTAGTGGCTCATGGTTGGAATGGCGGTGGGACAGACGATGTTTTTCCGTCGTCTGCCGGCCTGAATAGCGTCTCGATCAACGCTTCGTGGTGGAGGTAGTTGGGTATGATGTAGTCGGCGCCCACGCCGATGAGCCGCTGCCGCTTCCATTCATCCACCACCAGGCATTCGGGCTCGTTGGTGGCGACTCCCACGGTGATGCCGCCCACGCGCTCGACTTCTTCGATCTCCACGTACCCATCGCCGAAGCCCAGCAACTGGTCGCCAACGACGCATGGCAGGGCGAGGATGCGCTGCACCAGGATGCGTTTGGAGAAGCTCTTGTAATCGTCGAGCGCCCCATAGACGCCGCCATCGAAATAGCGGGTGATGTCCAGCAGGCCGGCCTCTTCCTTGAGGAAGGCTTCGTCGGTGCCACTGGCCAGGTACATCGAAAGGCCGCGTTCCTTCAGCTTCTCCAGTAAGGGCCGCGCGCCCGGAACCAGGTACCGGTCCGGGGAACAATGGCCGCGCCGCAGTTCTTCCACGCGGCTGCGGATCACCTGCCAGAGCAGTTTCAGGTAGCGCTGCTTGTAGAGGAGCGGGTCGAGCGGCGTACCGCCACGGCGCCTCACTTCGGCGGCCAGCGCGATCATCTGGTAAATCGTTTCTTCGCCGGTGAGCCGCCAGACAAACTCCTCCACCACCCGGCGCAATTCCTCCTCCTGTTCGCCGGTCTTCAGTTCGGCCAGTGCGTCCACCATCATGGGCACCATCACCTGCATCCAACCGGTGCGAATGAGCGAGAGGCTGCCGTCGAAATCGAAGAGCACGAACCGGGCGCGAGCCGCGGAGGCTTCGGGATGTAGGGATTCGATCAAAGAACCATTCTGGCACGTGGAGGGTTTGTGGAGCGGGCTTTCAGCCCGGCTTTCAGCCCGAGCCGCTTCAAAGCGGCTCCAGTGGTCGGGGCGGCCCTGCATTGTGTTAGCGCGCACAGGTCCGACAGGGCCAGATGTAGATGTGTAGACACTCTACTAAATAAAGAGTAGAATGCCTACATAATAAAGCGGAATCCCGCCTGCCCGCGAGGCAGGAAGATGTTGGCGAGGAAATCGATGCTGGCACCGGCCGAGTCCACGGCCCGATCCAAGTACGCCCATTTGCCTTTTACCCGGATGTAAGTTTCATCGACGCGCCAGCTCTTTGTTAGTGGGCTTCAGGTGTGGCCGGAGCCGTCGGTCGAGTTCGGGGGCGTAGCGCTGAACCCATTGCCACACGGTGACGTGGTCCGCCGACATGCCCGCTCCTGCAAGAGCTCTTCAATATCGCGGTATGAAAGTGAAAAGCGCAGGTACCAGCCCCACGGCCTAAGAATCAATTGAGGCTCAAACTGCCGCCATTTGAACTCCACCGGCCTTAGTTTGGTCACCTCACCACCCTACCAGCATTGGATACGCCAAGGTTGCAACACTGCCCTTCAACCCGCCATCCCATCCCGCTGCTATTCTGAAACGGGATGCCGCCTGTCGCTCTCACTATCGCCGGATCGGACCCCAGCGGCGGCGCGGGTATCCAGGCCGACCTCAAGACCTTCCACCAGTTCGGCGTCTACGGCGAAGCCGTGATCACCCTGCTCACGGTGCAGAACAGCGTCGGAGTTTTGCGCGTCGAAGTGATGCCGCCCGACCTAGTGCTGGAACAGATCGCGGCGGTGCTGGAGGATATCCCGCCGGATGCGGCCAAAACCGGCGCGCTTGGGTCGGTGGAAGTCGTGCGGGCGGTTGCGCGGGCGGCGGCCGGCTTCACCTGTCCGCTGGTGGTGGACCCCGTCATGATCAGCAAGCATGGGGCGCCCCTGCTGCCCGAAGCGGCCACCGCCCGGATCCGCGAGGAACTGCTGCCGCGAGCCGCGCTGGTCACGCCCAATGTACCGGAGGCCGAAGCCCTCACCGGCATGAGGATCCGCTCGCTCGAGCATATGCGCCAGGCGGCTTGCCGCATCCGCGCCATGGGAGCCCGGGCGGTGCTGATCAAGGGCGGGCACCGGGAGTCCGACGCGACCGACATCTTGTTCGACGGTTCCGAATGGCGTGAATTTCCCGCCGACCGCATCGCGACGCGCCACACCCACGGCACCGGCTGCACCTATTCGGCCGCTATCACGGCGTCACTTGCGAGCGGGCTGGCGCTGTTCGATGCGGTGGCACTCGCGAAGCGGTTTATCCATGAGGCCATCCGGACCAATCCAGGACTGGGGCGGGGGTCCGGCCCCGTCAACCATCATGCGGAGGTACGATGAAGTTTCAGGAACTGTTGATTGGCGCCATCCAGCGCTCGGAGATCCCGTTGCGGTTCGAACCCGGCGCCGAGGAAGCCATGGCCCAACCGGTGACCGACGTGCTCCAGGCATGGGTTTCCGCACACATGCCGCAATCCGCCAAATCGGATTACGATGCCGGGTACCGCGCACTCGCGGTCCAATTGCTGGCCGAGTTGGATGGCTCGGCCGATCTTCCAGAGTAATATTATGACGGACCGACAAACCGACGCGTTAGTCAGAGCGCTGAGCGCATTCCAGATCGAACTGCCCTCCTGGGGCTTCGCCAACACCGGCACCCGTTTTGGCAAGTTCCTCCAGCCCGCCGCGGCTACCACTACCGAGGAGAAGTTCAGCGATGCCGGCCAGGTGCACCACTGGACCGGCGTATGCCCGACCATTGCCCTTCACGTGCTGTGGGACTTGCCGCGAGGCGTCCAGGACACCGGCCCGGTGCGGGCGCTTGCTGTGAAGTATGGGCTGCGCGCGGGCTCCATCAACCCCAACGTCTTCCAGGACCAGATCTACAAGTACGGGTCGCTTGGAAATCCCGACCCTGCGGTGCGGGAGCAGGCGCTGGCCCACATCCTGGAGAGCGTCGAAATCGCGAAGGGCCTGGGAAGCCGCGATCTCTCGTTGTGGTTCGCCGACGGGTCGAACTATCCGGGCACGCAGAACATCCGGCACCGGCGCCGGTGGTTCGAAGAGGGGCTCCGCGCCGCGCACTCGCGTTTGGCGGACGACCAGCGCATGCTGGTGGAGTACAAGCCCTTCGAGCCGGCTTTCTACCACACCGACATCGCCGACTGGGGTATGGCGCTGTTGTTCGCGCAATCCGCCGGTCCGAAGGCGAAAGTGCTGGTGGATACCGGCCACCACTACGCCTCGCAGAACATCGAGCAGATCGTGACGTGGCTGCTGGACCTGAACATGCTCGGCGGCTTCCACTTCAACGACCGCCGGTATGCGGACGACGATCTGACCATGGGTTCGATCGACCCGTACCAGGTGTTCCGCATTTTCCACGAGATTCTGCACTTCGAGTGGGAAACCGGAAAACGCGGGGACATCGCTTACATGATCGATCAGAGCCACAACCTGAAGGGCAAGATCGAGGCCATGATCCAGACGGTCACGACGGCGGTGGAACTATACGCCAAGGCGTCCCTGGTGGATCACGAAAAGCTGGCGCACTGCCAGGCGAAGTGCGCGCTGGTGGATGCGGAGAGCTGTCTCAAGGACGCTTTTTCGACCGATGTCCGGCCGGCGATGCGCGAGTGGGCGCTCTCCAGGGGCTTGGCGGCCGATCCCATGGATGCGTTCCGGCAGAGCGGCTACCTGGAAAGGATCACGGCGGAGCGGAGCCAGAAGAACATGGCCGCCGTCACCAGTTACGCATAGCCTATGCTGGCGCAGGCGGTTCCACCTTTTCCCTCGGTTCCGCCCGCGTTCCTGGGTTTTGCTCGACTTCTCACGCCGTCACCAGCCACGTGTAAGCCCACGCTGCTATCGTAGAGCTATGACCAAGGTGCAGGTTCGCTTCCGGTTGCAGAAGCCGCTCGATGACGGCATGCTCGCGCGGATCTCGGACGCGCACGCCCTCTACGGCATTCAGAAGGTGCAGGTGGCTCCTTCCCTCGACACCCTGATGGTGGAGTATGATGCCACGCGTTTGCGGCCGGCGGAAGTGGAATCGGCCCTGACTGGCGCCGGCATTCCCGTGAAATCGGCATAGTCCTGGCTCGAAACTCGCTTGGCCGAGTATTACACTTGTGCGAATCCTAGGATGCAAGTACTCTAGCTCGAGCGAGCGAGCTTCCCTGCCTCTTGATCCAGCTTTTGCAGATCCGGTGGAGCCTTTGGAGCAAGCCGGTACTCGTACCGCAGTATCCTGATAGCAGTGCCGCGACTGGTACTTCTGAGAACCTCGCCAGCGACGACCAGCCGCAGAGGACACCGGCCATCGAGCCTTCTCGGCCAATCCATGCACAACTCGACGAGCTCACCTACCGGAAGGACATCGGTCGACTCGATAAGAATGCCACCGCTGCCAACGTCGCGGGTGACCGCTGCGCATCGCCGGCCTTGCAGAAGATATTCCGCATGAGCTGTAATCGGGAAGCGTAGGTGCCGGCGTCGATTGATAGGCGTACTGCAAGTCGTTCGCTGGAGAGCGGGCGACATTCTGCCTCCTTTTACTGCACCACCAAATGCAACTTAACTACTGTTGCGTTATCTGTGTAGTTAACCATGGGTGGCATGTTGGTGTCAATAAGAACATTGTTAAGAACCTCTAATTAATTGCTCATCTAATTGTTCAGTACATCTGGTATCTGTAGGACCTTGGTCCTGGGCCATTTAAGCCAACGGCCGACAGCGTTCCTGGCTCCAGTGGTTCAAGGGAATTGCGGAGTCTGTAACGCGCCGGGACCGCTCGGCATTGTGAGTCTCTATAGTGCTTTTGTAGTACTTTATGCCGATTTGTCGGTAAGTCAAGAAATGTCCTAGACGTAACCCCTTGACTAACAAATCACCGCTGTTCTGGTAGGCGGAGTGCGGAGGATTGCGAGCCTTCGACGGAGGTTTCCAACGAGAACCGTCCTTATAATCGATCGGGATCTGGGATTCGTATTCTGGCTCGGGCAGGCGTTGGCCCGCGCAGGCTATCAGCCCTTACCTGCCAAGAGCATTCCGGACGCCAGGGCGCTACTCCGCGCAGCGAACGTCGAAATCCATTTGTTGATAGTGAGCAATTCCGCGCGGGGGGGCATCCGCGTTCGCCGCGACTCTGCGCCGCTCCCAAAGGCATCTGAAGGTCGTCGCGATCATCGGAGACGGGGAAGAACCGGCTGCCGTATTTCCGGGTGCCGATGCCTCACGGCGCAGGCCTTATCGCGCGGACGACGCTTCACTAGCCCAAGTTCGTCACAGAACCGGCCGAACTTGGGCTAACTCGTTCAGAATCAGTTCATGCACTGGCCGAGTCTACACTACATTTGCGATTGAGTTCGAAGCGGTCGGGGAGGTTGATGTGGAGCTGGTAAAGGAGGGATTTCTGTTCGGCGTTGGGTTCGGTGACACGGCGGAGACGAAGCTCGCGACCGTCGGTGGTGGGAAGGATGATGTCGG
>JAIQFL010000569.1 GCA_020073365.1 Terriglobia bacterium | reverse complement strand
GGTGGAAGGTAGTTCGCTGGCGGCCGGGCAGGAAGGGATGGTTGGAGTCGCGCTTCGTGGCGATGCGGGTGCAGCCATCGCATGGGTTCGTCCGCGGGGAACCGCCACGCCGAGAATTATGGTTACTGGTGGAATGGCCCGAGGCGGAGAACGAACCCACGAAATACTTCTTCTGCGACTTGCCAGAAACTTACACCCTTCGCCGCCTGCACGCGTTAGCGGCGGCCTCAGGAACGGAGTGTTATCTCATACAAGCCTGGAGGCGCGATCCGGCATGCGGTGAGTTCAACGCCTGGAGTGACCTAAATCACAGACCCAGCGGGCGCCGCCCCATTCCCGTTCCCATACCTCCCAATGTCCCTCCCACCGGAACTCGGCCAGCACTTCGGACTCGATGCGAGGATCCGAGCGCGGGATCGATGGACGTCTCGACAAATCTTCGCGCTTCGCGACGCGTGCGCTTTTGAGCATCGCTTCTGCGCGAAACCAGTCTTCTTGATCTGATCCAACGGGACAGCCGTTGGCAAGCCACAATACGTACGCAACCGTGGCGATTTCGCTTTCAGTGGGGCCAACGGTTGCGCCGGTCTCCACGGATTCACTTACGGCGGTCGTTTCAGACATCGTCTTTGCTGCGTCGTTTGTGGCTTCCGGCGGCTCTTGGAGGGCCGTCGCGTCCGAGCCCATTCTGCTTCCTCGACTTGCCATGGTTCACCTCCTTCGAAGCCCTGTCGTTGCGCGACTCAGGGTACGCTCAAGGCTTTGCTGCATCCAGCCTCACGCTTTTTATATCAATCTGGGGGGGTGGTTCACGACCGCGAAACAGCGGGCTTCGACGCCACAACTAAAAGGCCCGAGTGATAATAAGACCTTGAGCGCTGATATAATTATCTAGCGACTCCTTGACATAATGCAAGCGGTAGCGCGGCTTCCAAAACCGTGCTGAGAAGTTGAATGTACCGGCGAGTACAAGTGCTGCACTTTGCAACAAATCTGGTTCAAATTGTCCATGGTGCGCGGTGTCGATTGGGAACATCGCCTCTTGCTTAGGGCTTCTTCGCCTCGGATGCGCGCTTGAACGTCAGCGGAACACGAGTTGGGCCCTGCGACCACTCTCCGGCGATGTCGCCGCTCTCGCCGAGTGTTCCACGGTACGTTCCGGAAACCGCCCGCGCTTCCAGTTGCAGTTGCTTGTCCTTGATGGTCACGGTCGAGACTGGAATCTCCAGGTTTCCCTGGTCGACCGCAATCAGGGTTGCCGTCGCGGTACCGCCGGCAGCGGCGTGCGCCTCGGAAACGGTGAATCGGCCGGGTGCCGCCTCAGGCTCCGGTAAGCCGGCTTTACGCCCGATGGACCGTATTGGCAAACCAGCGTCCCACCTCTCGCGCTTGACTTCCTCTCCTTTGTCGTGCAATCTATGCATAGAGGCTCTTGGTATCCAAATGGCAGCCACCGGCAGGGGCGACCTGCTCCCAGGCACACTCGAGA
The DNA here is from genome assembly GCA_020073365.1 of Terriglobia bacterium. Classification (GTDB taxonomy): domain Bacteria; phylum Acidobacteriota; class Terriglobia; order Bryobacterales; family Bryobacteraceae; genus JAIQFL01. Next base: position 3,868 of record JAIQFL010000569.1, on the reverse strand, counting down.
TGCTGATTCTGGTGACGCTGCGCCGTGAGCCGCTTCACGGCTACGCCATCGCTCAGCGTATCCAGCAGAACTCCGGCGACCTCCTCCACGTTGAAGAAGGCTCCCTCTATCCGGCTTTGCAGCGGATGCTGATTGAAGGCTGGGTATCGGCCGAGTGGGGCATGTCGCCGCGGAACCGGCGCGCCCGCATATACACCCTGACGCCGGCCGGCCGTAAACAACTGAGCCGTGAGACCAGGCGGGTGGGGCGCCTGATCGACGGAATTGTCCGCTTGCTGAGGCCATCTGAAGCATGAGACGCATCCTGCGATATTTCCGTGCGCGGCGGTTTGAACGCAATCTTGCCGCGGAGATCGAGGCTCATCTCGACGAGAAGACCGATGAGCTGATCGCTGGGGGCCTGCGGCCGGATGAGGCGCGCGCACAAGCGCTTCGTAACTTCGGCAACCGCACCCGGCTCGCGGAGACGTGCCGCGAGGAATGGGCTTTCGTGCCGCTCGAAGAGATCGCCCAGGATCTGCGCTACGGGCTACGGCTCCTTCGCAAGAGCCCTGTGTTCACGGCCACAGCGGTATTTTCGCTGGCGATGGGGATTGGAGCCAACACGGTCATCTTCAGCGCCGTGAATCACGTCCTCCTGAGTCCCCTTCCCTATCCGCAATCCGACCGCTTGTTCGCCGTCTGGGGCCGCTCGGCGGCGCGCGGCGCCGAGCCCATGCACGTGTCCGCTGCCGACTTCTTCGACTGGCGGGCGCAATCTCACTCCTTCGAGTCATTGTCGGCGTACGGAAACTGGCCGATGAACCTGACCAACGTCGACGAGCCGCGCCGTCTCGAAACGGAACTCGTCTCGGCGAACCTGTTCTCCACGCTCGGCGTGAATGCGCAGATCGGCCGGACCTTCACGCCGGACGAAGATTCGGAACAGAGCGCTCTCTTGGTAGTGATCGGCCACCGGTTGTGGCGGGCTCTCGGCGAATCGCCCGCAATCGTCGGCCGCCCATTGACGCTCAATGGATCGCCGGCGACGGTGATCGGAGTCATGCCCGCCGGCTTCGCCTTCCCCGCGCCGGAGACCGACGCGTGGGTGCCGCTTTCGCTCAGCGCCGGGAACCGCGCGAACCGCGAGGGCCGGTGGCTCCATGTGATTGGCCGCCTTCGGCCGGAGGTCAGCCGTCGCCAGGCGACCGCCGAAATGGATGCGATCTCAGGTCGGCTGGCAGCCGCGTACCCGGCCACCAATGCCGGGTGGAGCGCATCGCTGGAGACGCTCGAAGAGGACCTGATCGGGAAGACCCGCCCGATTCTGCTGACGCTCCAGGCCGGAGCGCTTCTGTTGCTGCTGATCACCTGCGCCAATCTCGCGAACCTGCTGCTCGCGAAGGGAACATCGCGCGCTCGTGAGATCGGCGTCCGCGCGGCGCTCGGAGCGGGCCGCGCGCGGATCCTCCGCCAACTGGTGGTTGAGAGCGCGGCGGTTGCAGTGCTCGGCGGTGCCGTGGGCCTTGCGCTCGCGATCGAAGGGATCGCGCTCGTAAAAGGGTTCGGCGAGGGCGTCATCCCGCGCGCAGCCGGCATCCACCTGAGTGGTCCGGTCGTTATATTCGCACTCGCCGCGACCGTGATCACGGCGTTGGTGTTCGGTGTGGCGCCGGCATTCGATGCTTCCCGTGTCGATCTGCGGGCGCATATCACCACGGGATCTCGCGGGACTCCCCGCAGCGTCGAACGCCAACGAGGCCTGCTGGTGGCCATCGAAATGGGACTTGCATGCATGCTATTGGTGGGCGCCGGCCTCCTCGGTGAGAGCCTGGTGCGGCTGCTCTCGACGGCTCCTGGATTGCGAACCGACCACGCGTTGACCTTGCGGCTTACGCTGCCGCGATCGAAGTATCCGACCAACACGGCGCAGATTGCCTTCTTCCAGCAGGTTCTGGAGCGCACCAGGAGCCTGCCGGGTGTGATCGCCGCGAGCGAAATCAGCGATACGCCGTTGAAGGGCAATAACCCGACCTTCGAGTTTGAGATCGAAGGCGTGACCCGCGGTCCATCCGATGCGCCGGTTCAGGCCGGGCTCCGGGCGATTAGCACCGGCTACCTGCAAGCTGCGGGGATCCCGCTCCGCCGGGGCCGGGACTTCACCGTGAGCGATCGCACGGGCAGCGTCCCGGTGGCCGTCGTCAATGAGACCATGGCTCACCGCTACTGGCGCGGCTCCGATCCGGTGGGGCGAACGTTGCGCCTCAAGGAGGACCGGCGCTGGATGGCTGTCGTCGGAGTAGTCCCCGATATCAAACACTTGGGGCTCAAGGCCGACGAAGGCCCTGTCGTCTACATTCCTTACGCGCAGAAAGTGCAGGACTGGCTGGCGTGGACCACCCTGCTGGTGCGAACGGCAGGAGAGCCGATGGATCTCGTGCCAGCCGTCCGCAACGCCATCCGGAGCCTCGACCAGAACCTCCCGGTCGCCGAGATCGGCACGCTCCAGGAGGCGCTTTCGCGCTCCACCGCGATGCCTCGCTTCACCACCTTCGTCATCGTCGTGGTGTCCGGTCTCGCGCTGCTGATCGCGGTGGTTGGCGTTTACGGACTGCTGGCCTACACAGTTACCCGGCGAATGCCGGAGTTGGGAATCCGGTTGGCGCTCGGCGCATCGCCCTTGCAGGTCTTTTGGCTGCTGCTGCGACAGACCATGATTCGCGTGCTCGCCGGCATCGCGGGCGGCCTGCTGGGCGCCTGGTGGCTGGCGCGATGGCTGGAAAACCTTCTCTTCGGCGTGCGCCCCCACGATCCCGCCACCTTCGCCGGTGTCGCGGGCGTACTAGTCCTGGCCTCGCTGGCCGCCGTGCTGGCCCCCGGACGGCGTGCCATGAAGATCGAGCCGACCACCGCTCTGCGGTGGGAGTGACGATTAGGGCTTCTTCGCCTCGGATGATCCGCGCTTGAACGTCAGCGGAACACGAGTTGGGCCCTGCGACCACTCTCCGGCGATGTCGCCGCTCTCGCCGAGTGTTCCACGGTACGTTCCGGAAACCGCCCGCGCTTCCAGTTGCAGTTGCTTGTCCTTGATCGTCACGGTCGAGACTGGAATCTCCAAGTTTCCCTGGTCGACGGCAATCAATATTGCCATCGCGGTACCGCCGGCAGCGGGCGACAGCTTCAACGCAACCCGCCTGACCTTCCCGTCAGCATCGATCGTGCCTTCCCAAGCGCCTTCAAATTCCTTCGACAGAGCACTGCTCGGTGGCGGCACGCTCACATTCGCCTCGCCATTTCGCGTGAGCTGAAATGGGGCCTCGCCAGCGGCGCTCGAGGCCGTACCGGACAAGCTGCTTCCATCCGCTGAGAGGTGGCCATCAAAAGACGCGCGTTGGGGAAGGCTGGCCGCGAATCGCACGGCGGTACCTTCGATGGCGATGCCCGCCAGGGGAACATCGATGGAAGTCGAACCCGTCACGCTCATCGAGCCTATCCACGCACCTTTCGGACTTTGGGCAAGATCTACGGCAATGCCCAGCTCATGATCGGGGATCTGGATCTTGCCCTGCCAATGTCCAGCGGGTTTAGACGCCGTCTGGGCCAGACCAACTGCGCCCCACAGCGCCAACCCCGCTCCGAGAAGTACCCATCTGCCCCCTATCTTCTGCATGCTCGCCGCTCCTTTCCCTCTGCGGTCTTTACCTGGTTCGATAGTCGAATACGTCAGCAGTGCCGCGTTTGTTCCGACAAGACGGCCCTCGCGCGTACCTCATCTCTTCTTTCCCCCCAGCAGCCCTTTCAGCAGGCTGCCGGCGGCCTTGCCGCCCACCCTCTTGGCGCTCTCCTCGGCTACCGCCTTGGCACCTTCCGCGGCAACCGCCCGCACGTC